>CAZEEJ010000181.1:0-12040 GCA_964511155.1 uncultured Planctomycetales bacterium | reverse complement strand
GCTTCCTGGTCATCGCCGACTTCCCCGTCAACTTCACCGAGGAGGCCGCCCGCCGCCTGAGCAGCATTGTCGCCAGCGGTGCCCGCTGCGGCGTCTACGCGCTGATCGCCCACGACAGCCGCCAGTCCCTGCCGCCCGGCGTGCAGATCGAGGACCTGCAGGCCCGATGCGTGCACCTCGTACACGACGGTACCGGGTTCGTCTGGCAGGATGAGATCTTCCGGCAGTTCCCGCTGCGCCTCGATGAGCCGCCGGCGGAGGAACGGCTGACCCGGCTCATGCAGGCGGTCGGGCGGGCGTCGCTCAAGGCCAAGCGGGTCGAAGTGCCCTTCTCGGCCATCACCCCATCGCCCGAGGCCGAGTGGTCCGGCAGCAGTCGCACCGGCCTGCGCGTGCCCGTCGGCCGGACCGGAGCCACGCGACTGCAATACCTCGATCTCGGCAAGGGCGTCGCCCAGCACGTGCTCATCGCGGGCAAGACCGGATCGGGCAAATCCACCCTGCTCCACGTCATCATCACCAACCTCGCCTTGTGGTACAGCCCCGAGGAAGTTGAGTTCTATCTGGTGGATTTCAAAAAGGGCGTCGAGTTCAAGACCTACGTGACCCACCTGTTGCCGCACGCCCGGGCGGTGGCGATCGAGAGTGACCGCGAGTTCGGCCTCAGTGTGCTGCAACGGCTCGACCAGGAGATGACCCGGCGCGGGGACCTCTTCCGCAGGGCCGGCGTGCAGGACTTGGCCGCCTACCGCGAAACGACCGGCGAACGGCTGCCCCGCACCCTGCTGATCGTCGATGAGTTCCAGATCTTCTTTTCGGAAGATGACAAGCTCGCCCAGGACGCGATGCTGCTGATGGACCGGCTGGTGCGCCAGGGGCGGGCGTTCGGGTTGCACGTGATCCTCGGTTCGCAAACCCTGGGCGGAACGAGCGGCCTGGCCCGCAGCACCATGGGGCAGATGGCCGTCCGCATCGCCCTGCAATGCTCCGAGGCCGACTCGCAGCTCATTCTCGACGATGACAACGTGGCCGCCCGGTTGCTGAGTCGCCCCGGTGAGGCGATCTACAACGACGCCGGCGGACTCGTCCAGGGCAACAACCCCTTCCAGACCGCCTGGCTGCCCGACGAACAACGGGACACCTGCCTTGCCCGGGCGCGGGAACTGGCCGCCGCGCGGAAGCTGGCCCCCGCGGAGCCGCCTGCGATCTTCGAGGGCCACGTGCCCGCCGATCTGGCCGCCAACCGGCCGCTTGCCCGCCTCCTGGAGGCCCCGGGCTGGCCGACCGAACCCGGGGTGCCGCGGTCCTGGCTCGGCGAGCCGGTCGCGATCAAGGAGCCCACCGCCGTCGCCTTCCGCAGGCAGAGCGGTGCCCATCTCCTGCTCGTCGGGCAGCGCGACGAGTCGGCGACGGCGATCCTGGCGTCCGCCATGCTCAGTCTTGGCGCCTGCCACCGCCCGGAGCAGGCCCGCTTCGTGATTCTCGACGGCACGCCGGCCGACTCGCCCCTGGTGGGAGCCCTCGCCCGCGTCGCCGATACCCTGCCCCACGACTGCCGCAGTGTCGATTACCGCGATGTGCCCCAGGCACTCGCTGACCTGGCGGCCGAGCTTCAGCAACGCCAGACCGGCGAAACGGCCCACCCCCCGGCCGTTTACCTGGTACTCCTCGGCCTGCAGCGCTATCGCATGTTGCGACGGCGGGAGGATGACTTTTCTTTTAGCCGGTCCGACGAAGACCGCCCGCCTGATCCCGGCCGACAGTTCGCCGAGCTGCTCCGCGAGGGGCCGGCCTTGGGCATCCATGTGCTGGTCTGGGCGGACACCCCCGCCACGCTCGATCGCACGCTCGACCGCCAGACCTTCGGCGAGTTCGACAACCGCGTACTCTTCCAGATGAGTGCCGCCGATTCGAGCAACCTGATCGACTCCCCCGCCGCCAACCGGCTCGGCCTGTTCCGAGCCCTCTTCTTCAGCGAAGAACTCGGCCTGATCGAGAAGTTCCGCCCCTACGCCCTGCCCACCACCGACTGGCTCGCCCAAGCCGAACAACACCTCAAACGACGCCCAAGAACAGCCACCCAATAGGGGGGTGGCCCAGGTCCTTTGGACCTGGGGGAGCGATTGCGGCAAAGGAATCGTATGCAGTAACGGGATTGGCGCTCGCACTGCAAGTCAATCGCTTCCCCACCTCCAGAGGAGGTGGGCCACCCGTCCCAGCGTCCCTGGCGGGCAGAACGCAGACGCACTACGGCGTTTCCCACGCCAAAGACGGGGATAAACCCGGCCGCTCGCTGGGGTTACCTTGTCGGCGTGCATATCACCGGTATCGCGGCTATGATCTTCTACTGCTGCCCTCCGCGTATGGGGGGCACACAGCGACATCCACCACGAAAGGTCCCGTATGAGAACTTCGCCCATCCTTGCCGTTGCCGCCATGGTCTGTCTGGTCGCGCTCACGGCCGCGACCGCGCAAGATACCCAACCCTCCGCCGCGACCCAGCCGGCGATCGCCCCCCCGGACTCCGTCGCCGTCACCGTCAACGGCCACCCCATCATGGAGAGCACCGTTGAAGAGACACTGCAGGGCGGGCTCCAGGGCCGGCCGATGCCCCCTGAGCAACTCGCCCAGTTCCGCGCGATGTACCGCCCGCAGATCCTGGACATGCTCGTGGCTCGTCACCTCCTCGACGAACAGGTGGAGAAGGCCGGCATCACCGCCACCCCGGAGGAACTCGTCAAGGAACTCAACCGCGGACTCGGGCTCTACCTGAAGCGCGAGCAGATCACCCGGGACGAGTTCGAGGGACGCATCCGGGCGGCGATGCAGATGTCCCTTACGGAATTCGTAGCCAAGCGGGCCACCGAGCCCGCCTTCCGCCAGAACTATGTGCAGGCGCAGCTCATCGAGAAGAAGTTCCCCGACAGCGTGAAAGTCACGGATGAAGAGATCCGCGCCGCGTATCAGGAGCACCTCGAAGAGCGATACAAGCGACCCGAGATGGTCAAGGCCAGCCACATCCTGATCGGCACACAGGAGGCCGATTCACCCGCAACCAAGGCCGAAGCCCGCAAGAAGGCCGATGCCGCTCTGGCGGAAGCCCGCAAGCCCGGGGCCGACTTCGCCGCCCTGGCCCGCGAGCACTCGTCCTGCCCCTCCAAGGAACAAGGCGGCGACCTCGGCTTCTTCCCCAGGCACAACGCCATGGTCGAGCCCTTCGCCGCCGCCGCCTTTGCCCTCAAGAAGGGCGAGATCAGCGACGTGGTCGAGACGCAGTTCGGCTACCACGTCATCCGGGTCACCGACCGCCGCGAGGCGACGACCGTCCCGCTCGAAGAAGCCCGCGAGGAGATCAACGAGGAGCTCCGAACGAACAAGGTCTTTGCCCAGGGACAGACCTACGCGGAAGAGTTGCGCAAGGCCGCCAAAATCGAGTACCCCGCGGGCAACGGCGGTGCCACCGCCACCCGCCCGGCGACCCTGCCGACGACCGGAACCGAGTAGTCTGCGCAGCAATCGAGAATGACGAGTGGAGAATTGAGGAGGGACCGTCTCACCACCACTGAGGCGCCAGCCCATCGAACGGAAACACGGTTTCTCCCTTCCCTCCTCTCACTGTTCGATCTTCTCACTTGCCCAACGCGGCGGAACGCAGCGCTGGGCAAGTGGGGAGTGAACGCATCCATGGAAGGAACCTGACGTGAGCTGGCAGGATCGCCCATACGCCCACCAGGACGCCCCGTCGTCCTCCAGGCAACCGGTCTATCACGGCCCCGGCATGGAGCCGCTCAGCGTCACCACCAGTCTCATCATCGCCAATGCCGTCGTCTTCTACCTGATGTTCTTCTGGTCCGACAGGGGCCTCGCCCAGTGGATCACCCGGTTCGGCGTGATGCAGGCCCAGGCCGTCCTGGACGGGCAGGTGTGGCGACTCTTCACCGCCACCTACCTGCACGCCAACGTCAACCACATCCTGCTCAACATGCTCGGGCTCTACTTCCTCGGCCCGTCCCTCGAGCGCCGGTGGGGCCGGCGCCAGTTCTTCGTGGCTTACACCGCCGGCGGCATCGCGGGCAATCTCCTGCTCACCTTGGCCGGCCTGGTGGGATTCATCGACCCACTCACCCTCGGCGTCGGGGCCTCCGGCAGCGTGCTGACGCTGCTCGGCGCGGCCGCGGTCCTTTTCCCCGAGGCCGAGATCTACGTTTACTTCCTCCTCCCCGTGCGCATCCGCACCTTCGTCATCGCCTACGCGGCCTGGTTCGTGTTTAACATCGTCAACCGGGGGGCCAATTACGGTGGGGACCTGTGCCATGTGGCCGGGCTGGTTGTCGGCCTGGCGTGGGCCTTCTCGGGCGGCGTGTCCATCTCCGGCCGACACCGCACCGCCATCGACCCCCGCTCGCTGATTGCCCGCGTCGGCGCCATGCTGCGCGGCCGCGGACACGCCACGCGGCGCCCTCACTCCCATGCCGCTCCGCGCCGCCGCGGCGAGTTTCCGCCCAGTCACCAGGAGAGCTCGCTCCCCGACGAGCCTTCCATGCCCCTGCATCGCGATGATGTGCTCGTCAAGGTATTCGCCAAGGTCGCTCAGTCCGGGATTGAAAGCCTCTCCGACGAGGAGCGAGCCATCCTCATCGACGCCGCCCGGCACCGCGAAATCCGCCGGTCTGATTGAAGCCTCCAATTGACTCGCCGGGTGAACGCCCACCCCCGTCACAACGCTCATGCGTTCGCCGCAATCGCTCCCCCAGGTCCGGAGGACCTGAGCCACCCAGGCAGCCGCGCACGCTGTCACGCGGGCCATTCGTGCTTGACACTGATGCGACCCAGCCAGATACTCCTCTGACGCTTGGCATCACTGTTACCGCGGTTGAACCGGCGTCGCCGGTAAGGCATGGCTGTGACCCGTTTTGTGTTTTCGCTGGTCTACCTGACCGCCGTCGCGACGGCCCAGCCGGCACACGCAGAACCGTCGGAGCCGGCCGACCTCGTGCCGCCGACACCCTTGCTCGATAGCGGGCTACGCCCGGAGACGGTCGAGGATCGGCCCTATCTCGACTACGCGCGGGAGTGCATCGACCTGCTCATCGAGCACGGCACGGATCGCTATGGCAAGGTACATTCGCCGATCCTCATGAACATCCTTGATGTGCGGACCCGGGACTGCCCGCAGGATCCCCTGCCGCTCGATGAAACCTTCCGGGTCACCCGGCGCGGTCGGCGGGGGCCGGCCGGCGCCAACCTGTATGCCGATCAGCCGACCGTGCGGACCCTGTACGATCTCACCCGGGTCACCGGCGACGCCAGGTACCGCGAGTTTGCCCACCGCAGTCTCGGTTACTACCTCACGCATCTGGTTGACGAGAAGGGCCTGCTCTGGTGGGGCTGGCATCGGCACTACGACGCCCATGCCGACCGCATGACCGGCCACGACGGGAACCACCACGAGATTCATTTTCAGCAGGCCATGTGGCCCATTCTCTGGGAGGTGGACGCGCCCGCCGTGCGACGGGCGATTGAGGCCGTCTGGGAATGGCACGTCATCGACAAAGTCACGGGGGAGATCAACCGGCACGGAGACGGCAAGCCGGGGTGCGACTTCGCCTTCACGGGCGGAGAGATCGTCTACGCCTTCGCCTTCCTGGCCACGCGGACCGGCGAACAGGTCTGGCTGGACCGCGCTCGCCTCGTCGCGGACTACTACTGGAACGGCCGGAACCCGGAAACGCAGCTCATCGCGACCCGCCCGAATGCCGGCGCCGACCGGTTCGACGGCTCGCACTTCGACACCTCCACCACCGGCCACCTCTGCCCGCGTCTCCTGGCAGCGTATGAGCTGACGGACGAGCCTCGATTTCGCGATCAGGCCGTCGCGTATCTGAAGGCTTATGACCGCTACGCATGGGACGCGAAGGCGGGCACCTTCTGGGCAAGCCTGAAGCTCGATGGCACCCCGGTGCCCGGCCCCCGCATGGTAGGCGGCTATGCCCAGTACGAGCCCCGCGGCCACATCGACCTGTGGCAGCCCTACGCCGCGGGGTACGAACGGCCCATCGCCACCGCCCAAGCCTACGCGTACGCCTTTCGCGTCACCGGCGATGAGGGCCTGCTGACCGCCGCGCGCAGATGGGCCGAGCTTATCCGTCGCGAGTGGCCCCCCCGCCGCTGCGCCGAGCCGAGCTGGTACGGCACCTACACCCGCCACTGGGCCCCGCACGGCACCTATGCCGAGATGTACGGCCAGACACTCTCGTTCCTGCTGGACCTGCACGGCACGACGGGAGAAAGGCAGTATCTCGAATTCGCCCGGACGGTGGCCCGGGAGTCGGTTGCCCGGCTCTACTACCGCGGTCTGTTCCGCGGGCATCCGGCCAAGCCGTACTATGAAGCGATCGACGGGGTGGGCTTTCTGCTGCGTGCCCTGGTGCAATTACACGAAGTCAGCACCGGCACCCCCGCCCGCGACCATGGGTTCGACAACTGGTGACGCTAACCCTGCATCGTGCCGGGAATGGGCAGATGGGCCTTGATGTTCGCGGGCGTGATCTCGTAATCCGGCGGGCCCAGTTGCTCCTCCGATTTCATCGCCTCGTCCCAGGTGACTTCCTTGCCGGTATAGGCCGACTGCCGGACCATGATCCCGGACAGCGTGGATTCCGCGACGGTCCGGGCCTCGTTGAGCGGCTTGTCGCTGCGGATGGCGGCGATCAGGTTCGCGTGCTCCTGCACGTACGGGTCCGGCCCTTCGGTGTCGATCTGGCCGATCGTGCTGATCGAGCCGTTGCAGTTGGATGAGCCCTTTTCGCCGACGACCCGCTCGGCCACCTGCTGCGTACAGTGGTTTATCTGACGGCACTGGCTGATGACGTGCACCTCGCCGGGGTAGGTGAAGTCGGCACAGAAGTAGTCGTACTGATCGCCCGTGAGGCGCTGGTGCCGCGCCCCCATGGCCACGACCTTTTCCGGGTGGGCGCCGATCGCCCAGTTGATCACGTCGATGTTGTGCACGTGCTGCTCGACCACGTGATCCCCGGACAGCCACCGCCAGCGGAACCAGTCGCGGATCATCCAGTCCATGTCGGACCAGCCGGGCTTCTTCTCCAGAAACCATTGTTCGTTCCAGAGCTGGGCCTGGTTCCAGTAGCACTCCCCGCCCAGGATGCGGCCGATGGCCCCGTCATGAAGCCGTTTGATGGTCTCGATGTAGCCCTTCTGATGCCGCCGCTGGGTGCCGGCCACGATGGACAGGCCCTTCCGTGCCGCCTCCTCGCCCGCGGCCACGACCCGGCGGACGCCGGGGGCATCGACTGCCGCCGGCTTCTCCGCAAACACGTGGCGGCCCGCCGCGATACAGGCTTCCAGATGCTCGGGACGGTAGTACGGCGGCGTCGCCAGGATGACGTAGTCGAGCTCGACCTCGAGGAGTTTGCGATAGGCACCGAAGCCGACGAAGCAGTTCTGATCCGCAATCTCGTGCCCGAGCTGCGCCTTGAGGTGCCGGCGGCACCAGGCGACCTGATCATCGAACACATCCGCCAGGGCGACCACGGTTACGCCCGGAGCGGCCCGCATGGCGTTCTCCGCCGCGCCCGCCCCTCGGCCGCCGGTACCAATCAACCCGATCTTCAAGGCTCGCTCTGCCATGACCCGGCCTCCTCGCTTGCACGCTTGTCAGCGTGCACATTAACTCGGACCTCTGTCGCACCGGCAGCGACCGAGTACGTGTTTAGCGTCCCGGGAAGGGGGACAGGCACTTTTTTGCCTCGAAGCCCCTCTGACGCGACGACACCGCCATGCCGTCTCGTCACTGAACCGCGTGGAAAGCCTCCATGCCGGCAAAAAAGAGCCAGTCCCCGGACGTTAAACACGTACGCGACCGATGCCACAGGGGTTGTCAAATCGTGTTGTTTATCCCTGCTCGGTACCCGGCACCGGAACGCGGGCCCGCACGTTCTCCTCCGTGAGTTCATAGTCCGGCGGGCCAAGTTCCTCGTCGGACTTCATGATCTCTGCCCAGGTCACCTCTTTGCCCGTGTAAGCCGACGTCCGGGCCATGATCGCACAGAGGGTGGACTCCGCCACCTGCCGGGCTTCGTTGACCGGCTTACCCGTGCGGATCGCTTCGATCAGGTCGGCGTGCTCCTGCACGTAGGGGTTGGGCGACTCGATCTCCAGCTTGCCGGTCGTGCTGATGTGCCCGTTGCAGTTGGAGATACCCTTCTGCCCGATGACCCGCTCGGAAACGCTGCTGGCGCAGCCGTTGATCTGGCGGCACATACTCAGGACGTGCACGTTCCCGGGATAGGTGAAGTCCGCGGCGAAGTTGTCGAACTGGTCGCCGGTCTTGCGCCGCAGCCGCGACCCCATCGCGACCACGGACTCCGGCAGCTTGCCCGAAACCCAGTTCCACACATCGATGTTGTGCACATGCTGCTCGACAATGTGATCTCCGGACAACCAGCACCAGTTGACCCAGTCGCGGACCATCCAGTCCATGTCCGACCAGCCGGCCTCGCGCTTGCGGTACCACAGGGCCCCGCCGTTCCAGTAAACCTGGCCGCCGACGAGATCGCCGATGGCCCCATCCTGGATGCGCTTGATTGTCTCGATGTAGCTCTTCTGGTGGCGTCGCTGCGTCCCCGCGACGATGGACAGGTTCTTGCCGGCGGCCTTCTCGCCCGCGGCGATGATCCGGCGGATGCCCACCGGGTCCACCGCCACCGGCTTCTCCATGAACACGTGTTTGCCGGCGTCGATGCACGCGGCCAAGTGCGCCGGGCGATAATATGGCGGCGTCGCCAGGATGACGTAGCTCACCTCGTCCATCGCCAGAACCTTCTTGTAGGCATCAAAGCCCACGAAGCAGTTTTTCTCTGGCACCTCGGCCTCGGACTTTTCCTTGAGGCCCGCGCGGCAGCCATCCACCCGCTCCTTGAAGACGTCGGCCAGGGCGACAATCTGCACGTTCGGGGCCGCGGCCAGTACGTCCCGGGCCGCCCCCGAGCCTCGGCCACCGCAACCGACGAGCCCGACCTTCAGCGGCTGATCCGCCGCGGCGCCACGGGACACGAACGGGAAGCCGCCCACCACCGCCGCCGCCGTGGCCGCACCCTTCACAAACGCCCGCCGGGAAATCTCCTGCGACTTACCTTGCTGCATCACGGATCCTCCTTCATGCCGCCAACGGCCTGGAACCCAAGGCCGCCGCCCGCCACAGGGCAGCGCCCTTGAAGATCAACCCACCGCTGCTGGTTGACCGGTGAACGATGATAAACGCCTTCATCATCGCGACCGCCGCCGATGTGTCAACAGGCCGCTTGCGGCTCCGCACAACCGCGTGAGAGGACAGGGATCGGCGTCGGGGATCGGGGACCGGGGATCGGGGATCGGGGATCGGAAATCGGGGGTCGGGAATCGAAAGGAAAGATCGCGCGGAGGCGCCAAGCCCAGGGATAACCGGCCCGCCAGCAACCACTCGCATCACCAGGACGACCTCTGCCGGGCCGGTTATCCCTGGGCTTGGTCGTGATCGCTGATCGGCCGGTTATCCCTGGGCTTTCCCGATCCCCCGCTGCGTGCATCCACCGACGGAAACCGCTAACATGCTGCCAACACCGCTCCGTTCGGAGCGCGAATCGCGACCATGAACAGGTGGATTATGCTGCAGACGGTGGCTTCCCTGCCCCAACCGGATCCGGACGTGGAACGGCTCAAGACGACTTTGCGCAACGGGAAGCCCGACCGCGTACCGCTGGTCGAACTGGCCATCGCCGATGAGACGCTGGCGGCGCTGGCCGGCCGCCCCCTCGCCCCCTGGCCCGAGACCCGCGACCCACAGCAGGCCCGAACCTGGGCCGCCGACCGGGTGGCCGTCTGGCATCGGCTGGGCTTTGACTACTACCGCGCCCGGGCCGAGATCCCCTTCCGCACCCAGACCCTTGCGGCGGCCGACACGGCGGAGAGCGCCGCCGGCGACCGGGTGTGGGTCGACGAACACGCCGGCGTCATCCAATCTGCCGCCGACCTGGAACGCTACCCGTGGCCTAAACCGGAGGAGATCGACTTCGCCCCGACCGAGGCGGCCATCAGCGTGCTGCCCGAGGGCATGGGCGTGATCGGGTTCTCCGGCGGCGTGCTCGAATGGACGACCAACATCCTGGGCCTCGAAAGCATGATGCTCCTGCTCTACGACGACCCGGCCCTGGTCCGCCAGGTCGTAGATCGCGTCGGCACCATCATCTACTCCGCCTTCGAGGCCTTCTGCTCGATGGACCCCGTCTTTGCCATCTGGCTCGGCGACGACATGGGCTTCCGGACGGCCACGCTGATCCGGCCCGAGCATCTGCGGGAATACATCCTGCCCTGGCACCGGCGTTATGTCGAGCTGGCCCATCGCACGGGCCGCCCGTTCATGCTGCACAGTTGCGGGCACATCGAGGCCATCATGCCCGACCTCGTCGAGACCGTGGGCATCGACGCCAAACACAGCTTCGAAGATGCGATCGTCCCCGTCGAGCAGTTCAAGCAGCGCTGGGGTAAACGGGTGGCGGTCCTGGGCGGTGTGGACGTGGATATTCTTGCCCGGCAACCGATCGAACGCATCCGCCAGCGCACGGCCGAGATCCTTGAAGCCTGTGCACCGGGTGGCGGCTACGCCTGCGGCTCCGGCAACTCGATCCCCAACTACGTGCCGCCGGCGGCGTTTCTGGCCATGGTCGAAACCCTCCACCGTTTCAACGGCCGGCTGTAGTAGGACAGCGCTGGATAGCGTTTTGGGTGGCGGCCGGGGTCGGGCAGCCACCGCTTGCACCGGCGAGACGCCGGTGCCACACCCGTAGCGGCCGCCCCCCGTGGCGGCCGGCGTTTGAAAACTCTATCGCCGCCCAGCGGCCGCCAGAGGCGGCGGCCGCTACAAAACAGCACAGCAGACCCGTCAGCTCATCTCAGAGAGCACGCCGGTGCGGGCATTGAAGGCTTCGATCTGCCGATCCCACTCGGGGGCCTGGCTGAGGACCTCGACCCAGAAATCCGGATCCCACAGCCGCCGCAGGTCCGCCACGTCCCGGCCCTGCTGCTCGACCCAGGTGAAGTACTTGAAGTGGTGCAGGCTCTTGCGGTCGTAGTAGTTCAGCTCGCGCAGGTGATCGACGGTGATGCCCTCCACGTAGCGGGCGAAGTGGCGGCCGGCGTCGGTGGCGGTGTACGGGCCGTGCTCGTCGGCCTGCTCGCGCAGGCGACTGGCATACAGGCTCATCGAGTCGGTCAGCGGAATGAACACCACGTCGCGCGAGCCCAGTTCATAGTAGCGGGCCAGCTTGATCGCCGACACCAGGTTGCAGATCCCGGAGATGCCCACGTCGGGCAGACGCTCGACGAATTCGCCAGGCACATCCCGGGCAGCGAGAAACGCCCGGCCCGCATCCTCGTTGAACAGCCGCATGAGGCTCATGCACTGCTCATCGTCCACCGCGATGACCATGTCCGTGTTCCGCACGTTGTGGATCCAGGGCACGTGCTTGTCGCCGATGCCCTCGATGCGATGGCCGCCGAACCCCATTTGCAGCAGCGTCGGGCACTGGAGCGCCTCGCAGGCGGCCACGCGGATGTGCGGAAAGCGGGTACGCAGGTAGTCGCCGGCCGCCAGCGTCCCCCCCGAGCCCGTAGCCGAGACGTACCCTGCCAGCCGGTCGCCGGGCCGGGCCACCCGCCCGAAGATCTCCTCGATGATCCCCCCCGTCACCTCGTAATGCCAGACCGCGTTGCCGAACTCCTCGAACTGGTTGAAGATCACGCAGTCCGGCCGCGTCTCGCGGATCTCCCAGCACTTGTCGTAAATCTCCTTGACGTTGGACTCGCAGCCGGGCGTGGCGATGACCTCGGCCCCGATGGAACGCAGCCAGTCGAAGCGCTCGCGGCTCATCTCCTCGGGCAGGATGGCGACGGCCTGGCAGGCCAACAGGGCACAGTCGAACGCCCCGCCGCGGCAATAGTTGCCGGTCGAGGGCCAGACCGCCTTCTGGCTCGTGGGGTCGAACTG
>CAZEEJ010000180.1:0-12072 GCA_964511155.1 uncultured Planctomycetales bacterium | reverse complement strand
AGGCGACTAGCTGTAAGTCCCCTGGCCGCTTTGGGTTGCGGGCAAAGCCCGCGCTATGCCTTTGTGCCTTCTGCCTCTGTCCCTTCTGCCTTTGTGCCACTAAGCCTTTGTCCCTTCCGCCCTCGTGTCAGCCAGGTCCCGCGCAACGCATTGGCCTTACCCTGCTTCCCGGGCTTCTTCATTCCGGCCCCGGAGAGCCCGAAATCAGTCCACAAGGAAAGGGTGCCCCCTGAAGCCCCTTATACCCTCCGCTGATCGGATAATCGCCGCACACGCGCCCAAAGAGAGGCCCGCCGAAGAATCTGCGGTCGTCTACCGCTTGCCGCCGAATTCATCCTCCGATCACCAGTAACCAGTCGCCGTCGCACGGGGGATGCATCTTGCGTGAAGCTGATGAGAGCTTGCCGGCGGGGAAGTATTCGCCGGTGGACGGGTTGAACCAGCGCATGTCCAAAGCCTTTTCCAGGTCACCCGTGTTGAGCTCTAGGTCGCCGCCCTGCGGCAGGTAGATCAAGGCGAGGCTCCCGTCCTCGCTGCGCGCCGCCGGGACAAAGCCCATGGGGTCGGTCGGCTGATCCGCTACCAGCGCCGGGTCGGGCACGAGCGTCCACCAGTTGATCGAACCAAAAAGCCGGGCGAGGTGCTCGACCGACCGGGCACCGTCTGACCGGATGGCCTCATCCCAGGGCGGCGCGATGCCGGTTTTATCGTGGGCCAGCGGAACCTCCGGCTTTTCAGTCCAATACCATACTCCGTGATGGCCGTAGGTGACTCCCGCGGTCGGCGACACGAGCAGGCTGCGGTACAGGGCCCTGCGCACCGCCAGCGCATCGAACGGCCGCCTGGTGTCGTAGGCGAGTATCGCCTCATAGTTGGGTTCGAGATTGATGACCGGTAAGATCGGAGGCTTCTGCCAGTCGGTGGCCGGCGGACCGTGCAGCAACCACTCGATTCTTTTCTCGCGGTGGGCGCTCTGATATCCGCGGATCGAGTACCAGGGCTCGGCACTGAATTGCCCGGCAACCCACTGGGATCCAGTTGGATGCAGGGTCGCCAGCCGGCTGGGCCTGTCGCCGAAGACCGCCTTTCCAATACGCCGCCACCGCTCCGCCCGCTCGTTCAGGTAGACTCCGTCGCCGGCCAGAATCCAAACCACGTTGAGCGCTCCCCACCGGGCGAGGATATACCTGCCCAACACGATGGCATCCTTTTCACTCAACTCGTGGCCCGGATCCCTGCCGCCGACGGCCCACAACATGACCGGCGAGGCCACAAGACCCGCATCGTTCAGGGCCTTGACCTTGGGGTCCAGCCGCTTGAAGAACTCGGGATTGATGCGGACGTCGTCCTTTTCGGCGTAGGCAGGTTCACCGTCGTAAGCTCTCCACTGGGTTGAGACGAACTGCACGGCCGTGAAGCCCTGCGACTTCCGCGTGGAAAGGTACTCGTCCCAGTGCGCAGGCTTGGCCTTGAGGACCCCGTTCCACGCGGTGTCCGCCAGCCAGAAGAATGGAGTACCGTCGGAATGGACCAGGTAGCGACGGTTGGCAGAGAGCTTGAGCGGCCCTCTGGCCCGGAGAGGGTTCGGGCCGGTGTATTCAACGCATCTGAATAAGCCGTGCTGCCCGTGCAGTCCCCGGTTTGTCTCGTCGGAACATCGGGATTGCCAAGTCCACTCCCCAACCTCGTCGGGGCTGAAGCGGACCCGCCAGACATCGCCTCCATCCCAGAACGCCCAATGCGAAGTCGACTTACCCGACGGCGATGTAAACACCACCGTCAACTCGACGTCGATGGCGGGGTTCGAGTATTGGCGAGCGCTGCTCATGTGTGCTTCATATAGGTCGTGTTGGGCGATCAGCGCGGCGGCCGCGATTGCTGAATCCACGGTCAACGCTCCCGCCGCCCTTCGCCGGTCCAGGGCTTGGCGGATCGTCTCGATGACCGGCGCGGCAAGTTTTGCGTATCCCTCGGGTGTGTAATGCACATTCCTGGGTAACTGGATTTCGGCAAGTTGGGGGAGTGCCAAGGCATACAGGTCATTCACGGTGACGTGGTTTTCACGCATGATCCGCAACGCGATCTCGTTGTAGTGGGGCACGTCGGCGGGGTTTCGTTGAGCTGCTCCTTCGGGGACCGGCGTGGTTGTCGCCCAGATCAAGGTCGCGCCTGTCTGCTTCAACCGAGCGACCAGGCGCTTCAAATTGGCTTCGTATGCGTCCGGCGGAACCTGCCGCTGGCCGGGCTGCAGTTGCTTGAGATCATGCAGCCCGAAGTTGAAGTGAATCACGTCCCATCGGTCTGCGCCCAGCCATGCGTCGATGTGCTCGAATCCCTTGGTGGTCGGGCCGCAGTTTTCGAGGACGCGATGAACATTGGCGACCTCCTTCAGCCCGTGGCGCACGGGCAGCGTGTAACCGATCGAAATGGAGTCACCGATAAGCAGCACGCGCGCCAATCCCGGCCGGTCGGGAATAGGCGCGAGCGCGGACTCGATTGGACCTGGGGCTACTGCCGGGCCGGTGGTCGCTGGCGGCTGTGCGTTGGCCGGCACCATCAGGACATTGAGAGTGCCCACATACCCGAGTAGGAACCGAAAGACCTGAAATCCATGAGAACGCTCAGCCATTGGATCACCTGTTAGCGTCGACACATACCACTTCGAACACCACGTCATCACTCCGGCCTGGAACTCGTTGGGGATTCGCGTTTCTTCCCGCCCCATTCTCCGTGAACCAGCTCATTGCTCCAGGAGAGACCAAGGAGTGCGTCGCCATGGAACAACAGTGCCCTGGTTCAGCCTGACTTGGAGCGTAAGGTCACGCGCCTTACGAAGAATCGCCCACCGTCCGAGCTTTCCGTTTGGGGAGGCACAGGGGAATGCTCCGAATGGTGAGGGTGTGGGGCGGTGTCGGACCCACCCCGGGACTCTTGACACGATACGCGGCAATGCCGCCTGGGGCTGCGGTACGGCCGTGTCGTGTCACGGGGGACCATTCGTCGCTCACCCGGCCCGCGATCCCTGGCGGTTTGCCCTTGGCGCAACGCCCGGCCTCGCCGCCCCCGGCCTCCAACGCGTCCGCGTCGTGTGCCGCTCGACTGGACTCGCGATGCGACCGCCAAGGCCCGCTTCCGTTCCGCGGGCTGATTGACATTATGCCTGTCGGTCGTCACGGTCGCAAGCTCGTAAGCCACCCGAGGCGATGCCCGAGACCGTGACAGTTTCGGCGGCCTTTGGCGATCGGGTAATCAAGACGGTTCCGTACCGCTCCCGTGTAACGCTAAGTTCTTGCACAAGCGAAGGATTGCACAAGCCCGGCGCTGCCGGAGAACCGTCACCCGCTGTAGTATGACAGCGCTGCTCCGTAGCGGCCGCCGCCTCTGGCGGCCGTTGGGCGGCGAAAGGGCCTCAGGCGCCGGCCGCCACAGGGGGGGCGGCCGCTACCGGAAAGCGCCATCCAGCGCTGTCATAGTAGCCTTCCCCGGATCCATCACAGTCTCATCAGCGGAGCTTGGCCCCCGCGAGTCAGCATCTCCGTATCGCGACCGTCAGGCAGCGGACTTGGCGCGAGAACGCCACGCCCACGAGGTCCTCTTCCTGACCCTTGCCCCCGCTGCACGACGCCAAGGACAGGCGGGCACGGTACGGAACAACCTTGCCCAGCGGGGCTGCAAAGGCCGCCCAAGCTGTCGAGCCCCCCCGCTTCCCCTCGGGGTTGGGGCTCCTCGGCGACGGGGTACCGGCCCGGGTAGTAAAAACCCTAAAAAAAACAACTCAAGTGGCCTTCCCAATAGCACGACGAAGGATCAGGCGAAAAAAGCTGAAAGAAGGCGCACTTTTCATTTGCTCTTATCGGTCCTCGAATGTATATTCTCATATTATCGGGTGCAGATCAGCCTGCTTTGCCCAAACGGAGACTCGGCTACGCTTGCGTTCATTGGCGCGGGTGCGTGCGTGGCGGAGCGGACCGGACGGAAAAAGAAACTGAGGGTTCCTGCACGCAACGTGTCCCCACGGACGGGGTTCACGAGCTACAAGCACGGAGGCATTCCCTTCCTCGCCGGGTAATGCCCCTGACAATTTGGCCGCGACCTGTGACGGGTCGGGCGTGTGACTTGGTCGGTGTGTTCTCGGGAGGCCGCCATGAACGCAACGAGGCAGTCGGTCAGTGGATTCAGGCAACCGGTCAACGGGTCCAAGCAGCCCGTGGACGTGTTGTGGAAAAAGTTCCTCAAAACGCGCGGTGATACCTACCGCAACGCCCTGGTCGAACAGTACGCCCCCCTGGTCCACATCCAGGCGGCGAGGCTCTCGCGGAAGCTGCCCGCCCAGATCAGCTACGACGAGATCTGCAGCGCCGGCTACGACGGGCTGATCGAGGCCGTCGAGGGGTACAACCCGCTGCGCAAGGCCAAGTTCGAGACCTTCTGCCAGCAGCGCATCATCGGTGCGGTGATGGACTGGCTGCGCAGCCTCGATCCGCAATCGCGCACCGTGCGGACCTTCGAGAAGCGACGCATGGGCGTGCGCGAGATCCTCGATGCCGAACTCGGCCGCCCACCCATGCACGACGAGATCGCCAAGCGCATGGGCCTTTCCCAGGATCGCTACGATCAGCTCTCGCGGATCTCGCAACTGGGACGCGAGGTGCATTTCTCCGCCATGGACCCGCGGGACTCCAGCGGTCGCGGCCGATCCAGCGAGCGGGCCTGGGACGTCGGCGACCCCCACCAGACGGACCCCTCCACCCGCATGGCCCGGACCATGCTCACCGAATTCGTGACCCGCGGCCTGAGCCGGGAGGAAAGACTCGTCCTGATCCTGTATTATTATGAGGATCTGACCATGGCCGAGATCGGCGTGGTCCTGGACCTGTCCGAGTCGCGCGTCAGCCAGATTCACAAGGACGTGATCGGGCGATTGCGGGCCCGGTTCAAGGACAAACTCGAGGAAGAGTTGGTCTCGTAAGATGCCCCGCAACATTCGGCTGCTGCTGGCCTACGATGGAACCGAGTTTCACGGCTGGCAGACACAGCCCGGGCTGCGGACCGTGCAGGACACCGTCGAGCAGGCGATTCGGCGGGTCGTCCGTCACCAGGTCACCGTGGTCGGGTCGGGACGCACCGATGCCGGGGTCCACGCCCGGGGCCAAGTAGCCAACTTCCACACCAGCCACCCGATGTCCTGCGAGCGTCTCCGGCACGCGATCGGCGGCCGCTTGCCCAAGGACGTCTCCATCATCGAGGCGACCGAGGCGCCCCCCGCCTTCTGGGCCTCCCGCGACGCGGTTTCCAAGCTCTACCGCTACACCATCCACAACAGCCACCATCGCCCCGTCGAGACCCATCGGCAGCGATACGTCTACCATTTCTGGCATCCGCTGGACGTGGACCAGATGCAGGCGGCCGCCGGGATGCTCGTCGGCGAGCACGATTTCGCGGCGCTGGCGACCCGGGGCAGTCCCCGCCAGTCCACCATCCGCCGCATCTTCCACCTGGACGTGTACCGGCACTACGAGCAGGTGTACGTTGACGTGGAGGGCAACGGCTTCCTCTATAACCAAGTGCGGAACATCGTCGGCACGCTGATCGAGATCGGTCGCGGGCACTGGCCGGTCGAGCGCATGGCCGCCATCCTGGCCAGTGGTGACCGCACGCAGGCCGGCCCCACCGCCCCCGCCAGGGGCCTGTGTCTGCAATGGGTCAGGTATGACCTACCCGCGCTGGAGGCCGCCGCCGCCGAGTTCGCGGACGCCGAGGAAAACCTCGATGATGTTGCTGCCCCGCTGGATGCCGACGTGCCCCAAGCCGTGGACCCGGACGAATGACCATCTGCCATGTCATCACCCGTATGATCATCGGCGGCGCCCAGGAGAACACCCACCTGAGCTGTGCGGGGCTGCACGAGCGCGGACACCGCGTGGTCCTGGTCACCGGGCCGGAGGCGGGGCCGGAAGGGAGCCTGCTGGACACGGCCCGTGCGGCGGGCTATGAGGTGTGTATCCTGCCCAGTTTAACGCGGGCCGTCCGCCCTGTCGGCGATTGCCGGGCGTGGCGGGACCTGACCGCCCTCTTTCGGCAGCTTCAGCCGCAGGTGGTGCACACCCATAGCAGCAAGGCGGGGATCGTGGGCCGGCTGGCCGCCCGCAGCGCCCGCGTCCCAGTCATCGTGCATACCATCCACGGCATGAGCTTCAACCGTACCCAGCGGTGGCCGGTCCGCACGCTGTACCGCCTGCTGGAAACGTACTGTGCCCGCTTCACCGACCACCTCGTCACCGTGGCGGACGGCCTGGGCGAACAGGCGGTGGCCGCCGGCCTAGCCCCTCCGGATAAGGTCTCGACCATCTACTCCGGGATGCGGACGGACTGGTTCGACCCCGGCCGCGGGGACCGGGCCGCCATCCGGCGATCCTGGGGCGTCGGCGAGACCGACGTCGTGGTCGGAACCATCGCCCGCCTATTCCGCAACAAGGGCTACGAGCAGCTCATCCCCGCCATGGCCCAAGCGGTGCGGGAGGACCCACGACTGCGGTTCGTCTGGGTCGGCGACGGTGCCCAGCGGGCGGAGTATGAGGCCCAGCTCGAACGGTTGGGCATCCGCTCGCGGGTGCATCTAACCGGGCTGATCCCCCCCGCGGCGGTGCCGGAAGTCCTGGCGGGGATTGATCTTCTGGTTCATGCGTCACAGTGGGAGGGGCTGCCGCGGGCGGCGGTGCAGTCGCTGCTCATGCAGCGGCCGGTGGTCAGCTTCGACATTGACGGGGCCCCGGAGGTGGTCATTCACGAACGGACGGGGCTGCTGGTCAGGCTCAACGACATCGGAGGTCTGGCGGCGGCGATGCTCCGCCTGGTCGGGGACGCCGGCGAACGGGAGCGGATGGGGCGGGCCGGCCGGGAACTGTGCCTGGCGCGGTTCGACGTTCAGCGCATGGTGGCGGCGCTGGAGGCACTGTACGCACGTCTGGCTGGGTGAAGGGCTTCGTCAGGCCTGGGCCAGGGCGACGACCTTGTCGAAAGCCGCCTCGTCGGAGATGGCCAGCTCGCTGAGCATCTTGCGATTGAGGCCTACGCACTTGAGCTTGAGCGCGCTGATGAAGCGGGAGTAGCTGATCCCACGAGCGCGGCAGGCGGCGGTGAGCCGGGTGATCCACAGGCCGCGGAAGTCGCGTTTGCGTGCCCGCCGGTCACGGAAGGCGTAGACCCCGGCCCGCGTGATGGCGGGCATCATGGTGTGCGTCTGCTTGCTTCGCGAGGCCCGGTAGCCCTTGGTGGCGGCGCGAATCCGGCGCTTCCGTTTGGCCCGGGCGGCCCCAACACTGACACGCGGCATGACCGTCTCTCCTTATCGCACCCCTTGTCAGGCCAAGCCGGCCGCAGCGGGGTCCATCGTGCATCGACATTCGCTTCAGAATCGGGGGATCCGCTGCGGATCACCCGCGGCCCACACGGGCGCCACACTGCTACTCGCCCAGGGCCTCCTTGGCCCGGCGGGCGTCGGCCGGCCCCAGCAGGACCGTCCCCCGCAGGCGGCGGCGACGCTTCGCCGACCGGCTGCTCAGCAGGTGGCCCCGGAAGGACTTGTGACGTTTGACCTTGCCTCGACCGGTTACCTTGACTCGTTTGGCCAATCCCTTGTGGGTCTTCTGCTTGGGCATCGTTTCACTCGCTATTGGGTCTTTTCCTGATCCGCCGGCCCTGAACATCGGGCAGGCATGGGCCCCCAGGGCCGGTCCGCCCGCCTCCCCAGTCGGCGAATCGGGTCATTCTAACACGCCGGTCGGCTAAAGCAAGCTCAGTGGCGAATCCCGAAGTCGGCGAATTCACCCGTGGCCGGGCCGTCCCGGACCTCCCGCCCCCGGATGTACCCGGCCATGGCCTCGTCCAACGCGGTCGAGAAGCGGTCCAGCTCGGCCGGCTCGCCCTCGACGACCAGCTCGACCCGCCCGTCGGCCAGGTTTCGGACCCAGCCGGTCACCGCGAAACGGGCAGCCACCCGCTGGGTCGTGTACCGGAATCCCACGCCCTGGACCCTCCCGCTATACAGAACCGTGCGGCGAAGCATAGGCTGGGACATACCCATGGGCGGCACCCTCGGGACCGGGCGGGCATCCTGGGAAACGGCAACAAGTTACCTCGGTCCTCCGGGGACCGTCCCCAGGCGGCCCGGAGAGTATACCCCAGTGCTGCAGAAACCGTCAGCACGGCACCGGGGGCACGGAGAAAGAAGACGTGCCCACAGATCACACAGATGGACGCAGATGGGATGGGCGTCATTCGCGGGCGGCGGCCGGAATGACCAATGACGAAGGACCAATGAAGCCCGAAGTACGAATGACGAATGTTCCCAGCCGCGGCCGAAGTTGCGGTTTCGGGCTTGGGCATTGATTGATCATTGGGCCTTGGACATTCGCCATTTCGCCCCAGGAGTCGGGCGGGCAGCGAGTTGCGCCCCAATCGTCTTCGTTCGACCGCAGAGGCCGCCGGGTCACGCGGCGGATGGGCGAGGGACTGGCTGCCTGCTCCCGGCGTACGCCATGGGCGGCTCCTCGAGGCTTCCGCCAGCGCGGGCAAGATGGTAGAACCGTTGGCGTGCAAATCGGACGGGAGAACGACGCGGACACACAAGCCGAGCCGCGATCTGCTGGGGAACGTAGAGGCCCTGACGGCGGCCGGAGAGCTGAGAGATGCTGGACGACAAACGAGCCGCGTCCCTGTTTCTCATCCGGACGAGACACTAGCTGCGTCCCTGTTTCTCATCCTGTTTCTCGTCCACATCCTGTTTCTCATCCAACGACCTGCGTCTCCAGCCGGGGCGTCTGGCGCTCTCTGGGAGTTCGGAGAAGGCACGGGTCTATAGGCGCGGTGCGAAGCTCGGTGATCCTGGCTTCTGGTACGGCTTCAATGCCTCATATCGGTACTCGATTTCGGCAATGTCTTCCTGGCTCAGTTTCAGCTCCGAGTAGATGGGCGCCGCGGGGATCGTTCTCTCGGGTCCGTAGTGACGCGAAATCATCGTCTCGAACACGCCGCGCTTCTTCCAGAGGTACAACTGGATGCCGCGCAAGGAGTCGCCCGGATGCGTCGTGCTCAGGTTCGTCATGAGGAGGAACTTGCTATACGCATCCCTCACCGCCTCCGGATCCGACCCGCTCTGATGCAGTTCCCAGATGCGGGTAAGGACATCCGCGTAGGCCGCGCGCTCGGTGATCAGCCCTTCCGTGCCGAGGCGCAACTCGTAGAGCCATCCCAGCCCGCCCCGGGCACTGAACACCCGACGGATGGGGGGCCGCGCCGCGAGCAAGGCGCGCGTACGGGCGATGACGGGGCCCGCTTCCTCCTTGACGTAGCCGAAGTTCGGAAACCGTTTACCCAGCTCGATCAGAAGTGGCACCGAGGGCTCCGGCCCCTTGTAGGCAACGCCGCCCGTGGTCTGCAGAATCACCGGCCGCTTCGTCACCGACGCCAGCGCGCACCAGTACTGACGCAGGTCGTCTTCCGTCTTGCCTGCCTCGGGCGGCCGCGAGATCATCGCCGCCGGCGCCAGCTTCTCGGCATGCTTCGCAAACTCGAGCATCTCGGCCGTGTCCTTGCCCTGCACGCCCAGGCACAACGCCGTACGGAGCCCGCGCCCCGCCTTGGCCAGCACCTCTATGCCCTCCAGCTTCTCCTCGGTGCTCAGCAGATCCACACTGTCGCCCGACTGCGGCCAGATCATCCCCGGACACCCGCACCAATCGACGAACCGAGCCTCCTTACCGAGTGCGTCGAAGTCCACCGCGCCCGATGCCGTGAACGGTGTCGACAGAATCAGAAACGGTCCTCGGATTCTCCGGTCCGTACTGCCCGCCCCGGCCGGCGAGCCCTTGCCCGGCTCCCGTCCCAGCACGATTCTCCCCCCGATGGCAGCCGATGTGCCGGCCATCGCAGCCTGAAGCATCCCGCGCCTCGTGATGCGTCTCTCTTTTAACACGACGTACCTCCATGGATGGGTAATGGACGATGCAATGTCTGTTGGCGATCTCCAGCCGTTGCCCCCCCGTCATCCCCCGCAGCACCCCCGCCACCTCCTCGCCAACAATTTTAAGCCCCCGCCCATCAACGCGCACCAATCACCTCCCACCATTCCCCCACAGTATACCAACTCTCAAGAAAGCCTGCCTCGCCCACGAAATCGGCGTCATCTGCGGACCTATCCGCTCTTGCGATTTGCTGGGCCGGCTGGATCGGGTAACCGGGTCGGGTTCGTTTGTGGTGACTGAAGCATACGCCGGTCGCCACGGCTCGACTGAGCTCGCCGAAGTCGACTCGGCTGAGCTCGCCGAAGTCGGGGGGCGACCGCTACGGGCGGGGAATAGCATGGGACATCAGATGAGACGAATCACCTCGCCCTCCCCCCGCTCATGCCAGGTCAACCGCGTCTGCCCCCCATTACCGCCCTTCCTTGGAATTGAAGATAGCCGCCGTCTGGGCTACACGCGTATGGGGGGCCGGGCGGAGGAAGGTCCGAGGCCAAGGGAGCGACGGAGTTACGATGGGGCTGAGAAGATGGCCATCCTGCGGGGCACCTGATCGAGCGGGCTGCGATCCGGGGAGTGAGCAAGGAGCATTGATCCTGGGAATGAGCGGGGCGCATTCGCGTTGGCTCGCCTGGGCAAGCCATGGAGGCTGATGGATGGGTCTGTACAATGGGCCCACCCGGCACGGCGGCGTGATCGGATAAGGTCGTTACGCAGAGGTCAATCCATGACGAAGCAGTCCAGTGCTCTGATTCAGGCCGTGTTGTTTGCCAGCACTTGCTGCGTACAGGCGGCGGCCACCCCCGGCGAGGTTACCCTCCGGAGCCGTGCCTGCACGGTCACAATCGAACCCGGGTCACTCAGAACAGTGGTTGGCTTCTCGGATCACAGATCCCTGGTGATCTCCGCGGGGCAGGATGACCTTGGCGCGGTCGAAACGCCAGCCGAAGCGGATGGGAAGATTCACTGGCGGCTGCCGCAGAAGTCTTGCGAGGTCACGGCAAGCCTCATCGACAACGAACTGACGGTGGAGATTCGCGGAAGCCGACCTGGCTCGTTCACCTGGCCGGTGTTGGAACTTGCTTCGCCCGCCGAGGCACTGATCTGGCCGTTCTGGGAGGGACGCTTCATCCCCGTCGATGATCCCAACTGGAGAATGTTCCTGGCCGGCCAGGAATGGGATACCCTCGAAGGCCTGTGCATGCCCTTCTGGGGGGTGTACTGCCGCGAGGTCTCGCTCACGTATATCGCGTCGAACCGTTTCAACAACACGATGGCCTTCGACGCGAAGGCGGCCCCTCTTACGCTGCGATTCACCCATGACTTCCCGCCCAGCGAGACGGAGTGGGCATACGGCTTCCTGATCAGCCTCACAAGAAGCACGTCACCCGTCGAGCCTGCAAGGGTGTTCCGCCGTTGGCTCGAGCAACAGGGGGCGTTTGTGCCGATGCGCGATAAGCTCAAGCGCGTCCCCAAAGCGGAGCGCCTCCTGGGAGCCCCTCACGCTTACCTCTGGGGAGACGGCGTCTCCCTCAAAATGTTGCGAGCCCTCAAGCAGGCGGGGCTGGAGCGTGCGAGGCTGTGCGTGCCGGGCTGGGAAGGGGTGGATAAGCGGCCGTTCGTCGCGAAAGCAGCCGACGAGATGGGCTACCTGTTCGGAACGTACGATTCCTTTCACAGCATCCACGACCCCAACCTCAAAGGCACGGATGCGAGCTGGCCCACCGCCCAATTTGACCAGGAGCTCTACGAAACGGGGGCGATCGTCAGGCAGGACGGCACGAAGCGGAGCGGGTTCAAGAAGCAGGGCTACCTGCTGAGCCCCGAGGCTGCCCGGCCCTGGGTTGAACGCCGCGTGCGCCGGAACATGCAGAATGCACCCTACACACACTACTTCGTCGATTGTGATGCGTTCGGCAGCGTGTACGACGACTACTCGCCACAGCACCCTTCCACGCAGGCACGGGATGCGGCCGCACGGGTCGAGCGCATGCTGTGGATCGGCAACACCTTCAGGGTGGGAGTCGGCTCTGAAGGCGGAAGCTCCTACGCC
>CAZEEJ010000179.1:0-12282 GCA_964511155.1 uncultured Planctomycetales bacterium | reverse complement strand
AGCGGACGGGCAGGGCCACTGGATGTGGCGGCGCGGCAGAAGCGCGAGGATACCCCTCGCGAAACCAATCAATGGATACAAGGGAGCCCTGCATGGTGCCATGGATTCGAGCTTCGGCAATTCTCGGGGTGTTATCGCTTTCGGCGCCGCTTACGGCGAATAGCCCCGCCCCTCGACCGAACATCCTACTGTGCATTTCCGATGATCAATCCTGGCTGCATGCCGGGGCCTATGGTGACAAGGTGGTCAAAACACCCCACTTTGACCGCATTGCTCGCCAGGGCGTGTTGTTCACCCGCGCCTTTTGTGCCGCGCCCTCCTGCACGCCTTCGCGCAGCGCGCTTTTGACCGGCCAGGATATCTGGCGTCTGGAGCGAGGCGGTGTTCTGTTTGGGGCCCTCCCCGCCAAGTTTAAGGTTTACCCACGGCTACTGGAGGATAGCGGATATACCGTCGGTTTTACCGGCAAAGGATGGGCACCGGGCAACTACAAGGCCGGGGGGCGGGACGCTGATCCCACCGGGAACAGCTACATGAAGCGCAGGAATATCGAGCAGCCGGGTGACCGCATCAGCCGCTGGGACTATGCCGGAAATTTCGAGGACTTCCTCAAAGACCGCGAGCCGGGTCAGCCCTTTTGCTTCTGGTACGGTGCATGGGAGCCCCACCGTCCCTATGAGTCGGGAGTCGGACTACGGGCCGGCGGAAACCCTGAAGAGGTCGTCGTGCCCGAGTTCCTGCTGGATACGCCTGAAATCCGCAAGGACATACTCGACTACTACTTCGAGATTGAATGGTTTGATCGGCATCTTGGACGCATGATCGCATTGCTGGAGGAGGCGGGCGAACTGGAGAATACCATCATCGTGGTGACCTCTGACAACGGCATGCCCTTTCCGCGAGCCAAGTCCACGCTGTACGACCATGGCGTGCGTATGCCCCTGGCCATCTGCTGGGGCCGACAGGTCAAGCCGGGCCGCGTGGTCGATGATCTCGTCAGCCTTACCGATTTGGCCCCGACCTTTCTGGAGGCTGCGGGATTGCCTGTGCCAGCAGAGATGACCGGCCGGAGCCTCCTGAATATCTTGCGCTCCGACAAGGCCGGCCAAGTGGACCCGACTCGCGATCGCATCTTCACCGCCCTGGAACGTCATGCCTGGAGCCGACCGGATGGGGCGACCTACCCCATGCGTGCTCTCCGCACCGCGGCATGGCTCTACATCCGCAACTACGAACCGCAGCGCTGGCCCATGGGCGACCCGGACTTCGTATCCTCTCACATGGGCTTCTATGGCGATGTCGACGATGGCCCTACCAAGACCTATATGATCGAGCACCAGGAGGACCCTGCGGTGGCCACGCTCTTTCAGCTCAGCTTCGGCCAGCGTGCCGCAGAAGAGCTGTATGACCTGGCCAAGGATCCGTGCCAACTTCGGAATCTCGCCGCCGATCCAGCCGTTGCCGAGGTGAAGCAACGGTTACGCGATCAGCTCGAGCGGCACCTGTGCCAGACCAACGACCCTCGGATGCAAGGGAAGGCACCGTGGGACCAGTACCCCTATTACTTCAAGGACTACTGGAGGCGTTCATCGGCCCCCGGATCTCCGCCCGTCAAACACACGGCGGAGCCTTGAGCCTGACCACTGGACAAGAAAAGAGTCCCGGGCTCAGCGGGCACAGGGAACATTCGCCGGGACATCGGCTCCGCTCAGGCAGTTTCGCAGGATGGCTGCATCAACGCGATCGATGTCGGAGTCCTGCCGACGTGGAGTTCTGCTCTCCCCGGTTGCAGCTTGCCAGGAGGAGGGAGGAGGGCCCGTTCTCAGGGTTCGCCGCAACGGGATTCGCCTTGCCGGCACTTACAACGAGTACTGCGGAACCTGCATCGTTTCCCCGTCTTTCGTCGCGGACAGGTGCGCGTAGTAACCGGGAACGGTCATATTCAGCGCGTCGATGACGTCAACCGCCGGTTTCCGGTTCCGGAGAATCGCGTCGATGAAGTCGTCACCGAGGTAACCATGCGAGCCGCCGTGCCCACCCGGCTCAACCCCCGGCGGCAAAACGTACTTCTTGATCTGCAAACCGTTCGCAAGAGCCTCGGCGTAGCGTTTCTTGCCGGTCGCATCGCCGACGAACGTCTGGTTGAATCCGCCGTACTCGCCACGAATGCGTCCTGCTTCCAGGTACTCGCCCTGCGAGTGGCAGACGATCATTCGGGAAATGCCGCCCTCCGAAGTTCGGAACAGGCCCACTTCGGATTTGAAGATGTTCCCGATACCGTTGGGCACCCGTCGGGATTCGTCAAAGTACGGTGTGCCCTGGCATGAGACCTCGACGAAGCTCTGATGCGTGACGCCGACATAATAGGCCGTCGCGTGCGTCGGATACCACATCGGGCAGCCGTTCTTCCGCCAATCCTTGTAGGAACCCAGTGTCGGGGCGTCCAGAGAATGGGGGTGGCAATACTCGCCTTCGGAGTAGACGATGCGGCCGAACACCCCGGCGGCAAACAGCTTGCTCATCGCGTACAGGTCGTCATGGAAAACGGAAGTCTCAAACATGGCATAGACCAGGCCCTTGTTTTTCCTGCAGCACTCCAGGAGCTTCTCGGCATCTTCGATGTCGCCCCGGAAGGCCGGAACCGCGGTGGCCACGTGCTTGCCATGCTCCATGCAGAGTATGGCATGCTTAGCGTGGGCCGGTGCGTCGGTGGCGCAGTAGATGGCCTCGATGGAATCGTCCTTGACCATCTCTTCCAGCGATGGGTAAGTCTTGTCGCATTTCGCCTGGCGGGCCATGTCCGCACAGCGGTCCGGAAACAAATCGCTGACCGCGACCAGTTCGACGTTGGGGTGATGCTGGAGGCCGAACGCCAGACCAAATTGGCAAAGGCCATGGCCGACGATCCCGACCCGAACCTTGCGGTCACTGAAGGGCTTCCATTGTTTCGTTCGGTCGTAGTCGGTTGTTGTCTGGTCAAAGCCCGGAATGGTCTCGGCCGCTTGCGCACCATGGAGCAGGTAACGCCCGGTGGCAGCGGCCGCGGCGGATGCAGCCAGGAAAGATCGGCGGGATACTTGCGACATGCCAGGACACTCCTTCAGTGAAGACAGGCAGAGAACTCCTGGACGCGGGCACCCGGGGTGCTCTCATCCTGAAATGGAAACGACAGCTTTCATGCCGGGATTATAACCGTCCGGTCCCCGGTCTCAAGGATGTTCCAGCGCCCAAGTCGCCCCAGGGCCTTTGAGGAGCCGAGCGTCGTCGAACTCCGCCGGCGCTCACCTCAGTCCTGCAGTCCTGCATCCAACCTGGCGAAGTATTGACGCCTCCGTCCGACTATGCTGTAATACCCGTCGTCGGCGGAGGAGCTGACCCCGCCGATCTGCTGGCCGCTACGGATGATGGACTTGCGAGGTCGCGGCACCGGGTGACTCCTGCGAGCCAGCACGCAGCCGTCGGGTCCGTCCGCCGGCCGGTGATCATCCGCAGTGCAGTCAGCAGTATGGGGCAGTCAGCCACTGGCGGCGTACCCAAGTGGACCAAGGGGACGGATTGCAAATCCGTTATTCATGGGTTCGAATCCCATCGCCGCCTTTCAGATCGTCTCCGCAAGGCCCCCGGCCCGTTCGGGGCCGTGACCCTACAGAGCCGCGACCGGCAGGGAGCGGTGCCCACCTTTAACGGCAGAATCCTGTAAGCCCGCCGCCCCTGCGTAGTCTAATGGGGTGGACATGGTAAACGGCCCAGCCTTGGCACTGGACGGGGATCCGCTCCCCACCGAGCGCGAGGACGATGGTCTTGTGGCGCGGCTCGCCCGAGGTGATCAGGCGGCCTTCGATGCGCTGGTGGCCGTCCACCAGGATCGGGTGAGCCGGCTGGCCTATCGGCTGCTGGGCTGGCCGTCGGACGTGGACGACGTGGTGCAGGAGGTCTTCCTGGCAGCGTGGAAAGCACTGCCACGCTTTCAGGGGCGCTCGAGCCTGGCGACCTGGTTGACCCGCATCACGATCAACGAGTGCCGGAGCCTTCGCCGCCGCTGGGGCCGCGTCATTCATCGGGAATCGGTGGGGCCTGGTCGGGTATGCAGTCCGGCGGCGGACAGCCGGATGATGGATTCGGAATCGTTCGGCCGCGTCCGGCGGGCGGTGGCGGCGCTGCCGGTGCGATATCGTGAGGTCGTCGTGCTCCACTACCTGGAGCAGATGCCCATCGGGACGGTGAGCGATTTGCTGGGCGTGTCCACCAACACGGTCGTGGTGAGGCTTCACCGGGCACGGGCGAAGTTGAAGAGCAAGCTGTGCGATCTGATGCAGGAATGAACGCATGAACCGTGATCCTGTAGAAACCCTGTTGCGGCAGGCCGACCGGGCCGCCGGCCCTCCGCCGGGGAGTCCGGTGGATCTGGCGGACCGCGTGCGCCGCCTCGCCCGGCGACGGCATCGGACGCAGACCGCGGTTCGCGTGGCGGCCGCCGCCGCCCTGGCAGTCGGGATCGGATGGGCCGTCAGCAGCGCGACGCTCCGGCACGGTCCCGGCGACCGGACCGTCGCCCTTCCGCCCCCGCCCGTCGCCTCGCCTTCGCCTGAGGAGGTGGACCAACTGCGTTCGCAGTTCGCCCAGCTCCGCCAGGAGGCCAGCGAACTGGCCGCGCAGATTCGGGGCATGATTGCCATCCAGGAGCAGTGGGAACGCCTGGCCAGGATGGAGCAGGCCGTCGCCGGACTGGAGAGCGGCGAAGAGATCCGGGCCCAGATGGAGCGGGCCGCATTCACCATCGTGTACCAGGCGGATCGGATGGACCGCGAGCTGGGCCTGCGGGAGTCCGCCCTCCGCGCGTATCGTGAAGCCATCAGGCTTTTCCCCGAGACCTCTTCGGCCAAAGTCGCCCGCGACCGGCTTGCCGAGATCAACCCAGAAGGAGACCGGCTATGAAATCGCTGAGCATACCGACTGTCGCAGTCTGCACGCTCATCCTGGTCGCCGCCCATCCCTCCCGATCGGCCGGCCAGATCACCCGGAGCTGCCTCATCAAGGTCAGTTGCGATCCGCTTGTCCTGCCGATGGATGCCAACACCCTGGACGCGCTGCTCAACACCACGGGCGTGGTCCACCAGGCGGCTCGGGAGGTCTTCGGGCAGAACCTTGCGGCTGTTCTCGGCAGGTTCCAGGTTCGGTTTGCGCCCATCTCGGGCTCTGCCGCGGGTGGACCCGCGCCCGCTCGCCCGCGCTTTGAGGGGGGCGGGGGCGGAGGGGCAGGTGGCTTCATGACTGATGGCGGGAGTGCTTCCGCGGGGGCGGCCCTTCCCTCCGAGATATCGCCTCATACGGTCTTCGGTCTGTTGGAGGTGATCGTCGATGCCGACGATCTTGCCGAAGCGTTGGATCGGTTGCTGACTGCGGTCTGCGAGCGGCTTCGCAACGTGCTCGTGGAAACCCATCACAGCGAGATGGAGCAGTTGAAAGCCCGGGTAGCCGTGGTCGATGAAGAGGCGACTCGGACGCGGAGCAGGATGGAGGAACTCTATGAGCAGCGTCGCCGGAATGAGCACGAAGCGGGCGGCGAGATCCTCACCCGCGAGAGCGTGATGGAGCGTAGCCGTGGTCTCCACACCGAGAAGCAGAAGCTCGAGATGGAACTGGCCGGCATGCAGGCCCGTCGCGAGGCGCTTCAGCAGCGGATCGCCGAAGCTGCGGCAAGGATCCGGGCGATGGCTTCGGACGAACACCCGATGATCAAGGCTCACAGGGTAAAGCTTGCGGCTTTGCAGGATAAGCTGAAAAACCTGGAAACGATGTCCAAGGCGGGGACCGTGCCGACCAGTGAGGTGATGGCCGCCAAGGCCGAACTCGCCATGGCCGAAGCGGAAGCGCAGCATCAGCTCGCCCAGGTGACAGCTCAGGCCGGCGGAGAACAGATTCGCGTGCTCAACGACGAGTTGGCAGGCTTGTCCGTCGAGACCCCCGAGCGGGAGGCCCGGTTGCGGTTTCTTAAGGAGAAGCTCGATAAAGCCCGAGAATCGCTCGCCCGGGCGGATGAATACGAAATCCCGGTGACGATCGAGTTGCCCCTGGCCCGCCGGTTCTACGAAACCGCCCGGATCCGCCTGGAGGAACTCCAGCGTCAGGCCCGGACGATCCAACCGCCGGCGGTCACGGTGATCGGCGGCCCCGGATTCTGAATGTAGGTAAGCAGGATTCGGCTTCTGACGACCTTCGCTACCTGGACGGCGGGGCCTGCTCGCCGGTTCGTTCGGCGGGCGAGTACACCGCCGGGCTTCTATACAGCGTCAGATGTTCCCGGCAGTTGGTCTCCCACGTATCCTGCGTTCGGGCCATCTCTCGCCGAATCATCCCCTCCAGCCGCTCGCGGAGCGCGTCGTGGGCGGGATCGTCAACGAGGTTGCGCCGCTCGTAGGGATCCTCCTGGAGATCGTGGAGCATCCAGGGCCTGTCCTCGAACCGGGCGTAGGTGTAGCGCTTCGTCCGAACCCCCCGCCAGCCGGCCGGCACGTTCTCCAACTGCTGCCGGGGTTCGTAGATCTGCAGGACCACCGCTTCCTCCTCTGCAGTCGCCGCTGTACCCGACCGGGCGGTCCGGCCCATGAGTCGGCCTGACAGGTCCCGACCGTGCAGGTCGTCCGGAGCACTCACGCCGCACAGCGACAACAAGGTCGGCATGAAATCGACGTGGGAGATCAGCATGTCCGACCGCTGCCCGCCTGCGATGCCGCGCGGGTAGCGGACGATCCCCGGTACCCGGATCGATTCGTCCCAGGGCTGGCACTTGAACGCGCTGCCTTGCGAGCCGAGCATGTCCCCGTGATCGGACGTGAACAGGATGATCGTGTCGTCGGCCAACCCCAGTTCGTCAAGCAGGCGCATGAGACGCCCGAGTTGCTCATCAATGGCGGTCACGGCGGCATAGTACCGGGCGATGTCCTCACGCGAGCCGAATCGGGTGCCCTCTTGCCAGTTGGGCCGCATGACCAACTCGGCCGGGTCGTAGAGCTTCTCGAACTCCGGCGGTGCGGCGTACGGATTATGCGGCGGTCCACACGCCCACCACAGGAAGAACGGCCGGTCCCGGTTCGCCCGGACGAAGCCCATCGCCTCGTCCATCCACACCTCGGTCTCGAAACGCTTGATCGCCAGCGGCTCGTCACTGTCGCGGAAGTATGCCGAGTCCGAGTGGTTGTGGTTGCATTGGTTGGCCGCCCAGAACTGGAATCCCTGTCGTCGCGCGCCGGGCGGGACGAAGCCCGGCAGGCGAACGCCACCATCCAGGTGCCACTTGCCTACGAACGCCGTGGCGTACCCCGCGTCGGCGAGCACCTCAGCCATCGTCCGCTCGCTCTCGCGGAGCCGCAGATCGTTGATGATCAGGCCGTGCCCGTGCGGGTATTTGCCGGTCATGATCGTCGCCCGGGCCGGGCAGCAGACGGGGTTGTTGGCGAACGTATTGGGTAGGAACATGCCCTCCCGCGCAAGCCGGTCGAGATGCGGCGTGCGGACCTGTGCGTTACCCGCGACGCCCATGGCCTGCCCACGCATCTGGTCCGGCATGAGGATGATCACATTGGGCCTCCGCTCGGCGGCCCCCGCGGCGAAGCCGCTCGGCCAAGCGAGCACCCACAGCATCGCGCAGCCCCATCCACATCGCGAGGTCATGGCCATCGCATACGCCCTCCCCGTAAAAACCCTGGATCGTCCCACGAGATGGTACCTGTCCTGCGCAGGGCGGCCAACCTCGGCGGGGTGAAGCTTGGCCCGCAGCCGGCCGATACGTACAATGCTCAGGAGATGTTACGTAGCGGAGACGTGCCATGCCCAAACTGACGCTCAACGCGGACAGGGGCGTGATCGAGAAAGCCAAGCAGATCGCCAGTGAACGGGGGATCAGCGTCTCGGCGATGTTCAGCCAGTTCGTCGCCATGCTCTGCTCCCCGCGCCGTGATCGGCGACGAACCGCGCCGATCACCCGCCGGTTGCGCGGCCTCGCCAAGGTGCCGCCGGACAAAAGCGATCGCGAGCTGTTCGAGGAGGCGATCCGTGGACTGAGTGATCAAGCGGTGGGTTGAAGAACTGTCGCCGTCCGCTCGGCCGTGGCGTCCCGCACGAGGTGCACCGTCAGCAGCAGTTCGCCCTCCTCTTCGGCCGCCACCGCGTGCTTGAGGCCCGGGGCCAGAACCAGCATCTGGCCGGCGCGCAGCTCGTGGACCTGATCCTCGGCGGTGATTTTGAACCGGCCGCGGAGTACATGCATATTGACGATCCCGTTCGCCCGATGCTCGGCTAGCCGAGTGAACCGATCGAACACGAACAGGGCGATGGTTAGCCCGTCATGGCGGTACAACGTCTCCTGGCGATGACCGCCCTCGCCGGCCTGAGGCTCGGAGCGCAGCCGGGCGATGACCGCCTCAAGGTTTACCTCAAGCTGAGGAGCGGCGAACCTGGCCTCGGGATGTGGCCGCAGTCTCGTATCGGCATTCGTCGGGCCTTGCATGTTCGACCTCCACCCGGCCGGGCCGGGACAGCGTACGCCGTCAGATTACCCCTCGCCAAGGTTGATCCATACGGTCTTGATCTCACTGTAGTGATCGAGGGCCGCCCGGCCGCATTCGCGACCCTGGCCGGAGAACTTGTACCCGCCGAACGGTGCCGCCGGGTCGAACGTGTTGTAGCAGTTCACCCAGACGGTGCCGGCACGAATCGTGTTCGCCAACCGGTGCGCTTGGGTGATGTCCTTGGTCCACACCGCCGCGGCCAGGCCGTAGATCGTCTGGTTGGCCTGCTGCGCGACCTCGCGCAGGTCCTTGAACTTCAGCACGCTGACCACCGGCCCGAAGATCTCCTCCTGGGCGATGCGCATGTCGTTGTGCACGCCGGTAAAAATGGTCGGCTTGACGAACCAGCCCTGGTCGCCGAACCGCTCGCCGCCGGCGACACAGGTGGCCTTGTCCTCGTTGCGGCCGATGTCGATATACCGCAGCACCTTGTCGAACTGCTCGCGTGAGACCTGGGCGCCCTGCTCGGTGGCCGGATCGAAGGGATTGCCGAGCTTGCGATTGCGGGCGACGGCGGCGAGCTTGTCCACGAACTGGTCGTGGGCCGGTTCCTCGACGAACAGCCGGCTGCCCGCACAGCAGACCTCGCCCTGGTTGAAGAAAATCCCGCTGACCGCGCCGGCGACGGCCTGGTCGAGATCGGCGTCGGCGAAGACCACGTTGGGGCTCTTGCCGCCCAGCTCGAAGGTCAGCCGCTTGAGCGTGGGCGCCGCGTTGGCCATGATGATCTGGGCCGTGCGGTATTCGCCGGTGAAGGCGATCTTGTCCACCTCCGGGTGCCGCACGATGGCGTCGCCGGCCGTCTCCCCAAGCCCGTTGACGATGTTGACCACGCCCGGCGGGAAGCCCGCCTCCATGGCCAGCTCGCCGATGCGCAGGGCGGTCAGCGGCGTCTGCTCGGCGGGCTTGAGCACCACCGTGTTCCCGCACGCCAGGGCCGGACCCCACTTCCAGGTCAGCATCAGCATGGGGAAGTTCCACGGGATGATCTGCCCGACGACGCCGATCGGCTCGCGCCGCGTGTAGCAGAAGAAGTTGCCCATCGTCCGGTCGACGGGGATGGTCTCGCCGCCGACCTTGTCCGCCCAGCCGGCGTAATACCGAAACGTGCTGATGACCAGCGGCAGGTCGGCGCCCAGTACCTCGCCGATGGGCTTGCCGTTGTTGAGCACCTCGAGGGCCGCCAACTCCTCGGCGTGCTGTTCAATCAGGTCCGCCAGCTTGAACAGCAATTGGCCGCGCTCGCGGGCGCTGAACTTCGACCACGGCCCCTCGAACGCCGCCCGTGCGGCTCGCACCGCCTTGTCCACGTCGGACTTGTCCCCCGCGGCGACGTGGGCGACCACCGCCGCCGTGGCCGGGTTGTACACCTCGAAGGTCTGGCCCGAATCCGCGTCCACCCACGCGCCGTTGATCAGGTTCCTGGTGAGCCTCACCTTCGGCGGAGCCATCGTTTTCGTTGCCACCATTGAGAGCGCCTCCTGTCGAGTCCTTCCGTGCCCGATCACCGTTCTTCCCTCAGGGATGGTAGCGCCGTCCCGGTCGGGAGTCACGCGGCCCGATCAGTCGGCGGGGAATTGAGACCTTCGGAGGAAAGTCAGGATTGTCGCGTGAGGGAACGCCGCGCAGCCTGAAGCCCGCGGCCCATTTGGCGACGGGATCGTGATGGTCGGATGGGGCTCACACCTCGAGCGGGCGGCGATCGCTGAATCCCGTGGTTACCTCGTGCCAGTGCGCGATGCGCGCCTCGCCGAGCTTCCAGCAGAGCAGGACCTCCCGACCGTCGCGCAGCGAGGGGAAGTCCACCAGCCCGACCTCGTAATCCTTCAGCTCGCAGCCGATCTCCTCGAGTTCCTCGCGAAGAGCTGAAAGGTGGTCAGTGGCGGCGGCATACTCCAGACGGGCGTTCTCCGCGCCTGCCGTGTCGCCCTCCTGATCGCGCTGCAGGTAGGTGTCGTGCAGTTGCCGGAGGCGTCCATAGTGCGTCACGATGTCGGAGACGATGCGCCGGACGAGAACCAGGGCCCGGTTGGCCTCCGCGAGCGTGAACAGCTTGCGGCCCGTGGTCGACGAAGGCTCCGGCAGAGAAATCGCTTCAAACGCATCCATCGTTCCGCTCCGTTTCCATCGGCTGTTGCCGGCCGCTCGATGTTTGCCCGTTCAAACCCGTGTCCGCTGACCCAGGCCCGGCGAGGACCCGGGGATCTCGTGCTGCGTCTCCGCTGTTGCCACCCTCGAACCTACCAAACGACCCAGACGAAGTCAACGTACGCCGCGCGACGTACGAACCAAGGCGTTGTCAGTGTGGCCCCGTACTTGGATAACATAATGTAAAACAAATGGTTACGGGTGTGTCGGTTTGTCGCGGCCCGCCCGGTCGAGCGAGGTCGGGCGGGTGGCCAATCTCGCTGCGGCGGGGTGCGTGGATGCCAGGAGTGGGGGGGGAGCCGCGGTCGGTCCGCATCTCCGTACCGCGACCGGAAGGGAGCGGATCTTGCGCGAGCACGCCACGCACACGAGGTCCGCTCCCTTACCCTGACATCGCTGCGCGATGTGAAGGGCAGGCGGTCGCGGCTCTGTACGGTCGCCGGGTGTCAGGAAGGCGGCTTCATCTGGGTGGCGGCCAAGGCGGCCAGCATGGGCATCACCTGGCAGGCGGCGAAGCAGAGGCTGATGACGCAGGCCACGATCGCCATGGCCCGGCGATTCTCCTGTCGAACCAGTGATTGGATCGAGAACACCAGCCCGGCCACGCCGCAGATGAGGCCCACGCCAAACAGCATGGTGCTCGTGGGTGAGAGCATGCGCACGCGCCCGCTGAGCATCTCCTCCTGCAAGGCCTTCTGTACTTCTTCGTGCGTGGCGTTGGGGCCCGTCTTACTTTCCAGGGCCACGGCCAAGTGCCCCATCCACGCGATGGTGCCAAAACCACACAGCCCCGCCGACATCAGCGCGAGGGTCAGTGCCCACGGGGCCAGGGCGCCCGTCGAACCCGGTGCGGGTGCGGGAGCGGGAGCCGAGCCGGCGGGGGGTAACGGAGGAGCGAAAGCCGGCGACACCGGTGAAGCGAGTGGGATCTCGCCCTGCGACCAGACGCTCGTCGGTGGCGCCGTCACCACGTTGCGGCAATACGGACACGCCACCGACTGTCCGCCCAGTGGATCGTCCACCTCAATCGGCTGCTGACACGATGGGCATGCAAAGCGAATCGCCATGGCGCGGCATGATACGGCCCGTTTCGCGGCGAGACAAGCGTGGGAGAAGAAAGGCTGAAGGCTAAAGGCTGAAGGAGGAAGGCTGAAGGCTAAAGGCTAAAGGAGGAAGAAGCAGAATGGCTGCCCTTTCCCATGCTTCCGTGGTGACCCGCCGGTTGCATTCCTTCTCGCTCCTGTCTCCTACCGGCTTGCCGCTTCGCGGCGCCACCGCGGTGGTGTGCCACAGCGTCATGACTGCGGCCAAAGGGCAAGCGCCAGGAGCGCCAGGAGCGCCAGGAGCGCCAGGGGCGCGCCGCGAAGCGGCAAGCCCGGCACCGAACCTGCTCGCGATCCGCGCCCCCACCCCCTTCAGCTTTTCAGCCTTCAGCCTCCCGTCTCCTGTCTCCTGTCTCCTTCCCTTCAGCCTTCAGCCTCCCGTCTCCTGTCTCCTGTCTCCTGTCTCCTTCCCTTCAGCCTTCAGCCTCCCGTCTCCTGTCTTCCTTCTGTCTCCTGTCTTCTGT
>CAZEEJ010000178.1:0-12342 GCA_964511155.1 uncultured Planctomycetales bacterium | reverse complement strand
AGCCTTCAGCCTTCAGCCTTCTCTCCTTGAGCCTGAAGGGCTCATTCTATCAGCCCAGGCCAAAGGCCTGGGGATGGGGCGGCGCTCCAGGGCCGGCCCTGAAGGGGCCGTTCACTTGGCGTCAGTCCCAGACGTACCGTTCATCCCATTCTACCCCGTATCGCCGCAACCACTCACGTAATTCGTCCTGGAACGTTCTCTTGGTGTGGTGTTCCGGTTGCTGCCGGATGTACGTACTCACCGCCTCGACATTCGACTGGCTGACCGAAAAGGCGGCGTATCCCGCCTGCCAGTGGAACGGATCCGCCAAACCCCGTGTCTGGTTCACCCACACGGAAGAGGTGGATTTGATCTTGCCGACGGCGTCCGCAATGGTGATCGTCCGTCCAAGTTGAAACAGCATGTGGACGTGGTCCGCCGTACCGCCGACGATCAATGATTGGCAACCCAAATGGGTGGCCGTTCCACCAAGAACCGCGAACAACTCATCCCGCCACGCGTCGAGAAGGATCGCTTTGCGGTTCTTTGTTGAAAACACCGCATGAAGGTACGCCCTGGATAGTGACTGCGGCATGGGACGCTCCGGAACACAATGCAGTTGCAGGCCCCCGTCTGGTTCGCACAAGGCCGGTAGACACGGACCGCGCATCGCAACATACCACCTGTCTGCGCTGCTGGCCACCTCGCTCTGTAAGGCCGAGCGTGAACGGCCCCTTCAGGGCCGAGGCAGGAGATGGCATCCCTTACCCAGGCCTTCGGCCTGGGCTGGTGGAACGAGCCCTTCAGGCTCGGGGAACCTGCGGCTTCCCCTTGCTGGGCGCGACTCTGCCCCTTGCCGGGCGCGACGCTGCCCGTTGTTGGGCGCGACTCTGCCCCTTGCCGGGCGCGGCTCTACCCTTTGCCATGCGCGTTTTCGCTTCTTGCCGTACGCGGGTTCACTTTGTGCCATGCGCAACCGCACCCTCTGCCGTGCGCGGCTTCAGCCTTTAGCCTTTAGCCTCTCCCAACAAACGCCACCTTAATCACCCCGGTGCCTCGTCTGGCCGCCAGGGTGGCGAACGCCTCACGATACTGGTCCGGTCGGAAACGGTGCGTCAGCAGCCCGCTCAGGTCCAGCCGTCCCTGCCGCAGCAGGTCGAAGACCACCTCGTAGGTGTGCCGCTTGCCGCCCGGCCGGTCCTCGAACGCCCGGCCGTTGGCGCCCACCAGCGTCAACTCGTCCAGCCACAGCGGGGCGGTGTCCACCAGTGCGATTTGGGAAGTGCCAACCTCTACGACCGTCCCGCCGGACCGCGCGTACTTCAACGCATCCGTCAGGCTCTGCCCGCTGCCGATGCAGTCATACACCAGATCGAACCCGCCGAGGAAAGCCTGGTGTCCGAACTTCGACGGAACGACCTCGCCGCCGACCAGGGCGGCCACCTTGCCATACCGCACCGCCTGCGAATCCGACCGCCCGGTAAGCACAACCTCGTCGACGCCGTACCGCCGCAACTGCTCGGCCTGCACGTCATGGCGGGCCAGCCCCACGAGCCGGCACCGCAGACCCAGCGCCCGGATCGACGCCGCCACCGCAATGCCCACCAGCCCCGCTCCCAGGATCAGCACGGTTTCACCGTCCGCCGGCGGCCGCCGCAACACCGCGTGCAACGCCCCCGCCACCGGATCGACCAGCACCGCCTGGGCATCGTCCACACCGTCCGGCACGCGGTACAACTGCGATTCGTGGGCCACGAAAAACGGCGACCAGCTCCCGCCAGTGAAGTTGTTCCATCCGATCATCGAGCCGACGGGCAGCGGGCCGGTGCGAAAGTTCCGGCACAGCGTGAACCGCCCCGCCGCACACATGACGCACGGTGGGTCGATCTCCCGGGCCGCACACGACAGTGCCGACTCGACCACCACGCGATCGCCCGGCTGCCAGCGGGTGACGCCCGCGCCCACCGTATCGACCACGCTGACGTTCTCGTGGCCCAGCACGGCGGGGAAGCTCGATAGCGTCTGCAGGATCGAGGCCGGGTGGTGCCGTTGCATGACCGCCGCCACGTCGGTGCCGCAAATACCCCCCAGCAGCGGGCGGAGCCTGACCCAGCGCGGCGACGGCAACGCCGGGATCGGCATTTCCACGCGGCGCAACCCCGCCCTGCCTGACCAGAACACCGCCGGGCGTACCCAGCCCGCCACCTTGCACAACGTCCACCGCACGGGGTGCACGTCGTAAACCAGGGCGGTCATGTGTCCTGAACTCGCCAAATCGGGCATGGCCCCATGATAGTGGCCCGCAGCAACCCCGCCAACGCCCCGCCCTCACACGCGGAGCCGTACACCAAGTCTGCCCAGCAGACCCGTGGCCGCCACGATCACCAGCGAGAAACCGCCCGCCCTGACGATGCCGACCCAGCCCTCGTTGAGGTGCGTCTTGAGCAGCTCAACACCGAGAATCGCCAGCAGCGCGTGTACGATAGACGGGAGCATGTAAGCCAGCAGCGGGTTCATCCCCGCCGGCCGGACCAGCACGCACCAACCGGTCACCCGCCGGCCTTCAGTCAGCCAATGCACCAGAACAAACGCCACGCAGCACCAGGCCGCGCTGTACAGGCACCAGGAAGGCGTGGCCGCGTTCTTGTTGATGCCGTAGGCCTGCCGCAACAGGAACCCGCCCGCCGCCAGCAGCAACCCGACGAGCAGGATTGCCCGGCTCGCACCGGCCGCCCCGGTCGCCCATCGGTCTCGCAGGATCAGGCCGACCATCATGCCCGCCAACGCGATGGCCGTATGGCCGCCGACGTGCCCGCCCAGGTTGATGTACTGATGCACGATTCCCAGGAAACCCAGTACGCCGGTCTTGTCGCCGACGTACAGAGCAAGGCACAAGCCGAGTAAACCCGTCACCACCGCCGGCCGACCGCCCGAGCCCAGGTACACCGCCGAGGCGAACAGATACGCCCAGCCGATCAGCCCCAGAATACCCCACCAATAGGTGCGCATCCCCACAATCTGGTCATCCGCCCGACCGCGGAACACCACCGCCAGAACGAGCAGCACGATCAGCCCCGCCAGGCTGAGACCGCGCGTGACTTGCCGCCCACGCCGCCCCACCGCCCGGTAGTCGTTCCAGATCAGGATGAAGCCCAGGTACGCCAGCAGCGACCACCCGGCCCGGCTCATGCCCGTCGCCTCGGCGTCGATCGCCGGCATGTTCACCATGAACACGCCCATGACCAGCAGCGCCAGCGCGCGGCTCAACACGTGCCGCCCGACCGCCCAACCGGACTGCCCCTGCGCCGTCCGCCGATCCAGCGCGAACGGCACCGCGATGCCCATCACGAACAGAAACGCCGGGAAGACCACGTCCACGAAGGTCATGCCGTCCCCCGCGGCCGGGTAGTGCTTGAGCCACCCCGGCACCCCCTTCATGCCGCTCAGCTCGTTCACGAAGACCATCAGCAGAATGGTCAGGCCGCGAAAGGCATCGATCGAAACCAGCCGCGAGGCGGATGACGTGTTGATCAGATGAGGCTGCGGCTCAGGCATGGGCGGGATTGTACCCCGAGCCCCCCGCCGGTACGACGCCGTCCCCGGAACCAAGTCAACTTGTTGATGGAAGGACCAAGTCAACTTGTTGATGGAAGGACCAGGTCAACCAACGAACCTCCCCAACCGCATTCGGAGTTGGCGTTTCGAGCTTGGTCATTGATGGGTCATGGGGCCTTGGGCATTCGCCATGAAGCCCCTGCAGCCGGGCGGACAGCGCGGTACGGCCTTCTCATTGGCGTCTTACTTGCTCGCCCGGTCGCGGCGTATGATCTGGAGTTCCTCCAGCAGGGGATCGTCCGTCTCCGCGGCATCGATCAACCGCTGCACCTCCGCGGAACGCTCGGTCGGCACCCCGGCAAACCGGCCGGTCCTCGTGGAATACTCCTTCTCCACCTTCCGGAGGTACTCGCCAAGTCCCGCGAAGCCGCCGGTCTGCTCGCTCACGGCAACTCGAATAGCCCGAACCTCATCCACGACGTTTCTCGGCTCACGATGGCCGGCGTCATTGGTGGTCATCGTTCGGCTCCCACACGTTGCTCGGGGTGACACGGGCCATGACCAAGGCTCAGATCCCCTCGCGGAGCCAGCGGGCCAGCTCGCGGGCGTAGTAGGTGACCACCAGGTCCGCGCCGGCCCGCACGATGGCGGTGGTGGCTTCGAGGACCGCGCCCTTCTCGTCGATCCAGCCGTTGGCCGCCGCCGCCTTGATGCAGGCGAACTCGCCGCTGACGTGATACGCCGCCGTCGGCAGACCGAACCGCTCCTTCACCCGCCACAGCACGTCCAGGTAGTGCACGGCCGGCTTGACCATGACCAGGTCCGCACCTTCCTCGACGTCCGCCGCCACCTCGCGCAGGGCCTCATCCCCGTTGGCCGGGTCCATCTGGTAGCTGTACCGGTCGCCGAAGCGCGGGGGCGACTCCGCCGCGTCGCGGAACGGACCGTAATAACTGCTCGCGTACTTGGCCGCGTACGCCATGATCGGCAGATGGGCGAACCCCGCCTCGTCCAGCCCCCGCCGGATCGCCCCCACCCGGCCGTCCATCATGTCCGACGGGGCCACCACGTCCGCGCCCGCCTGGGCATGGGACACCGCCGCCCGCACCAGCAGCGGCAGCGTGGCGTCGTTGTCCACGTCCCGCACCCCGCGCTGCTCGGCAATCACTCCGCAATGCCCGTGATCGGTGTACTCGCACAGGCACACGTCGGTCATCACCAGCAGCCCCGGGCAGGCCTGCTTCACCCCGCGCACCGCCCGCTGCACGATGCCGTCCGACCGGTACGCTTCCGACGCCGCCGCGTCCTTGTGGGCCGGGATGCCAAACAGCAGCACCGCCGGGACGCCCAGACCGGCCAACTCGCGGCACTGCTCCACCAGCGTGTCCACCGACCACTGATACTGGCCGGGCATCGAGCGGATCTCCTGCCGCACGCCCGTGCCCGACCGCACGAACAGCGGGCAGATCAGTTGCTCGACCGACAGCCGGGTCTGCCGCACCATACGCCGCAGCCCCGGATGCATCCTCAACCGTCGCGAACGATGAACCGGGAAGCTCATGACCCAACCCTCTGCTCAACTTCACCAGCGTCCCAATCCCATCCACATCACCAGGATAATCGCCACCAGCGCACTGACCACCATCGGCCAGAACCAGCCGCTGGCCCGCTGACCCGCCGGCCCGCCGCCGTCCTGCCACTGCCCACAGTGTGGGCATCGCGGGGAGTCCTCGTGGATGGCCTCTCCGCAGTACACGCAGTCTACCGCGTCATCGACGTCGTCGTCGTCCTCCAGGTCCATCGCCTGGGGCGCATCACGATCGTCATCATCCTCAGACCACATTCGGATCTGTCCTTTCCTCCCGACATTCCACTCCTGAAGCCCGACTTCTCGCCAACATTACGCGTCGCAACGCCGGGAAAGTGAGAAGTGGGAAGTGAGAAGTGAGAAACCGTGTCTCCCGTGGACGCCGTTCCACGTCACCGGCAGTGCGATGAAACGGCAGGTACGAAAGGCGGCTTTTTCTCCATTCTCCATTCCTCATTCTCGTTCCGCCCCGGCTGCATAACGCAATCGGGGGCGCCGCTCTCTCACTTCTCACTTCTCACTTCTCGCTTCTCACTTGCGAGTCTCTACCCTGCCCCTCGCGAGCCTGAGCCATACCACGCCCGGCCGCCACGGGGGGCGGCCGCTACAGCTACCCTCCATGCTCCCGCGCGACCTGCCGGGCGGAGATCCAGAACGCCAGTTGCTCGAAGTGCAGGGCCAGATCCACGGAAATGAGGGCCACGTCCTCCGGCAGATTCAGGCTGGCCGGTGCAAAGTTCAGAATCCCCTTGATCCCGCAGGCGACCAACCGGTCCGCCAACACCTGTGCGGCCTCCACCGGCACGCACAGAATCGCGATCTGAATATCGTGCCGGGCGATGACCTCGCCCACCTGCTCAACCGGCGACACCACCAGCCCCGGCGGATTGCCCACACGTGCCCCGATCTTCTGCGGGTCGTGGTCGAAAGCCGCCACAATCTGGAAACCCTTCTTGAAGAAACCCCGGTAGCTCAGCAGCGCCCGTCCCAGGTTCCCAGCGCCCACCAGCAGCGCATGCCACGTCCGATCCGTGCCCAGGATCGAGCGGATTCGGGCAATCAGCTCATCCACCCGGTACCCCACCCCTGGATACCCGAACTGACCGAAATACGCCAGATCCTTGCGGACCTGCGCATCCGTCAACCCCAGCGCAAGCCCGAGCTGCTTACTCGAAACCGTCTGCCGGTCCTGCTGCAGAAAGCCTTCCAGCTCGCGAAGGTACAGACACAGCCGTCGGACCGCGGGCGAGGGGATGTGCCCATCCTTCGACGCCCGGCTGCCCTCGGGGGGTGACGGCTGCCCGGTTGATTCGATGCCCATACCGCGAATGTACAAAGTCACAAAGTCCGGCGTCAAGCGCCCGCTTTTGGGGCAGCCCATAACCCATTGAGCCATCGGTTCTTGGTCGCTTGGCCGGTTCTTGACAGAGGCCGCTAAGATGGTTACGGTGACGCGCTTCAGGCCTGCTCCCGGGGCCCGCGTGTCACTGCCCACTCGCCGACGAGGCAGGCGGCCTCCGGGCGGGATCCTGCACGGTGACAGCGGATCTGCGCCCGCGGCGGGGCGTGACAGTGTACTTTGGGCGGACTGGCACACCACCGGCCTGAACGGTGCCGGCCGCCTTCGGCATCAGGGGAGCGGGCCGCCGACCGGCACCGTGTCAAGCTCGTGCATCATCGCCAAACCAACGCGCCTTCCGACGGCAACCGAACCGTAACGGCCCCCTGCCTCCGGAGACGGGCCGCCCATCCGCCGCTTTTCTTCACCCCGCGGTTCGCCACCGGCCTGCTGGTTCTGGCGGCGTGGGCCGCGGCACTCGGTGGACTACCCGCCGCCACCGTCGCCCAGGACGCTCCTGCCGGCCCCAACTGGGAGGCGATTCGCAGGTCGCCCTTTGCCGCCATCGACCGACGCACCACCCAGCTCTGGATCGAGAGCCAGGTCCAGAGCCTGCTCAACAGCGAGGATGCTCAGCAGGTACAGACGGCTGGAACCGCTTTTTACACCGAGTTGGTCAGGCACTTCACCGCCCGGGATAGCACCACCGACTTCAAAAACGGCTTAGCCGAAATCCTCGCGGGCACGTTCACCCAGGCGTATCAGCCCGTCGCGGAGGCCACCCGGAAACCCCAGCCGCTGGGGACGGCGATGGTCCTGCTCGTACTCCGCGATTTTGGACATCGGGCGGGACTGCCCTGCTTCCGCGCCGCTTTGGCCGACGACACTCCCGCACCTCGACTGGTGGCCGCGGAGGGCCTCGCCGGACTGCGAGACACCCTCAACGAACAGGAGTGGACCGCCATCATCCCGGAGGTCCAGAAGGCCGCCGCCGAAGAAGCCAATGGTGTCACCCTGAACCGCCTGTACCGGGTCCTCTACGTCGAGACCCCCGCCCGGACTGAGGGAGCCATCGCCGCCATCCAGGCCATCCTCGACGCCCGCCTGACGGCTTTCGAGCAGCAGGATCAACTCCCCCTGGCCGCCGATGGCGAAGCCGCCACGTGGCTCGCCGCCAGGACCGAACGCAGCAACAACCCCCAAACGCGAACCGCGGTCGCTTTACGCCTCGGCCGACTACTGGCCAACGCCGCCGACATCTACCTCAGTGCCAAGCTCAAGGACTCGCAGCAGGAGCAGATCGAGCGGGCCATCCTGCAAACGGAGCCCGCGCTCGAATCCCTTGTTCGCAGCATCAACCGCAATGCCACCCTGCCCACCCCCACCGTGCGGGATGCCCTGCTGACCGGCAGCACCGACCGCGCCGAGAAGATGGATGGGGCGGTGATCGGGTGGATCGGCTCGGAAGAAACCGCCGGGGTGCTCAACCAGACGCCGTTCGGATTCCCGCGGGGTCTCCAGGTTCCCCATCGAACCCGCACCACGACCACCGCCACCGCCCCCGCCACCGAGCCCACGCCGGCGACCGGGCCTTGACATCGACATTAGATCATGGCTCTACCCACCGTCAGCATCGTCGGCCGCCCGAACGTCGGGAAAAGCTCCCTGCTCAACATGCTCGCCGGCCGGCGCATCAGCATCGTCGAGCCCACCGCCGGCGTGACCCGCGACCGCATCCAGGCTCTGTGCGAACACCAGGGCGTCTACTTCGAGGTGGTCGACACCGGCGGCTACGGCATCGCCGACCAGGATGACCTCGGCGCCCAGGTCGAGCGGCAGATCGCCTTCGCCGTCGAACAGGCCGCCCTGGTGCTCTTCGTCGTGGACGCACGCCAAGGACTCCTCCCCCTGGACCGGCAGGTGGCCGACTGGCTCCGCGCCTGCCATCGCCCCGTCCTCCTGCTCGCCAATAAGGTAGACGCGGCCAATACCGCCACCGAACTCGGCGATTTCCACAAACTCGGCCATGGTCCGCCGCTGCCCGTGTCCGCCCTCCACCGCAGCGGCGGTGAAGAGATCAAAGACTGGATCGTCGCCCATCTGCCCGCGGGCGACACCGCAGCCCCCGACGACCCGGTCATGAAGCTCGCCATCGTCGGCCGGCGCAACGCGGGCAAGAGCACCCTGATTAACGCCCTGGCGGGCCAGGAACGCGTCATCGTTTCCGAGATCGCGGGCACCACGCGCGACGCCGTGGACGTGCACTTCGAGCACCACGGCCGGGCCTACATGGCCATCGACACCGCCGGCCTGCGCAAGAAGAGCCACATCGCCGACGACATCGAGTACTACAGCTTCCACCGTGCCGAGCTGTCCATCCGCCGCGCGGACGTCGTCCTCTTTATGCTCGACGCCACAGTCGAGGTCGGCACTGTGGATAAGAAGCTCGGTCACTACATCGCCGAGCAGCACAAGCCCTGCGTCCTGGTGGTCAACAAGTGGGACCTCGCCAAGGACCGCACCACCACCGAGCGGTTCGGCGACTACCTCGACGAGATCCTGCCCGGCATCGCCTACGCCCCGGTGGCCTTCATCACCGCCACCCAGAGAAAGAATGTGCAGACGGTCATCGACCTGGCCGGCGCCCTGTTCAAGCAAGCCCGCACCCGCGTTGCCACCGCCCAGCTCAACACCGTGCTCGACCAGATCATGTCCGGCCCGATCCCCTCACCCAAACGAGGCAAGGCGGCGGTCAAGATCCTCTACGGCACGCAGGCCGCGATCTGCCCGCCGACCCTGATCCTCTTCGTCAACGACCCGGCCCGGATCTCCCCGGGCGTCGAAAGGTTCCTTCTCGGCCGCCTGCGCGATATGCTACCCTTTGCGGAAGTGCCCATCCGGCTGGTGTATCGCGGCCGCAGGGGCGCGGACGCCGCTCGTGCAGCCGCCGATCGCGCCGGCGGGAGGTGAGCCATGAACATCCAGATCAAGTGCGAGAAGTGTGGCCATGGGATCAGCGTGCCCCGCGATGCCGCCGGCAAGTACGCCCCCTGCCCCAGTTGCGCCAACTCCGTCTACATCCCCACCCCCGAGGAAGAGATCGAGGAGTTGCCGCTCGCCGAGGAGGACCCCACGGATCTCGAGCGCGAGGCCGCCCTGCTGGCTGAACGCCGCCGCCTGGACATGCAACTCGCCCGCGAAGAGAAGGCCGCCGGTCACGAACGGTCCCCCGGACATGACAGCGGTGCCGGCTCCGGCCGATCCTCCGAGTCCCCCCCGCTCAAGCCGCCGTCGGCCGGCCAGCACCATCCGCCGGGTACCGGTCGAACAACGGTCAAGGGAGTCGTGATCGCCTACCTGACCGCCATGCGCGACTCCGACCTCACGCGTGCCGAGCAGGCCCTCGCCCTCCTGCATCCCTACAAAACCGAGACCCTCCGCGTCCTCGACCGCCTCGCCGCCGACCAGATCCCCCCCACCGAGATGGCCGACGTCCCCCCGGGCGTCTTTCAAGGCTTCCTCAAAAGCCTCCGCAGCCAGCTCTGAAACATTGGGAGGGCGCCCCCGTCGTCCCGTCCGTTCCGCCGGATCGCGCCCCTACCGCCTGATGGCCATGAAAAGGCCATCCGCGAGCGTGACATTCCGAGACCACTATAGTATAATCACCATAGTGAATGAAGACCGATAGACTGATCTTGAAGCCGGTGCGATGGCTCGGAACGAGCCGCGCGGAGCTGCGCGACTTTCCGGCTGCGGTTCGGCGAGACATTGGCTTGGCGTTGCATTACGCCCAGGCGGGTGACAAGCATCCCTCCGCCAAGCCGCTCAGCGGGTTCGGCGGAGCGGGGGTTCTCGAAATCGTCGTGGACCACACCGGCGACACCTACCGCGCAGTGTACACCGTGCGGTTCAAAGAGATCTTGTACGTGCTGCATTGCTTCAAGAAGAAAGCCAAACGCGGCATCAAGACACCGAAGCATGAACTGGATCTGGTCAAGGACCGTCTGAACCGTGCCGCGGAAGACTATCGGCAATGGCGAGAAGCAGAAGGACGATGAACATGCCACGCAGAAAGCCAATCAATGTGGTGGAGGGGAGTGGCAACATCTTCGCCGACGCGGGCCTGCCTCATGCCGATGATCTGCAAATCAAGGCGGAACTCACGCGCCAGCTTCATCGCCGGATCAAGTCACTCGGCCTGACGCAAGTTGAGGCCGCCCGGCGCCTCGGCATCAAACAGCCTGATGTGTCTCGCCTCATGCGGGGGCGCTTCGCCGGCTTCTCAGCCGATCGCCTGATCGCCCTGCTCAACGCGGTTGACGTCGACGTGGACATTGTCCTTCGGCCCCACGGAGACGAGATCGGCCGGCGAGGCAAAGTCCGCGTCATGCAGGCGATCGCCTAGACCCGCGCTCGAGGGGGGTTGACCCCGTATGCACCCAAGACTGGCTCTTGTGGAACTTGGTCGATCAACGGAACACGGGTCAGGTTCGTGTATGGACGTGACCTTACCGCACCCTCGCCGGTATCACTAACGAACCTGACCCGTTTCCCGTATCCTGCGACTGGCGAACACCCGACTGGCCTGTACCTCGCGATTCCGAGGAAAAACAACTGGGGGACGCCATGCTGCTGATGGTGCCGAAACAGGTGGGGGCGGAGGGGGCTTTTTGTGGAAGTCGTGCCCAGATCGTATGATGGGGCGTGGTGCATGGGATCTGGAGAACTGGTTTAGCGGAGGCGCAAGTCGATGCCACGCACGAAGCGAATCGAGGTCAATCCGAAAGTGATGCTCGGCAAGCCGGTCATCCGCGGTACGCGAATCCCGGTGGAACTCATCCTGCGCAAGTTGAGCGAAGGGGCGACCGAAGCTGACCTGCAGGATGCCTACCCGCGCTTGCGGCGGGCGGACATTCACGCGGCGCTGGAATACGCGGCCGATACCCTCGCGCATGAAGAGGTGATCCTTGAACCCCGCCGTCGCCGGACGGGGGCGTAGCGATGCAGTTCCTCGCGGACGAAAGCTGTGATTTCGCCGTGGTGCGGGCTCTGCGCGCCGCGGGTCACGATGTGCTGGCGGTCGTCGAGGCCCTGCCGAGCGCCGCCGACGAAGAAGTGTTGGCCATGGCCGTTGCGGAGAAGCGCATTCTGCTGACCGAAGACAAGGACTTCGGGCAGTGGGTTTACGCGGAGAGGCGTGCCTCGGGCGGCGTGATGTTCATGCGCTATCCGGCTCCGGCGCGAGCGACGATTCCCGACGTAGTTCTGCAACTGGTCCATCGCTATGGGGACGAACTCCTGGGATGCTTCGTCGTGGTGCAGCCAAGTCGCACACGCATCGGACGTCTACCAGGGAGGTAACGGAACAGAAAACGGAATCGGAAGACGGGACGGGTTCGTTTGTTGACGCGACCTCGCTGCGCCGTCGCCGGAATCAAAACGAACTGGGCCCGTTTTCCGTCTGTCGGGAAAGCACGCAGTGCCGCGTCTGACGGTCTTGCTGTGTCCTCATTGCTGTCCTATCCCCCGTTCCACAACCGTGAACATTTACATAAACTTTCATCGGCGTTCATCCGCGTTCACTCGTCACGGCGAAGCCAAGCGGAGCCGGATCGGCGGTTCGTTTCCTCCCCGCTGGGCGCCAAGGAGGTGACGAACCGCCGATACACGCCGATGAACGCCGATATGTTCTTTCACCGCGTCTGACGGAACACTGCCGGCAGCCGGCTGCCGCATCGTGTGGGCGAAACGGGTATCATGAGGCGATGGACATCGCGAGCTTCCTCCAGCGCGTCGCGTATGCCGGCGAGACCACGCCCGGCGCAGCGACCCTGCGGGCGCTTCATCGGGCGTTCGTGCTGGCCGTCCCTTTCGAGAACCT
>CAZEEJ010000177.1:0-12380 GCA_964511155.1 uncultured Planctomycetales bacterium | reverse complement strand
ATGTTCCGGATTATAAGCCCCCCCGCACCGCGATGCACGGCCGCTCCCCCCGCCGCTTGCGGCCTCGCACGACCGCGAACAAGCCTCCGACGTCGCGACACCGCCCCCCCCCCTCAAACGCTCGGCAGATGCCGCGCAATCTGCGCCGCCAGCCAGCGGGCCGCCGATTCACCGCGGACCCCGTCGGCCACCTTGATCGTACGCCCATCCGTGAACGCCAGCCGGACCGCATAGTAGCGCGTCCGGCCGCGCGTCGCCGTCAACTGATGCGTCACCTGCAGAATGTAAGGCAGGGACACGGCCCGGTGACGGGAGAAGAGGACGTAATCGCGGACCACGAGCAGGTCGGCCGCGTGCAGTCGCAGGTGGTACGCCCCCAGAAACGACAGGCCGTGCCGCCAGAGCAGCAAGGCGATGATGCCCAGGAGGGCGCCGGGGGCGAGCAGCACCCACTCGCCACGGACGGCGAAGAAGATGAGCGGGACCAGCCCCGCGGTGCACGCGAGGGTCAAGACCCAGAAAGCCAGCCCGAAGAGGGCACCCGGCCAGCAGGAGATGCGCACCCACCGGTTGCCCCAGGGGTCGTGGTACTGTTGGATCTGGGGCTCGTCCGGCGGCGGCTCGAGCGCCTCCGCGGCGGGGGCTGCCGCGGTCGTGGGCTGGGCGGCGGTTGATGTCGTGGCTGCCGGTTCAGTCGCGCCACCAGCCGCCGCGGCGTCAGGCCGAGCGGCAAGCCGGGCCCAGCGGGCGGCCCGTCTTCGTCGACGACCGCTCGCCAGCAGCAGGAAGCCGGCCAAGCTAAAGGCCCCCGCGGGCACGCCGGGGTACAGGAGGGCAAGCGGTTCGAGGTCCCGGAACAGCACCGCCTGCTGCGGGTTGGCGGGGTTCACGAAGCAGGTCACGCCGGCGCCCTGCTGGTCCGCCTTCTTCAGGTGGCGATAGGCCTGCTGATGCCAGAGGTTGCGCTGCCCCCACACGTACCCCAGGCCGACGCGGTCGCTGGTGTAGGCCTGCCCGTCGTGGGTGTAGCCATAGCGGCAGAAAACCTCGTAGGCCGGTGAGGTGGCGCCCCCGGTGGTCTCCAGTCGCACCTTGTGGATGGTCGCGGTCGCCTGCTGCCAGTGCCGGCTCTCGAACCACTCCCAAACCGGCCAGCAGGTGTGGTACACGAAGAACAGCCCCAGACCGGCGCAGCCAAGACCGAGGATCGCGACCAGGACCGACCTGGCCGCCGCTCCCTTGCGCGTGGCTCCTGCCTGAATCATGAGGTCCATCCATCCATCCCGTCTGCGCCGGGCAGTGGGCGTCTATCTTACCCGAGGGGGCCGCCGCCGCACACCGTAGCGGCCGCCCCCCGCCCCACACGGCGCCGTCCCGCACCGGCGAGACGCCGGTGCCACACCGTACTGCCACACCGTGCTGCCACACCGTGCTGCCACACCGTAGCGGCCGCCCCCCGCGGCGGCCGGCGTGTGCCGGGAGTCGGGGATCGGGTGGAAAGGATGAACCGCGGACACAGGCGCGAGCCGGGGACGCGAGTCCCCGGGTTGACGCAGCGGACCGGGAGTCGGGTGGACCGCGAGTGGCGCCCGACTCATTTCGACGGGGGGTGTGGCGGTGAAGGCTCTGAAGGGCGCGCGTAGCGCGGCGAGATGGCGGTGTACGGCCGCCCGAGCCACCGTTTGACGAGCACCACCTCGCCCATGTCGTTGCCCTCGAGGCGGTGGCCGATCCACTGCAGGAGGTACCCCCCCACCAGGAGCACCACCGGCCGCCACCACAGGTCCCAGCGATCGAAGTGCAGTTGCACACCCGCCAACACCAGGGCCGCCACGGTCATCGGCACGCCGACGATGTGCAGCCCCAGGCTCACGGGGTGTTGATGTCGTTGCAGATAGCGAACCAGCCAGCCGGGCACAGCCACCTCCCGCCCGCGATCATCCGCCCCGCGGCAGGGGCATGTCAAGCGTTCCGATGGGTAGCTTGGTGCCGTTCGCTGGGGACCGAGTCAACTGGTTGACTCGGACCCATCCAAAAGCTGCCTCCGGGGGCCGGCTCCCCGCCGATTCGGTCACGGTCCACCGTTTTTACTCAGTCACTGAGTAAACTTGCTCAGTCATTGAGTAAATGATACACTGCCTGCATGGGTTTTGAACGATCCATTGTCACTGAAATTGTCACGGCACTGAAGCGGGAACCGCCGCTGCTGCAGGTGCTGGTCGGCGCACGGCAAGTGGGCAAGACCACCGCGGCCGGGCAGGTCGAGCGGCGGCTTGGCTGGCCGAGCCACACCGCCTCCGCCGATGCGCCATTGCCCCATCCGCCGGAGTGGATCGAGACACAGTGGCGGCTCGCCCGGGCCAAGGCCGATCCCCACGCCGGGCGAGTCTTACTGGTCCTCGATGAGATCCAGAAGGTGCCCGGCTGGAGCGAGGTGGTCAAGCGGCTGTGGGACGAGGAGATCCGCACCGGCGGCCCCACGCGGGTCTTGCTGCTCGGCTCCTCCGCCTTGCTGGTACAGCGGGGGCTCACCGAGAGCTTGGCGGGCCGGTTCTTCCTCCACCGCTGCACGCACTGGTCCTGGCCGGAGTGCCGTGAGGCCTTCGGGTGGAGCCTCGACCGGTGGGTCTTCTTCGGGGGCTATCCGGGCGCGGCCCCGCTGGTGGGCGATGAACCAGTCTGGAAGCGCTATGTGACCGACTCGCTCATCGAGACCGTTCTCGCCCGCGACGTGATGGCCATGCAGACCATCACCAAGCCCGTCCTGTTGCGGCACCTGTTCGCCCTGGCGGCCCAGTACCCGGCGCAGATCCTCTCCTACAACAAGATGCTGGGCCAGCTTCGCGACGCCGGCAACACCGTCACCCTGGCCGGCTACCTGCGGCTCCTGGAGACCGCGTTCCTGGCCAGTGGTCTCGAACTCTACGCCAGGGGCCAGGTGCGCAAGCGCGGCAGCAGCCCCAAGCTCATCCTCTGGAACAATGCCCTGGTCAATGCCACGTCACTCAAGACGTTCGATCAAGCCTTGGCCGACGGTGCATGGTGGGGGCGTCTGGTGGAGAACGCGGTAGGCGCGCACCTGTTGAACCACCTGCAAGGCCCGCCCTGGAGCGTGACCTATTGGCGCCACGCCCGGGAGGAAGTGGACTTCGTGGTAAGCCACGGCACGGAGAGCTGGGCGGTTGAAGTGAAGAGCGGCCGCCATGACAAGCCCGCCGGGCTGACGGCTTTTCGCAAGCGTTACCCCAAGGCCAAGGTCTGGCTGGTGGGCGACACCGGTATCCCGCTGGCCGACTTCCTCTCCCGCCCGGCGCAAGAGTGGTTCCGGTAGGGGCCGCCACGGCCCTCTTGTTCACCCGCTCGAAGCCCAGGGATTGCAATCCCTGGGCTTGCGGCGCCCCGAATCGGTGCGGACCGGGCGATTCTGCTTTCCCCGGCGGCTTGGACAGCCGAAAAACTGTACGGACAAAATACCTTGCAAGCGGCCGATGGTCCGGTAAGATACGGCCCCTGTAGTGCTCGCCGGGGATGGGGATTGAACCGAAGCGTCAACTGGGTGGCTGCGTACTGAACGGAGTCCTGCTATGGCGGAGACAATCGAGGCTTTTGTCAACAAGCTTCAGGCGGACGGGGTGCGGGCGGGCCAGGCGGCGGCCGAGAAGATCCGCGCCGAGGCCGAGACCCAAGCCCAACAAATCATCGCCCAGGCCGAGGCCCAGGCCAAGAAGCTCATCACCGACGCGGAGGTGGAACGCGAGAAAGTCCGAAACCGGGCGGAGACGGAGCTGAAACTGGCCGCCCGGGACACGATCATCCGGCTGCAGGGCTCGCTGAGCCGAGGGCTGCGGCACATCCTGGTGGGGGCCGTCGGGGACAAGCTGAGGGACGCCGAATTCATCAAAGACCTGCTGCGCGACATCGTCATGCAGTACGTCGCGGCGGATATCACGGGCGGCTCCACCGTCACCATTAACCTCCCGGAGAACATGCACAAGCAGCTTATCCAGTGGGCCAAAGATACCGTGCGATCCGGGGTCAGCATCAACCTGCACGACACGCTCAAGAGCGACGGGTTTGAGTACCGGGTCATCGACGGCACGGTCGAGGTCACGCTGGATTCCGTGGTTGAGGTTCTTTCGGGAATCGTGGGTCCGGAGTTGAGTCAGTTGGTGGCCCGGGCCGCGGCTGACGATCACTGATCGCCATGAAGACGGATCGCCATTATTACATCTCGGCCCTGCCGTCGCTGGGCGACCTGGGCACCACTCCGCCGACGGACCCGGTGCAGTTGCTCGAGCACCTGAGCCCGATCCCGGCGGCGCGGGCCCTGGTCGAGGCGTTGGTCCTGTTCGACGACCTGCTGCAGCGCGAGGCCTTTCTGGCCGGCGAGTCGCAGGCGGTGGAGCCCGCGGTGCTGACGCCGGCCCAGACGCGCAACGAAGCCCCGCTGCCGGAGCACTTGGCGGTGACGGCGGAGTCGGATGCACTGGTCTCGCAGGTCGATGGTCTGTGGGAAGCGGCGTTCCGGCACGCGGACCGAGTGGCCGACGAGCGCGCGAGCACGTTTCTGAAGGAGTGGGTCGGTTTTGAAGTGGCCCTGCGGAACAGCCTGGCCTCAGTCCGGGCGAAGCGGCTGGGGCTTGAGGAAGGGCACTATCTCGTGGCGGCGGACTTGGGCGACGCGCGGGCGGATCTTGCGCCGGTGGTGAACGAATGGTCGTCCGCCTCCACACCACTGGCGGGCTTGCAGGTTCTGCTTCGAGCCCGCTGGGCCTGGCTGGACGAGCACGACGCCTGGTTCTCGTTTCGCGATGACGAGCTGGCGGCGTACGCGGCCAGGCTGATGCTGTTGCATCAGTGGAAGCGTGTGGCGGATGCCGAGGAGCGTGCCGCCGGCACCCCGGCGGACGAGTCGCCACTCTCTCTGGAAAGGGCAACACGGTGACTGGCAAGATCGTAGCGGTTCACGGGAACCTGGTGATTGCCGAGACGGACACCCGGGTGGTTCAGAACTCGGTCGGGCACTGCGTGCGGTCCGACGGCGTGCGGTTGCTGTCGGAGGTGGTGCGCGTTCGCGGCCAACTGGCGGACCTGCAAGTCTTCGAGGAAACGCGCGGGCTGAAGGTCGGCGACGTGGTCGAGTTCCGCAGCGAGATGCTGTCCGTGGTGCTCGGCCCGGGGCTGCTGGGGCAGATCTACGACGGCTTGCAGAATCCGCTGCCCAAGCTGGCGGAGCAGGTGGGCTTCTTCCTGCAACCCGGCACGTACATTCACGGCCTGCTGCCCGATACGCAGTGGGCGTTCACGCCCGAGGTCGAGCCCGGGGCGACGGTCGAACGCGGCGACACCCTCGGCTCCGTCCCCGAGGGCATCTTCAAGCACCAGATCATGGTCCCCTTCGGCTGGCAGGGCTCGTTCACCGTGGAGAAGGTCGCCGCCGCGGGCAGCTACACCATCGACGATGAGATCGCCGTGCTCAAGGACGAGGCTGGGAAGTCGCACCCCGTGCGCATGCAGCAGGAATGGCCGGTCAAGATCCCCCTCAACGTCTCCCGCCGCCGGCTGATGCCCACCGAATCCTTGACCACGCGCGTGCGGATCATCGACTCCATGTTCCCGATCGTGCGCGGCGGGACGTACTGCATTCCCGGCCCGTTCGGCGCGGGCAAGACGGTGTTGCAGCAGATCATGTCGCGGCACGCGGAAATCGACATTGTGATCGTGGCCGCCTGCGGTGAGCGGGCCGGCGAAGTGGTCGAGACGCTGCGCGAGTTCCCGCAGCTCATCGACCCGCGGACCGGGCGCAGCCTGATGGAGCGGACGATCATCATCTGCAACACGTCGGCCATGCCGGTCGCGGCCCGCGAGGCGTCGGTGTACACCGCGGCCACCCTGGCCGAGTATTACCGCCAGATGGGACTGGACGTGATGCTCCTGGCCGACTCGACCTCGCGCTGGGCCCAGGCGATGCGCGAGCTGTCCGGCCGGCTGGAGGAGATCCCCGGCGAAGAAGCCTTCCCCGCCTACCTGGAGAGCCGCATCGCGGCGTTCTACGAACGGGCCGGGGCCGTCGAGCTGCGCAACGGCAAGGTCGGCACGCTGACCATCGGCGGCACGGTGAGCCCGGCCGGCGGCAACTTCGAAGAGCCCGTCACTCAGGGCACGCTCAAGGTCGTCGGGGCCTTCCACGGACTGTCGCGGGCGCGGAGCGATGCCCGGCGCTACCCGGCCATCGACCCGCTGGATTCGTGGAGCAAATACACCGGCATCATCGCTCCCCCCAAGGTCGCCAAGGTCCGCTCGCTGCTGGCCCGCGGCAACGAGGTGCGGCAGATGATGACCGTGGTCGGCGAAGAGGGCACCTCCACCGAGGACTTCGCCATGGCCCTCAAAGCCGACTTCTTCGACAACTGCTACCTCCAGCAGAATGCGTTCGACGAGGTGGACGGGGCCACGCCGGCGGACCGGCAGCGGTTCGTCTTTGACAGGATCCTCGCGGTCCTCGACCTCGATTTCGGGTTCGAGGATAAGAACGTGGCCCGCCAGACCATGGTGCGGGGCTCGGACCTGTTTCGGAACTGGAATTACGCGGCCGGCGACAGCGACGAGTACCGCCAGTTGCTGGAGCGGATCGACCGGTTCATCGCCACGAAGGGGTGTGAGGAATGAGGAAATACTACGACGACATCAGCCGCATCGCCGGCAACGTGGTGACGGTGAAGGCCGGCGGCGTGGGCTACGACGACCTGGCGGTCCTGACCTCGGACCGCGGCGAGTCGCTGGCCCAGGTGATCCGGCTGGAAGGCCGCCAAGTGAGTCTCCAGGTATTCGCGGGGACGCAGGGCGTGGCCAACAACGACCGGGTCCGGTTTTTGCACAAGCCGATGCAGGTGCCCTTCTCGGAGGCCCTGCTCGGGCGGGTGTTTGACGGCTCGGCCCAGCCGCGCGACGGCCGCGGCCCGGTCGAGGCCCCACCGGTGGAGATCGGCTCCCCGGCAGTCAACCCGGTCAAACGCCGCATGCCCGACAAGATGGTCCACACGGGCATCCCCATGATCGACATCTTCAACTCGCTCGTCGAGTCGCAGAAGCTGCCGATCTTCTCCGTGGCCGGCGAGCCCTACAACGAACTCCTGGCCCGCGTCGGGCTCCAGGCCAACGCGGACATCATCATCCTGGGCGGCATGGGCCTGAGGCACGACGACTACCTCAAGTTCCGCGACACCTTCGAGCAGGGCGGCGTCCTGGGCCGGGCGATCATGTTCATCCACACCGCCGCCGACCCGGTCGTCGAGTGCCTGCTGGTGCCCGACCTGTGCCTGGCGGTCGGCGAGCAGTTCGCCCTTCAGGGCAAAAGCGTCCTCGTGCTGCTGACGGACATGACCGCGTTCTCCGACGCCCTCAAGGAGATCGCCATCGTCATGGAGCAGATCCCCTCGAACCGCGGGTACCCGGGCGACCTGTACACCCAGTTGGCCCGGCGGTACGAGAAGGCCGTGGACTTCGACGGGGCGGGCTCCATGACCGTGCTCGCCTGCGTGACCATGCCCGGCGACGACGTGACCCACCCCGTCCCGGACAACACCGGATACATCACCGAAGGCCAGTTCTACCTGCGCAACGGGCGCATCGAGCCCTTCGGGTCGCTGTCGCGGCTCAAGCAGCAGGTGAACGGCAAGACGCGCGACGACCACCGAGCCATCATGGACGCCTGCATCCAGCTTTACGCCCTGTGCCGCGAGAGCCGCGAGAAGCGCGACATGGGCTTCGAGATGTCCGAGTGGGACAAGAAGCTGCTGGCGTACGGGACGCTGTTTGAAGGGAAGATCATGGACCTGTCGGTGAACATCCCGCTGTTCGAGGCCCTGGATCGCTGCTGGGCGATCCTGGCGGAGTGCTTCGAGCCGGCGGAGACGGGCATCCGGCGGGCGACGATCGAGAAGCACTGGCCCAAACCATTGAGTTGACCCCGAGGGTTGGCTGAACGTGGCGACGAAGATCAAACTCACCCGCCCCGAGCTGAAACGGCAGCGCGACCGACTGGCGCGGTACCGGCGGTTCCTGCCCATGCTCAAGCTCAAGCAGCAGCAGTTGCAGGTGACGCTGCGCGAGGTGGCCCAGCGCCGGGCCAAGGTGCAGGCCGAGCGGGACGAGGCCACGCGGGCGTTCCAGCAGTACGAGGCGGTCATGGTGGACCCGGCCGGCCTGCCTCTGCGGCAGTGGGCCCAGCCCGCCGAGATCCGCACTTCACGGTTCAACGTCGCGGGCGTAAATCTGCCGGCCTTCGAGGAGGCCTTGTTTCCGGAGGCGAAGTACAGCCTGTTCGGCACGCCGCCCTGGGTGGACCGGGCCCTCGAAGATCTGCGCAGCCTGAGCCGCTACCAGGCCCAGTTGGACGTACTGGATGAGAATCATCGCCTGCTCAACCACGAGCTGACCCGGATCATCCAGCGCGTGAACCTGTTCGAGAAGGTCAAGATTCCCGAGTCGCAGACCGCGATCCGGGTGATCCGCATCAAGCTGGGTGACGAGATGACCGCGGGCGTTGGCCGGGCCAAGATCGCCAAGAGCAAGCTGGCCGAAACCGTCGAATCGGGTGCGGGTGCGGCCGACGGCGATGAAGACGACAAGGACGACGGCGGGGAGGCCGAGACGGCATGATCGTACCCATGGCCAAAGTGTTTCTCGTGGGGCGGCGGGAAGACCGCCATCGCCTGCTGGACGCGCTCGGCGAACTGGGCGCGATCCATCTGGCGCCGGTCGACCCGGCCAAGGCGGTGCTGGACGAGAAGACCACCATCGGCATACGGGACGTCGAGCGGGTCCTCCAGATCCTGGGGGCGCTTTCGCCGGTCGGCCCGCCGCCCGAGGTCGAGCCGGCCGCCGCGGTGCACGAGGTGCTGGATATTCAACGGCGGACGGCGGAACGGCAAAGTCGGCTCGCCGCGCTCGAGCGGCTGCTCGAATGCGTCTCCCTCTGGGGCGACATTCGCGTGGAACAGTTCGAGGCCCTGCGGCAGGCGGGGCTGGACCTGCGTTTCTTCGCCGTGCCCGATGAGCTGATTGACGAGATCCGGGCCGAGTGCGTTCAACCGGTCATGGTTCTGCCGGGCCGGCGGACGCTGGTGCTGGTGATCGAGCGACGGCGTGAAGTACACGCCCCCAAGGGGGCGGTGGCGATCCCGCTGCCGACCCGCGACGCGCCCTCCGTCCGGGCGGAGGCGGCCGAGGTCGAGGCGGCGATGAAGCAGGATGCCCAGCGGCTCGTGGAGCTGGCCGGCCTGCAGCCCGCCATCGAGAAGCACCTGGCGAACTTGCAGCAACAGGCCGACGCGCTCCGCGCGCGGCGCGGAGCGATGAGCGATGAGCACCTGTTCGCCCTGCAGGGCTGGATGCCGGCTGACGCCGCTCCCTCGCTGCAGGCGGATCTCGCCCGGGCCGACCTCGCCGCCGCCGTCAAGATCATCGAGCCCAAACCCGATGAGAATCCGCCCACGCTGATTCGTTATCCCCGCTGGTCCCGCCCGATCGAGGGCCTCTTCAAAGTCCTCGGCACCGTGGCCGGCTATCGCGAGTTCGACGTCTCCGCACCGTTCATGATCGCCCTGCCGATCTTCGCCGCCATCCTGATCGGTGACGGCGGGTACGGGCTGGTGTTGCTGGCCGCTCTGTCGATTTTCTATCGCCGAGCCCGCAAGGGATTCGGCGCGCCGTTCACGCATCTGCTCATGGTCGTCGGGGCCACTTCACTGGCCTGGGGCTTTGTCTGCTCGTCCTTCTTCGGCGTCACACTGTATACGCCGCTGATCCCTGTCAACCTCTCCGACGAGTCTCGGACGTTGATGATGAAGATCAGTTTTGTTATGGGCGCCGTCCACCTGACGGTCGCCCAGCTCTGGCAGGCCCTCGTGCTTTATCCCAACCAGCGGTTCCTGGGTAAGGTGGGCTGGGCAACGTTCATCTGGGGCGTTTTCGGGGTGGTGGGTTTCTTCGTGCTCAACGCGCCGGTGGGCAACGTCACGTACGCCCTGCTCATCACGGGCGTCGCGATGATCCTGCTGTTCACCGAGCCCGCACCCAACCCGGTCAAACGGTTGCTGTGGGGCCTGGCCGGGTTCCCACTGGGCGCCCTGTCCGCGTTTTCAGACGTGATCAGTTACGTGCGATTGATGGCCGTCGGGCTGGCCAGCGGCGTGCTGGCGACCAGCTTCAATGACCTGGCCGTGGGGGTCGGCTTCCTGCCGCTCACCATTGCCGTGTTGGTGTTCGGGCACGGCCTGAACCTGGGGCTGGCAATGATCGCCCTCTTCGCCCACGGCGTGCGGCTCAACATGTTGGAGTTTTCCAACAACCTCGGGATGCAGTGGACCGGGTACCCCTACAGTCCTTTTGGCAAGCAAGCGATTCAGGAGAACTGACGATGACATCTGATCTGGGATTGGTAAGTCTGGCAACCATGGATCTGTCGGGGATGCTCGGGGCCACGGACACCTTCTGGCGGTTCATGGGCGAGATGAGCGACGTGCTGGCCCTGGGTCTGGCCGCCCTGGGCAGCGCGATCGGCATCGGCGTGGCCGGCCAAGCCGCCGCCGGAGCCTGGGCCAAGGAGGCCAAGACCGGCCGTAACTTGAGCTTCACCTACATCATCCTCCTGGGCATGCCCATCAGCCAGACGCTGTACGCCATGATCGTGATGAACAAGATGCGCGATGTCTTCAATAACGCGGAGATCGCCATCGCGGAAGCGGGGCTGCTGTTCGGCATCGGCATCGCCACCGGCCTGGGCGAGATGCTCTCCGCCTGGATGCAGGGCCTGATCGGCGCCGCCGGCATCCGCGGCCTCAGCGAGAGCGAGGGCAAGGGCTTCGCCTTCCTCATCATCGCCATGGGTATCGTCGAGACCGTCGGTATCTTCACCATGGTCTTCATGCTCGGCATGATTCCGAAAGTTCCGGCGGCCGTCGAGGCCGCCGCCGCCGTCACCGGCGGTTGAGATCCGGCTCAAGAGGTTTCCTGCGAACCGCGACCGAGCAGCGCCACAGCCGAGCAGAGCCGCGACCGAGCAAAACCGCGACCGATCAGAGCCGCGACCGTCAGGGAGCGATCGCTCGCCGTTGAGAAGAACCGCTTCCTGACGGGCGCGGCTCTGATCGTACGGGCGCGGCTCCGGTCGTCGGATGACCCGGGTCGTTTCCATCAGGCGTCGAGATACCGACGCACGATCCGGCTTGCCTCTTCGCGACGCCAACGCACAAGCTGCTGTTGCGCGCCGCCCTGCCCTCCCCGTCATGCCGCTCGATTCGCCTTTTTGCCCGCTCCGGCGATCGCCGGTAACATAGGGGGGCCAGAGCGGCGATCTGACCGCCGCCGCACAATCCCGCGCGCCGCACCTGTGGGGTGGTGCGGATGGTGGTGAGGTTTGACATGAGCGCATCAATGGACGGTTACGACTTCGCCGCGTTCGAGGCCAAGTGGCAGCAGCACTGGCTCGAAAACCGGACGTTCCGCACGCCGCAGCCGGGCGACGAGGACTTCGACGAGAGCCGGCCGAAGTTCTACGTGCTGGACATGTTCCCCTACCCCAGCGGCGTGGGGCTGCACGTCGGGCATCCGCTCGGCTACATCGCAACGGACATCTTCGCCCGATACCTGCGGATGCGGGGTTTTAACGTGCTGCACCCTATGGGCTACGACGCTTTCGGCCTGCCGGCCGAGCAGTACGCCGTCGAGCACGGCGTGCCCCCACGCGAAACCACCGCCAAAAACATCGCCAACATGCGGGCCCAGCTCCGGCGACTGGGCATGGGCTACGACTGGGACCGCGAAATCGCCACCACCGACGTGGCCTACTACAAGTGGACGCAGTGGATCTTCCTGCAACTCTACAACAGTTGGTACGATCCCGAGGAAGACACGGCCCGCCCGCTGGCCGAGCTGGTCCACAGCCTGGAGTGCGAAAATGTCGTCATCGGCCCCAACGGCGAACTGGTGCCGTTGGGCGGGGCGATGACCGGCATGCAGGAGTTCATGGGCCTGCCGCCCGGAACACGCACCTGGAGCCAACTGACGCCCGAAGAACGGCGGGACGTGCTCGACGACCATCGCCTGGCCTACCTCGACGAGGTGGCGGTCAACTGGTGCCCGGCCCTGGGCACCGTACTGGCCAACGAGGAAGTCACCAACGACGGTCGCAGCGACCGCGGCAACCACCCCGTCTTTCGCCGACCGCTGCGCCAGTGGATGTTGCGCATCACCGCCTACGCCGACCGCCTCGAACGCGACCTCGCTCTGGTCGACTGGCCCGAGCCGATCCGCCTCATGCAGAGCAACTGGATCGGCCGCAGCGAGGGGGCGGAGGTCGATTTCGCCATCGACGGCAG
>CAZEEJ010000176.1:0-12542 GCA_964511155.1 uncultured Planctomycetales bacterium | reverse complement strand
TCTTGGAGGGCCAATTGGGCGAAACCCGCGTAATCGCCGCTCCATTGATAGGAGTTCAACACCGTGCAATGACACGCGTAGCCGAAGAGAACGGCCCTGAGCTTCCCGTCCGGATGGCGCACGGCCAACACGGGCACGCTGTGATCGACGGGGCCCTTCAGGGCGACGCCGCGCTGGCGCAGATCGGGGACCTCCCTTTCCGGGTTATTTCGCCGATTGACGGCGAAAGTCGCCAGGCCTTCGCCCGCCCATAACGTCGCCGGCGTCCGCTCAGCGTGGGCCTTCAGGATGGTGGCGATCATCTCCCGTTCCACCCACCTGGCGTAAGCCTCGATCAGCGTCTGCTGCTTCTCGTCCAGCGGATACGCCGGCGCCCGCGGACGCAGCACGGGGCCGGTGTGCGTGTGCGAGGAGGTGAGCATGATCCGTGATTCCGGCAGGCCGAGTCGCTCCCCTACTTCTCGGCAAATGCGATCGCGCGCCGCGCGCGCGATGTTCAACAGGTCGCTCGTGAGGACGATTCCACATTGCCCCTCGGCATCCTCGAAGACAATCACCTTGATCCAGAGGTCGTGCAGCGTTCCCTCGGCGGGCTTATCGCGAGATCCGTAGCCGGCCAGCCACATCGACTCGCGAGGGGTGATCTTGGCCTTTGCCGTGCCAACTTTCCAAGCAGTCGGCGTGGCAGCCAGACTGAGTGTCGATGCCGCAATCAGGGTCAGCAGTGTACAGATCGAGATCCGGTATCGCATGCGTGCGCCCTCCGGTAGCGGCCGCTCCCCGCGGCGGCCGGCGGGTGAAGCTCTGCCCCCCAGTTGCATTCTGCAACAGGGGGGAATGGAGAATGAGGAATGGAGAATTGAGAAAAAGCTGCCGATCGCGGGTGCCGCTCCACCTCACCGCTGGTGAGGTTTGCTGACATCCACGGGAGACGAAGTCTCTCACTTCTCACTTCTCACTTCTCACCGCTCAGCTCTCACTTCTCACTTCTCACTTTTCCACATCGCGGAATGCCCGGCTGGGTTCTTCAATTAGCCAAGTCCCTCCACCTGCCACCCGTCGCGGTAGGTTCGGCGCAGGTACCGGTCGGCCTCCGGCTTGTTGGTGAACTTCAGCGCCTTGGCATCCCAGACCAGTTTCTCCCCCGGGAACCGGTTGACGACCGTCCCCATCAGGACGCTCTCGGTCAGGGGGCCCGAGTATGCAAACGGCGTGGTGGTTTTGCCTTTGCCGAGACAGGCGTTAATGAACTGGTGATAATGATCCACGTCCCGGCCCTGCACTGGGCCGACCCGCTTTTCGAACTCCTCGGCAGCGTCCTTCATCTCTTTCTCCGGCAGGAGTTGGGGTGCGCCGCCATGCGGCAGGAACAGGTAGCCCTTCTCGCCGACAAACATCGACCCGTCCCCGGGAAGCTCCTTGCTCTGATCCACGGGCCAATCGACCTTGGCATCCACCGGACCGGAGTCGTACCAGAAATAGTCGATGTCGCCGGTGGTATACCTGGTGCCGGGGAAGCGGTACTGGACCTTGTTGTTCGGCGAGAACGTCTCCTCGTACGGCGGGCTCCGGTGGCTCAGGACCCAGGTGGGCGAGGTCAATTCCAGGGCGCTGAATACGCCGTCCATCATGTGGCCGCCCATGTCGCCATGGGCCCCGCCGCCGAAATCCTGCCAGCGGCGCCACCAGCGGGTGTGATAGTAGTCGGTGATATGCGGCCGCTCGGGAGCCACGCCCAGCCACAGATCCCAGTCCAGGTATTCAGGGACTTCATCCGCACGATCGGGGCGGCGCCGCGTCGGGGGGTCGGTGAAGGCACCGGTGTAATGATGCCTGACGATGTCCCACGAGTGCACCTCCTTGACCTTGCCGATGGCCCCGTGCTGAATCATGGCCACCGCGGTTCGGTATGAGCTGGCCGAATGCGTCTGGACGCCCATCTGGGTCACCAACTCGGGGCGACGTGCCGCTTCCTCCGCGAGTCGGCGAGCCTCGTAGATGCTGTGCGTCAGGGGTTTCTGGCAGTACACGTGCTTGCCCATCCGAAGGGCCGTCATCGCGATGGGGGCGTGCATGTGGTTGGGGACGGCGGCGTTGATCGAATCGATCCGGTCCCCTTCCGTCTCGAGCAGGCGTCGCCAATCGCGGTACAATCTGGCCTTGGGATAAAGCTTGGCGGCCGCTTCCAGGTGCTGCCGGTCGACGTCGCACAAGGCCACGACCTCGATGTCCGGATGGGTGCTGAACAGCTCCAGGTCTTGCGCCCCCCTTCTGGCTACGCCGATCGATGCGTGGCGCAACTTCCGGCCATTCTGAGCATGCGCTGTCCCCGTGAAGATCGAAGGTACGACCGTCCCAGCAATGGCGGCCTGCTTGATGAACGTGCGTCGCGTCGTTCTGGCTGTCATGATTGAGGATCCTCCACAAAGAGTCGTGCTTGCCCGGGGACGCCAAGCGCTCCTCCCGGCAATGGAGCACTGGGCCGGTCGCGCCGAGTATACCCCCAACGAATCCGTTGGGCCACACGCGACCCGCAGTCCTGCCCGATATCGCCTCATTCGCCATGGTTCAAGCCACCCATCGAGAAGCCCGGTGAACCGGGGTCACGCCTCCGTGAGGCACCCCACAGACCCGGCGTAAACGCCGGGCCTAGCGCGGATCTCCTTCCGTACGCCTTCTCCGCGTCACGCAGCGTCCACGCCCGGGCTCAGCCGCGCTCGGTCTTGCTTCAAAAGTCGTCTACTGCACCTCTTCGGGCGTCCTCTCGGACAGACTGTTCCATATCCCGCCCGCGTGCCCTCGGCGTCGCGCAGCGAGGTCACGGGTGGGAAAGCGGACCTCGTGTACGTGGCGTGCTCGCGCAAGGTCCGCTCCCTTACGGTCGCGGTACGGAACCATGCTCACCAGCCGAACGCGGTACGGAAATGTTGACCCGCCGGGGCCGACACCACCGCCCGAACTGTCACGCAACCGAGGACGCGGGCGTCAGCCCCGGCGGATCTTCGCTGCTTGAGGGGCCGCCGTGATATACTCGGTAAGTGGCCGGCGGAGCATGGCCGTCGCCGCTGGTATACGCATCCTCGCAGACTGGAGCGATCACCCTCATGGCGGCAACATCATCAACCCCCCGCATCAAGCCACACACTTCCTCCGGCCTTGGAGCATGGACATCTCCCATTGTTGGGGCACGACACATCTTCGTTGCGATCCTGTTCTGCGGCAGCACGGCGTGGTCGCAGCCGGCCACCGCGCCCGCGACCGGCGGGGCAGGTCCTGAAACCTTCGTTCGGCCGGTCGCCCTCCAGCGACTCCAGGCCGCTTACGAGGGACTCACCGGCCGCAGTCGCGAGCTGGTCGACCTGTACATGGCGGCGGCGCGCGAGGTGCTGGCCGAGACCGACGGCTGCTATCCACACGCGGGCTCGATGCTCTACCGCAATTACGCGGAGCGGGCCAAGGGCGCGGCGATCCTCTCGGCCATCAGAGGCCGTTGGCCGGAGGAGCTGCGGTTGCGGTGCCGATCGGAAGCGGCGCGACTCGTGGCGGAGGTGGCCCGTGCACACGCCAGGGAAGCGAGTTTCGGCGATGCGTGGCAGGCACCGCTGCACGTGGCCGAGGCGGGCATGGCGGCATGGTTCGTCTGGGAGAACCTTGATCCGGAGGCGCAAGGTGCGGTCGCCCGGATGATCGTCTACGAAGCCGACCGGCTCGCGGCCGTCAAGCCGCAAACGGCATACCGCGGCGACACCCAGGCGGAGACGGTGGCCTGGAACAGCGCCCTGCTTGGCGTGGCCGTCAACATGATGCCGCACCACCCGAATGCCCCAACGTGGGAAGCAGCCCTCAAGTTGTACCTCTACAATACCCTCGCCGCTCCGCAGGACGTGCATGATGCATCGCCCGGGGACGACGGCAGGCCGGTCAGCGAATGGATCCTCGGGGCCAACGTGCATGAGGACTTCGCCCTGGAGAACCACAACCAGTTCCACATCGAGTACGTCCTGGCGTGCTACCGCTTTCATCTGCTGGTGGCGAGCTGCTACCAGGCCGCCGGCCGCCCGCTGCCCAAGGCCATCCAGCATCACGCCAGGGACATGTACGAGAAGGTCCTGCTCCGCTGCATGAACCGGGACGGCTTCTTCGTCTTCGTCCCCGACAACGATTGGCGGCGCTATCACGTGTGGACCGAATCCGCGACCGTGCACTGCTACCTGGCCTTCCTCGAACGGCTCCCGCTCGCTTCGGCACTCGAGTCGCGTGCCCTGCACACGGCGACCGGATACTGGCGCGAGTCGCCGGCCGACTGGAGCTACGACAATCCCTACGTCTGCGGCAAACCCTGGACCCCGCGGATTGCGGAGGCCGTCCTGCTGCACCTGACCGCGTCCGAACGAATGCCGGCCCCGCTGCCGGACGAGCAGGTGAACGCCGGCCTGGTCGGGATCGGTGAGTTGAAATCCGTACGCTTGCTCACGCAGCATTCCGCCGCCGGCAGCTTCCGCAGCTTCTACGCCGGGCCGGGCCGATCGCCGGTCCGCTTCATCGCGCCGGCCCGCAATAGCTGGATGCTGCTACCGGTCGGCACCAACTACACCGGTCCGGTGAGCGCTCAGCCGCCCGGAGAGTCCGGCGAGATCCACTCCGAGCACGGCACGGACTGGTTCTGGGTCGTCCGCACGTCGAGCAAGGGCGGCGAGGCCTTTATCTCCCTGCCTGACGAGATCGTGGTATACCTGGAGTTACAGGCCGGCGGCGACGAGGCCGGCCGCACAATCGAGCGGACGATTGCCGTCGAAAAGCCGCATCGTCCGATTCGCGTCTGGTTCGACGACGGTGAGGCAGCGTGGGAACCCGGGCGGACAGCCTGGCACCGGGCCGACGCCCCTCTGGACCCTGTGGTGCCAGGAAACTGGGTCAACCTCGATGACGCCATCGGCTACGTCGCCGTCAACGCCGCGGCGGATGCGCGGGCAACCTGGGTTTTGCCGGAGCCCACCAAGCGGAGTGCATTGAAGCGGCAGGTGGCATTCGGCGAAAGCGCGCCCGTCGTGGACGGGCTGGTCATCTTCCCCGGACAAACCCACCCGGGTACCGCCCGCGCAGCGAAACAGGTGAGGCTCGCGGTGGTCGGCGGAGCGGCCGGGGTTGCGGTCGGCGAATGGGTGGTGTGGGTCAACCTGACCGACGGCCCCGCGACCCTCGACACGGCCGAGTCAGGTACCTTCGCCCGTCCGTCCCAACTGCCGCCGCGGACGGCTTGGGCCATGCGTGCGGGTCGCCCGCTCTTCTGAACCGTCTTCCGGCTGATCAACGCTCGATCGAGCCACCAGCCCTGGGGCTCGCGGGCCGGGTTCCAGAGTCTACCCCCGCCGGTGTTGGACGGATGTCCGCCTGCTGGACTGACGCCCACCCGTCTGCTATGCTGTACGCGGAGGGTAGGGAACCACACGGGGCCGGCCACGTGCCGGCCCCGCTCGTTTAAGGGAACATCCGCATTGAAGCATCCATGTTTCCGTCGCGAAGAGGCAAGCCGGGTCGGGCATCGCCCCGCCCAGGAAGGGTCGCACGACGCAGCAACTCCGCACCCCGACTCCCACTTGCGGGCGGCCCGCCGGCTGGCCATGATCTGACATCATGACTCGACCTACTCCAGACTCCCGATCCGCATCTTCGCCCCCCCCATCCGGCAGCGAGGGCTATCCTTACCCCTGGGTGCGTCTGCGCTCGGTACCCGCCAGCCCGTTCGTCTACCGGCGGATGGTCCAGGAGGTCGGCCCCGGCACCCGGGCGGGCGATCTCGTGGCCGTCTACGACCGCAGGGACACCCTCTTCGGCCACGGGTTCTACCACGACCGGTCGCAGATCGCGGTCCGGCTGCTCTCGTGGGAACGGGCGGCGGTTGACGAGACCTTCTTCGCCGGACGTATCGCACGAGCCGTGGACCTGCGCCGCCGACTGCTCGGCGACCGCGCCGACGTCGATGCCTGCCGCCTCATCCACGCGGAGGGCGACGGGCTCAGCGGCCTCATCGCTGAACGCTACGCGGACTGGATCGCCATCGAGGTCTTTTCGCTGGGCGTGTTCAACCGGTTGCCGCTGCTGCGCCGCCTGCTCAGCGAGCACGCCGGATTGACGAAGTTCGTCGTGCGGGCGGACGAGCGCATCGAAAGGCTCGAAGGGTTTCGCGTGCCGCCGGACGCCTCCGACGAAGTGCCCCGGACGATCACCGTGGTGGAGCACGGCGTGCGCTTCCGCGTCGATCTGCGGAGCGGGCACAAGACCGGCTTCTTTTGCGACCAGCGGGACAACCGCCGCCGGCTGGCGGACTGGTGCGGCGGGCAGCACGTGCTGGACGTGTGCTGCTACACGGGCGGGTTTGGCCTGTACGCCATGAAGCTCGGCGGGGCCGCTTCCGTCACCGGCGTCGACCTGGACGAGCAGGCCGTCGAGCTGGCCCAGACCAACGCCAAGCTGAACGAGGCCCGCGTCCAACACGTCCACGCCGACGCCTTCGCCTATCTCCGGCAAATGCAGACCAACGGGCGCATGTTTGACGTGCTGGTTCTCGATCCGCCCAAGTTCGTCCAAGGCCGCGAGGACTTCCACGAGGGTGCCCGCAAGTACGTCGATCTCAACATTCTGGCCATCAGCGTGCTAAAGCCCGGCGGCCTGCTGCTGACCTGCTCCTGCTCGGGGCTAGTCTCGCGGGACGACTTCCTGGGCATGGTCCGCTCCGCCGCCGGCCGCCACCAGCGGCCGTTCCAGATCCTCGACCTCACCGGTGCCGCCCCCGACCACCCCGTCCTCTCCAACTGCCCGGAAGGCGCCTATCTCAAGGCCCTCTGGGCCCGGGTGTGGTGAACGAAGATAAGGCGGATACGCACGGCGGTGGTATCCTCGGCCGCCGATGCGGCGCTGCGGTCAGTTGCCCGCTTCGAGGGTGGCGAGGACTTCGGGCGGCAGCTCGAAGTTGGCGTAGACGTTCTGGATGTCGTCGTGGTCTTCGAGGGCGTCGATGAGCTTGAGGAGCTTGGCGCCGTTGTCGGCGTCGACGGTGATGGCGGTCGAGGGGACCATGGCCAGTTCGGCAGACTGGATGGTGATGCCGGCGGCGGCCAGGGCGGCCCGCAAGGGCTCGAAGGCCGTCGGTTCGCAGGTGATCTCCCACAGATCATCGCTGCGGGTATAGTCGTCGGCCCCGGCCTCCAGGGCGATCTCGGCGATGCGGTCCTCGTCCGCGGCGTCGGCGGGCACGGCGATCTGGCCCTTCGAGGCGAACATCCACTGCACGCAACCGGCCGCCCCCACGCTGCCCCCCTGCCGCTCGAAGATCTTCTTGACCTCCGGGGCAGTGCGATTGCGGTTATCCGTCAGGGCTTCCGCAAGAATGGCGATGCCGCCCGTGCCATAGCCTTCGTAGTAGACCGTCTCGTAGTTGGCTCCCTCGGCCCCGCCAGCCCCCTTCTTGATCGCGTTCTCGATGGTGTCCTTGGGCATGTTGGCCTGCTTGGCCTTGTCGATCGCGTAGCGCAGGGCGAGGTTCTGCCCCGGGTCGCCGCCCCCCCGCTTGGCCGCCACGATCACATTGCGCGCCAGCTTGCTCCACAGTCGCCCGCGCCGGGAGTCGGTGACGCCTTTCTTGTGTTTGATCCGCGCCCAGTGGGAATGGCCTGCCATCAGTGGTCTCCTGTCATCGTTTGCGTTTATGGCCCGGGTTGCGTATCCGCGGGGATGGGGGCCACCTCCGGCTTGTCGCCCCCCTGAACGGCGGCCAGCTTGGCCTTGAGCCGGCCGACCAGTTTATCGTCCGTCGCGGACTCCCCCTCGGCCACCTTGCGCTCGTGGGTTTCCAACGCCCGCCGCCAGTGCTCCGCCGCCTCGTCCTTCTCGCCCAGCCGCCAGCAGGAGTCGCCCAGATGATCGAAGATCACGGGATCCTCGCCCTCCTCCATGGCGCACGCCCGCACCAGCCAGGTCCGAGCCTCGGCAAAACGCCCCTTCTTGTACAGCACCCAACCGTAGCTATCCAGATACGCCGCCTGCGCCGGTTCGGTCGACAGGGCATAGCGGATCATCCGCTCCGCCTCGTCCAGGTCTTCGCCCGCATCCGCCAGCGTGTAGCCCACGTCGTTATTGAGACCCACGTCCCGCGGTTGCAGCGCGTAGGCCTCCCGGGCCCGCTCCAAGGCCAAATCGTCGCGCCCCTGCAGTTGATGAACGTGACACAGCGTTCGCAGCAGCAGCGTCTGCCGCTTGGCCGCCTCCTGCTCGTGCCGCGACGCCATCTCCCGCTGCCGCGGGTCCTCCAGCCCCTGCCCGATGGTCTGGGCTTCACGCCGAATTCCGTCCACCTCGTCGACCATCTCCTTCAGGTGGCTGACGGCCTCGTCGTACCGCCCGGCCTGGATCAGCACCTGCCCGAACAGGCGGCGCAACTCGAAGACGAACATCTCGACGAAGGGCTTGCGCGGCGGGTCGATGTCATTAAGCAGCTTCCGGGCCTCGTTGACCACGTCCCGTGCGGTATCGAGCGCCTGGTCATACCGCTGGGCCCGCATGTACAGTTCCCGGAGCGTGTTGAGATGCTCGATGCGGTGCTGAAGCTCGTCGGCGGCGGCCACTTGATTCGCGGCCAACTCGATCGCCTCGTCGTGCCGCTTGGCCGCCTGCAGCGCGGTGATCAGCCACACCAGACCGGTGTCGTCCTCCGGCCGGGCCGCCAGCCACTCAAACGCCCGCAGAATCGCCTCCTCGAAGCGCTTCGCACCGATCAACCCCGCCTTCCCCGGTGGCAGGCCCAGGCTACCGCTGGGATAGGGTGCGGCCACGCCCAGTTCCCACGCGCGCAGCTCGGCGTTGGTCGGCTCGTCGGCCAGCCAGGCACGCACCCGCTCGATGTACCGTTCCTCCTGGCCCGCCCCCGCATCGGCCGCCAGCACGAACCATCGCAACCGGCTGCGCTCCCCCTCGTCCCCCTGAGCCGCAGCGGCCAGCCATTCTTCGGCCGTCCGGCGGGCGTCGTCGAACCGCCCCGCCTGACGATACGCCAACATCAGCTTCGACTGGTAGAGCGCCTTCCGTTCAGCCGAGATCGCGGTCCCCCCTGCCGCCTCCAGCTCCAACAACCGATTCCACAACGCCACCGCCTCGTCGTACCGTTGATCCAGGGCCCGCAGTTGAGCCAATTCCTGAATCCACGTCGCCCGGTTCGGATACCAGGTCAGCATCTGCTCCAGCCGGCGCTGGGCCTCATCAAACAGCAACTGCCGGATCAACACCAGCGACATCAACTCGTTGGCCCGATCCGAACACGGATGCCGCTCCAGCAGTTCCCCCGCCTCGCGCTGGGCGGCCTCGTACTCGCGCGTCGCGATGAGCGTGCCGATCAACTCCTCCCGCGACCGCATGTCCTCGGGATGCTCAGCGACCAGCTCGCGCATCGCCTGGGTATAGGCGTCCAAGTCGGCGGCCGGCGGCTGCAGGAACCGCACCAGGGCCACGCAGCGCACCGCGGGCGGCGAATGCGGATCGATCCGCTGGATCTCGTTCAATTCCCGAATGAGCCGCGAGCGCTGGTCCCGGCTGGTCCACAATGCCCGGATCAGTTCCTCCCGCGCACGCACGTCATCCGGATCAACCGCCAGGATGGCCTCATACTGCTCGATCACCTTGGCCCCGTCCCCCGTGCGCTCGTACAGCCGGGCCAGCCACCACATCGCCTCGCCATTGGCCTGGTCCAGGCGGATCGCCTGCTGGTAACCCTCCAGGGCCGCGTCGGTTTGATCCAGACCATCATGGCAGCGAGACTTGAGGGCCTCCAGGACACTGCTGGTCTGTTGCGCGGCCCCGGGCACCCGCCCCAGCAGGGCGAGGCCGTCCGCCCAGCGGCACTCCTCGGTGAGCTTGCGGACCAAAGCCACCACAGGAGGCGCGAAATCCGGACTACGCTGGACCGACCGTTCCAGCAGGGTGGCCGCATCCTCCGGCCGCTCCAGCCGGGCCGCCAGCCGAGCCACCAGAAAGTCCACCGCGGAGAGCAGGGCCGCATCTTCCTCGGGCAGGCCCGCCAGCAAGGGCTCGCGCACCGTCCGCCCCACTCCTTCGTCCACCATGGCCGCGGCCACAGGCCCCGGCAACTCACCCAGTTCCTGTTCCGCCCGTGCCCCGCTGGACGGCTGAGCCACCAACTCCGCCGCCAGCACCAGCAGCCAATCCCGCCACTGCTGCCGCGCCCGGTGCAGGGCCGCCAGCTTCCAGCGTACATCCGGCAGATCCGGATGCCGCGCCGACAGCGCCTCCAGGGCCTCCGCCGCATCGTCCCGCCGGTCCGCGGCCAGCAGCGCGTCCACGTAGAAAAGGTGCAGTTCCAGATTGTCGGGCTGCTCGTTCAGCACCGCGTGAATAGCCGTCACCGCCTCCTCGGGTCGGCCGGCATAACGGTACACCGCCAGCAGCAGATCGAGGGCCTCGGCCCGGCCACGGCTATCGGCCACGTACCGCGAGGCTGCCGCGCAGGCCTCTGCCTGCCGCCCCGCTCGAGCCAGCATGCGGATCCATTCACCACGCAGCGCCCAATCCCGCGGTTGATCCTCCATCGCACGCGCCAGCGTATCCGCCGCCGCCGCGTACCGGCCGAGCAAACCCTGCGCCCGAGCCAGCTTCAGCATGCCCGGACCCCGCTGAACACGCACCAATGTGGCCAACTCGGGGTTCCGGTCGGCCCGCTCACCCAGGACCGCCACTGCACGCTCAAACGCTTCAAGCTGCTCCACCGCCGCCGTGTAGTAATGCCGCCGCTCCAGCAGCATACCCAAGTGGTGATGCACCAGCGCCCGGTAATCGTCGTCCTCATCCGGCCCGCTGCACAGCAGTGCGGTCCGGTAGAGCCGCAGGGCCTCCGCCGGTTTGTCCGCCTTCTCCGCCAACCGGGCGAGCACGTACAGACTCGCCGCATCGTTCGGGTTCAACTCCAGGGCCCGGTCCGCGTGCAGGCGGGCGTTTTGCTCATTCCCCGAGAGCTGGCACGCCAGCGCCATCAGCCGGTGAGCTTCGTGAATATTCGCGTTGTAGCGCAGGGCGGTGGAGAGCTCGTTGGTGGTCTCAGTGTAACGTTGCTCGGCGAAAAGCCGCCGGGCCGCCTCCAGCCGCCGTTCCGCCTGTCGGGGCAACTCGACCGTCGCCACGGGGCGCGTCGGTTCCGGCGGGGTGGGGGCATCCGGGATCTGAGCCAGGGTCAGCGCCGCCCGCTCGCGATCGAAATCCGGCGGCAGGGGCAGCGGGCCGAAGAGAATCTGGTCCTCCGGCGAAGTCGTCGCCGCGGGACCGGGCGCCGCACAGCCCGCCGCGACCAATACGGCCACACCCATCAGCGCCGCGACCAGCCGAGCCCTGCACAACAGAGCCGAGCGCAAGAGAGCCGCGCCCGGCAGAGCCGCGCCCGTAAGGAAGCGGTTCCGCTCTCGCGCGGTCACCGCTCCCTTACGGTCGCGGCTCCGTTGGTCGCGGCTCTGCTGAGGCCATCCGGTGCCTACGTGACCCTCGCGGTGTCGCATGATCTTCCCCGGCCCGGCCGAAGAGTGCGTCTCCGCGGCTACGGGATCACCTTGTTCAACGGGTAGACGATGATGCCGGACGCACCGGCCTTCTGAAGCTGCGGGACCAGGGCCCGCTCCACCGCCACCTCGAGGATGACTTCCACCGCACTGAAGCTGCGGTCCGCCAGGGCGGACACCGTCGGCGAACGCTCCGCCGGCAACATCGCCAGCACCTTCTCCAGGCAATCGTTCGGCACGTTCAGCTTCAGCCCGACCTTGGCCTTCGCTTCGATCGCGCTGCGCAGCAGCAAGGCGATCGAGTCGATTTTTTCCCGCTTCCAGGCATCCGCATAGGCCTGCTTGTTGGCGATGAGCCGCGTCGTCGACGTCAGGATCTCGTCCAGGATACGCAGGTTGTTCGCCCGCAGCGACGAGCCCGTCTCCGTCAACTCGACGATCGCGTCCACCAGCCGGGCCTTCACCTCCGTCGCGCCCCAACTGAACTCGACGCGCACGTCGACACCCTGGCTCTCGAAGTATCGCCGCGTCGTGTTCACCAACTCCGTGGCCACGATCCCCCCCGCCAGGTCGCTCACCTTCTGCACCGCAGACTCGTTCGGAACCGCCAACACCCACCGGGCCGGCCGAGATGTGGCCTTCGAGTACGTCAACTCGCACACCTCGTGCACGTCGCTCGAGTTCTCCCGGATCCAGTCGTGCCCCGTCAGCCCCATGTCCACCACGCCGTCCTCCACGTAGCGGCTCATCTCCTGGGCCCGGAACATAATGCACGTCAGTTCGGGGTCGTCAATCGAAGGGTAGTAGCCCCGCGAGGACACTTGCAGGTTGAAACCCGCCCGGCCGAACAACTCGACCGTGGCGTCCGCCAAGCTGCCCTTGGGAATCCCGATTTTCAGTATCCGCTCCTGCTTCACTCCATCACTCCTGAACAGTGTGAGGTGGCCATTCTCAATTCGCAATTCTCAATTCTGGATTCTCACTTCCCTA
>CAZEEJ010000175.1:0-12701 GCA_964511155.1 uncultured Planctomycetales bacterium | reverse complement strand
GTGCAGCATCCGCTGAACTCGCGCTGTCCGTGATCTCCGCCTCACTTACCAGTACCGCACCGTTCTTCAGGTGAGAACCTACTGAAACCGCAAATGTCACTTGCCCACTGATGCCGGACTCAAGAGTCCCCAGCGACCACACAACGGCTCTGTTTTGCAGGAAGCCATCTCCCGTTGCTGAAAGGAAGGTCGTCCCGTCCGGAATTGTTGCTGTCAGGCGTACGTTAGGCGCGAGTACGTTTCCCTGATTGCCGTAGGTCACGGTGTAAACCAAGGTGTCAGCTTGCTTCACTGGATCGTGACTCTCGTTCAGCCGGACGCTCAGAACCGGAGTATTCTGAACGGTAATGCTTCGAGAAGCCACAACCTCGGGTGCATTAGCCGACGTCACTCGGAGGATACTGTCGATCATCATCCCATCTGCAGGGCCAGAGGAATTCTCCACAAAAGGCGAGAATCGGATCGTGCGGCTTTGCCCCGCGGGCAAGGTGCCCAGCTCCCACATGATTGTGTCTCCGCCCCTGCAGTACCAGTTCCAACAACTCCCACCATCCTTCTCAGATTCGTATAGGTAGTCCCAGGTGTCCGGGATCAGGTTCGTCAAGACCACATCGGTCAAATCATTGGTTCCTTGATTCGCGACCACGATGTGGTAGATGATCTGCTCGCCTGCGCGAACCGGGTTCGGCGAAGCAGTCATGCTGAGACTGATTGGCGAACTGGCTTGAACTACCGTTGCCTGTTGCGTTCGTGCAGCATCCGCTGAACTCGCGCTGTCCGTGATCTCCGCCTCACTTACCAGTACGGCACCGTTCCCTAAGTGAGCGCCTACTGAAACCGCAAATGTCACTTGCCCAGTGATGCCAGACTCAAGAGTACCCAGCGACCACACAACAGCTCTGTTTTGTAGGAAGCCATCTCCTGTTGCGGAAAGGAAGGCCGTCCCGTCCGGAATTGTTGCTGTCAGGCGTGCATTAGGCGCGAGTACGTTTCCTTGATTGCCGTAGGTCACGGTGTAAACCAAGGTGTCAGCTTGCTTCACTGGGTCGTGACTCTCGTTCAGCCGGACGCTCAGAACCGGAGTATTCTGAACGGTAATGCTTCGAGAAGCCACAACCTCGGGTGCATTAGCCGACGTCACTCGGAGGATACTGTCGATCATCATCCCATCTGCAGGGCCAGAGGAATTCTCCACAAAAGGCGAGAATCGGATCGTGCGGCTTTGCCCCGCGGGCAAGGTGCCCAGCTCCCACATGATTGTGTCTCCGCCCCTGCAGTACCAGTTCCAACAACTCCCACCATCCTTCTCAGATTCGTATAGGTAGTCCCAGGTGTCCGGGATCAGGTTCGTCAAGACCACATCGGTCAAATCATTGGCTCCTTGATTCGCGACCACGATGTGGTACATGACCTGCTCGCCTGCGCGAACCGGGTTTGGTGAAGCAGTGACGACAAGGGTCGGGGGCGAGGCCGCCTCACCGGCCACTGGAGCCATCACCATGAGTGCCACCAAAGCCGCAAAGCAAAACCAGGATGGAGCAGTCGGATACAGAACGGTACATGCAGGGCGTGTCGTGTCCATGTATTCACCTCTGTTTTGCAACTACTGTTCAACGGCATCTGCAGTTTCAATGAGTGCGCCGAAAACGGGGGCGCCCTCGGGCTTTCCTGGTTGACCGCCTACCATAACTGACTGCGAGAAGTGCGAATCGCAGTCACTGGATGAGACACAGTTCGGCGGTAATGGTTAGAGCGTTTGACGGATTTCTTGTGGGCCGGGTGCTCTCCGGCCTTCCCGGTCGCTCCAACTGCTCCCACCGCCGACGAGTCTCCGTCTCAGCCGCCGGCGCCGCGCCTGGTCTCCGATCGGGAGCGGCGCCGGCGGCTTGGCGGTCAACCTTTGGCCTGTGCCGACACGGTCCCTACCCGACGTACCTGACGCCTCGCTCGGCGAAGGCGGCGGTCACACTTCCCTCGGAGACCTCAGATCCCCAGGCACCTCAGGTCCCCAGAAACCTCAGGCCCCCATTGACAGAACGGCCTTGGGGCATGGCGATCACGCGCAACTGACCAAGATGTTGCTCCTTCTGCAAGGAAGAACTGTTACGCCGTCGAGCCGGCGTGTGATGAGCGGCAGAACGCGGCGGATCGCCGCAAGGTCCGGGACGCTCCCCTAACAGGGGGGGATTATCATCATTTTCAGAAACCTGTCAAGAGAAAACTGGCGTCCAGTGTTGCTGCAAGGCGAAGGGAAGGACCATCGGGCAGACCGTCCGGCTGCGGTGTAGCCCCCTTTCCACACGGCCCGTAGAATTGTTTCTACAGTGGGCGGCAGGGGGGACAAAAACCCGTGAGGGGCCATCCCCAAGGAGCAGGAGCGGGCGCGACCATTGCGGGCCGGAGCCTGCCAGTTGTCTGGGCGGCGTTCTTCGCGGGTCCATCATCGTGGCCCCACCCTCGCCGGGGCGAGGATGGGCCACCCGGTCCGCCCCGGGCGGTTGCGGTGTGGCGACGTTGTGCTCAACGGCCGCTTGGGCGGCGGCGGGGCGGGTGTGCTTGGAGGGCGGCGGTGACGGCGGTGAGGATGGTTTCGGGCTCGGCCATGCGGCCGGGGCCGATCGTGCCGCAGGCCAGCCAGCCGTCGCCGGGCTCGATGAAGGCGAAGCCCAGCTCGCGCAGGGTGCGGACGTTGCGCTGGACGATGGGGTTGAGCCACATGCGCGTGTTCATGGCCGGTGCCAGCAGGGCGGGGCAATCCCGACCGAGCATGAGGGTGGTGATCAGGTCGTCGCCCAGGCCGGCGGCGAACTTGGCGATCAGGTCGGCGGTGGCGGGGGCGACGAGGAACAGATCCGCCGACTCGGTCAGCGTCAGGTGCTGCGGATCGTAGTAACCCTCCTGCTGCCAGAGGGTGGTGAAGACCTGCCGGTGGGTGAGGGCCTGGAAGGTCAACGGGGTGACGAAGCGCGTGCCGGCGTCGGTCATGGTCACGGTGACGCCGCAACCGCGCTGCACGAGCCGGGAGACGACGTGGCAGACCTTATACGCGGCGATGCCTCCGCCGATCCCGAGGACCAGCTCGTACCCGTCCAGGTCCCGTTCCGCCTGGGGCGACGGGGGGAGGGGGGGGGTGCCGGGATCAGTCGTCGTCGCCACCGGTGGGGCCTTCCTTGTCGGGCTCGCCGGCGGGCAGGGGGCTCAGGTCGGCGGCGATCTTATCTTCGACGATCTCGTTGGCGATGATCTCCAGCGGGGAGACCTCGTCGGGGGCCTCGACCATGGGGCGGCTGCCCTGCATCAGCTCGACCCAGCGCTTCTGCATCAGGGCGGTCAGCTTGAACCGGCCGCCCACCTTCTGAATGATGTCGTCGTTCTTCAATGCTTCGATCATGTCGTCTGTTTCTCCATGACGATGCGCTCGAGCGCCTCGACCGTTTCATCGATATCCGCGTTGACCAGGAAGTGCTGGTACGCGCCGCACTCCTGGGCGTAGCGGGTTTCGCCGTCCGCCTTGCTGAGCCGCTCGGCAATCGCGGCCTGCGAGTCCTGCCGCCGCCCGACGAGCCGCTGCTGCTGGTCCGTCGGGCTGGGGGCCAGCATGTACACGCCGATGGCCTCGGGAAACCGGCGTTTGACCTGGATGGTCCCCTCGATTTCGATTTCGAGGATGGCCAGCCGGCCGGCCTCCAGGGCCTCGACGACCGGTTCGGTGGGCGTGCCGTAACACTGCCCACCGTAGACCTGGGCATGCTCCAGCATCTGCCCACGCGCGATACGGGCATCGAACTCCTCGCGCGAGACGAAGCAGTAATCCTGTCCGTCCACCTCGTTCGGCCGCCGCGGCCGGGTGGTCATCGACACGCTCAGGAACGCATCCCGCCGTGCTGCCAGCCGCTTACACACGGTGGTCTTCCCGACGCCGCTCGGGCCGCTGACGATCAGAAGAATCCCGCTCATGACCCGTTGAGTACCCTGTAGAGCCTACTCCACGTTCTGCACCTGTTCCTTCAGCCGGTCGATTGCCCCCTTCACTTCGACGATGTGGTGGGCGATGGCCGTGTCGTTGCTCTTGCTGCCGATGGTGTTCGCCTCGCGGAGCATCTCCTGGGCGAGGAAGTCGAGCTTGCGGCCGGCCTGCTCCGGACTGCGGCACAAGCGGGCGAACTGCTCGAGGTGCGAGCCCAGCCGCGAAACCTCCTCGTTGATGTCGCACCGCTCGGCGTACAACGCGACCTCACGCTTCATATCGTCGAGCTGCAGTTGCAGCTTACTCTCGCTGAGCAACTCGTTGACGCGCTGGAGCAGCCGCTCGTGGTACTCGCGGAGCACGGAGGGTGCCCGCTCGGCCACGGCGCCCAGGCGCTCGCGGATCTGGTCGCACTGCCGCAGCAGGTCGGCACAGATCGAATCGCCCTCCGCCTGCCGCATGTCCATCAGGCGGTTCATGGCCTCCTCGGTCAGCCGGGCGATGATCGCCCACTGGTGCTCCCGGCGGGCCTCGTCGATCGCCGGCGGCTGGCATACCCCGGGCAGGGCGAGCAGGGCGGCCAGATCCAACTGCACCGACGGCCGATCGTCCAACAGATCGTGCAACTGTACCAGGTAGCTCTTGAGCGCCGCCTGGTTGATCTCCTGGGCGGCCTCGGCGCTCGTGTCCCGAACCCGCAGGGTGCAGGTGATCGTCCCCCGCGACAGCCGGGTGCGCAGCAGCTTCTCGACGTCCGGCTCGAAGATCGCCAGATGCTCGGGGAGCCGGATCGCCGCCTTGAAGTAACGGCTGTTCAGGCTGCGCAGCTCGAGAGCGTACGACACCCCGTCGTCGCCGTGCTGCACTTCTCCGTAGCCGGTCATCGAGAGAATCATGGTCCTGGTGGTCTCCGCAGGGGCCAGCGGTGCCCGGCCGGTGGTCAGCTTCCCGGCTGGGTGGTCGGGGGTGCCTCGGCCGGTACACCTTCACCGGGCGGGATATCCTCCGGATCGATGGTTTCCGCCGGGCCGATGCTACCGGGCGGAGTCGCGCCGACCGGGGTGGTCGGCACAAAGGTGTAGTTGCCCACCACCGCTACGACGATGAACAGGAAGGTCAAGCCCACCGTCACCCACGTGAAGACGTCTCCCGTCTTGGCTCCGAACGCACTGTGCCCACCGGTCCCCCCGAACGCCCCCGCCAGACCGCCGCCGCGACCCTTCTGCAGAAGGATCACGATAATCAGCAGCGTGCACGTGACCACGAACATGAGGGTGACAAACCCGCGAACCCAGCCTGCTGCAAGCAAATCCATAGTCCCGATTCCTTATTCATTCGGGCGTAACCCGCTGTCCGCCCGTCTCCGGGCCACAATGGCGAATGCCCAAGGCCCAATGACCAATCAATGACCAAGCCCGAAACCAGAACTCCGGCCGCGTGTGGGGACGTTCGTCATTCGGACTTTATTGGTCATTGGTGCTTCGCCATTGGTCATTGCGCCCGCGGATGGCGAGTTACGCCCTATTCATTCAGCCCGCCGGTGCACTTCGGCCGCTACGCGATCTTGGGATGCCGCCTCACGCGGGCATGGCACCCTTGATGATCCCCAGGAACTCCTCAGCCTTGAGGCTGGCGCCGCCGACCAGGGCCCCGTCCACGTCCGGCTGGCCCATCAACTCCCGGGCGTTGCTCGCCTTGACGCTGCCGCCGTACTGGATCCGCACGCCCGCCGCAGCCTGGCTATTATACAGCCTGCCGATCTCCCCGCGAATGTAGGCGTGGGCGTCCTGGGCCTGCTGCGGCGAGGCCGTCTTGCCCGTGCCGATCGCCCACACCGGCTCGTAGGCGATGGTCACCGTATCGAGCGGCACATCCGCCCCGAGCACCTGGTGGATCTGCCGATGCAGCACCTTCTCGGTTTGGCCCGCCTCGCGTTCGTCGAGCTTCTCCCCGACGCAGTAGATCACCTTGAGCCCCGCCTTCAGGGCCGCCAGAACCTTCTTTTTGAGCAGCTCCTCGGTTTCGCCGAAGATATGCCGCCGCTCGCTATGCCCGATAATCACCGAGCTACAGCCCACGTCCAGCAGCATCTGTGGCGCAATCTCCCCGGTGAACGCCCCGCTGGACTCAAAGTGGCAATTCTGGGCCCCGAGCTGGATCGGACCGCCCAGCACAGCGGCCAGCGGGTGCAGCAACACAAACGGCGGGAACACCGCCACGTCCACCGGCACATTGGCCGGCAGGCCCGCCTCCAGCCCGTCAATCAGCGCTTTCGCCTCCGCCAACGTAAGGTTCATTTTCCAGTTGCCCGCTACATACTTCCTGCGCATCGTTGTCTCCCGAGCTGACCGCGTTGGTCTTCCGATTTCCGATCTCACCCGGGGACTTGCGTCCCCGGCTCACTCAGCACTCAGTACTCATCACTCAGTACTCATCACTCAGTACTCATCCCTCCCTACTCCACCTCGGTCGCTCGCGGGTAGGAGCCCAGCACGTTGAGTCGCAGGCAGTGTGTCCGGGCGGCGGCCAGGGCCTGCTGGACCGCGGCCTCGCTCTGGTGGCCCTTCAGGTCGCCGAAGAAATAGTACTCCCAGTTGCGCTTCTTGCTCGGCCGCGACTGGATGAACGACATGTTCACCCCTTCCCGGCGGAAGGCATCCAGCACGCTGACCAGGGCCCCCGGCTCATCCTTGGTCGTGAACACCACGGAGGTCTTGTCGTCCGAGGTCGGCCGCGAGGACTTGAGCCCGATGACGAAGAAACGCGTCGTGTTTTTAGCGTTGTCCTCGATATTCGCGCAGACGATCTTGAGGGTGTACAGCTCGGCCGCCAGCGTGCTGGCGATGGCCGCCGCCCCCTCCTCATGCTGGGCCAGCTCCGCCGCCTTGCTGGTGCTCGCCACCGGGATCGTCTTGCTCGCCAAGTTGGTCTCGCTCAGCCAGCGCTGGCACTGGGCGAAGACCTCCGGCTTGGAGTACACCCGCTCGATCTCCTCAAGCCGGCAGTTGGCCAGCAGGTTATGATGGATCACCCGGTTGATCTCGGCACAAATCTGCACGTCCGTCTCGACCAGCGCGTCCAGCGTGTCGATCACCCCGCCGCCGACCGAGTTCTCGATCGGCACCAGGCCGAAGTCCGCATGTTCGTGCGCGACCTCGTCGAACACCCCGTGGATGTCCGTCACCGATTCGTACTCGACCGACGAGCCGAACTTCTCCACCGCCGCCAGGTGCGAGTAGCTGCCCTGCGGACCCAGGTAGGCGATCCGCAGCGGCTTCTCCAGGGCAAACGAGCCGCTCATCAACTCCCGGTAGATCGCCAGCAGCGTCTTGTCCGGCAGCGGGCCCTTGTTGGCCCGGCGGATCCTCTCGAAGACCGCCTTCTCACGGTCGGCGGCGTAAATGGGGGTGCCGTCGACGTTCTTGAGCCGGCCGACCTGGACCACCACCTCCGCCCGGCGGTTCAGCAGCGCAACCAGTTCCTCGTCGATCACGTCGATCTGTCTGCGCAGTTCATCGAGGTTCATGTTGCCCACGTCTGCCGGCTCCTGCCGACCCTGTCGTCTCTGGTGTCCTGGGAAAAGCGCGGACCCGGACCGTCCTGGGGATCCAGGCTCAAGAACCCCGGATTGTACCGCGGGCGGAGCAGGATGCAAAATCCTTCGCCGGGCCAAGCCCGGCGGCTCGCAGGGGGCCCGGGCGATGACAATCACCGCGTTGGCCGGTACACTACCCCACGGCGGCGACACCGGTGCCCTTGCAGTTCCGTAACTCCCTGCCTTTGCGGGAGTTGGGGGAGCGATTCGGGGGCCGAGGCCGTCACTGGGCAACGCATGAATCCACAGCGCGTCATCCTGCTGGGCACGGGCACCTCGCACGGCGTCCCGATGATCGGGTGCGATTGCCCGGTGTGTCGGTCGCCGGACCCGTGCGACAAGCGGACCCGTTCAAGCGCCCTGGTGGAGGTCGGCGGGCGGTCGTTCCTCATCGACACGCCGCCGGAGCTGCGGCTGCAGTGCCTGGCCAGCGACGTGCGGCGGGTGGACGCCGTGCTGTTCACCCACCACCACGCGGATCACATCACCGGGTTGGACGACCTGCGGCGGTTCAATGACCTGCTGGGCACGCCCCTGGGCTGCTACGGCGACGAAGCGACGCTGACCACGCTGGAGCGGGTGTTCCCGTACGCCTTCCATCACAGCCCGGATTACCCCAGCTCCAAGCCGCAGCTCGAGTTACGGCTGATCGACGGCCCGTTCGAGCTGCTGGGGGTGCCCATCGTGCCCGTGCCGCTCTACCACGGCAAGCTGCATGTTTTCGGCTTCCGGTTTGGCGATTTCGCCTATTGCACGGACGTGAGCTTCATTCCGGATGAGTCGCTGCGTCTGCTGGCGGGGCTGGACGTGCTGGTGCTGGACGCGTTGCGGCGTCGTCCGCACCCGACGCATTTCAACCTGGAGCAGGCGGTCGAAGCGGCTGGGCGGATCGCGGCGCGGCAAACGTATTTCACGCACATCGCCCATGAGCTGGGGCACGCGGCGACGAACGCGGAGCTGCCGGCAGGGATGGCCCTCGGCCGGGACGGGCAGGTCATCACCCTGGGGCCCTGAGGCGAGCAGGCCTGGTTTTACTGAAACTGTAATTCATCCTCCGGTATCTGGTCAGCGGCGAGGGCGCGCGCCTATAAGACTGTACGCTTGGACCGTGCCGTGGGGCATGGTCGAGCGGTGGGAGGTGGCTGTGCCCTCCGGCTGGCGGGGAGGGTAGCGGTCCGCGGCTCCGCGGTGGGGGCTGTGGGCTGACATTTCGCCGGTGGTCGCCAGGAGGAGAACGGAGCGATGCACGTACGCGCAGGCCGTGTCATGGGCGGCGTCATCCTGTCAGTCGTTTTCGGGGTGGTATGGTGGGCGGGGGCGGGCAGTCTGACGCCGCCGCTGGGGCCGGTCGCGCCGACGATGAAGCCGTTGAGCGAGATCGAGCCGCGGATCAACCTCAACGCCCTGCCGGGCTCGGGTACGGCGGTCCACGAGATCACCGCCCCGGGCTCCTACTACCTGACCGCGGACGTGCTCGGGGTCGCGGGGCTCAACGGCATCGAGGTTCTCAGCCGCGGCGTCTCGATCGATCTGAACGGCTTCTCGGTGATCGGGGACCCCGGTGCGTTGGACGGCATTCGCTGCGATACGGTGAGCGATGCTTCCCTGAGCGTCCGGAACGGCGAGGTGCGCGACTGGCCGGACACGGGCATCCGGATCTCCTACCCCTCGGTCGGCGGCCTGGTCACCGACGTCCGCCTGACCAACAACGGGGATGGGGTCGATATCGCTCGCGGCGTGGTCTCGAACTGCGTGGCCAATTACTGCGGACGCGGGTTCTCGGTGACTGAGGGCCGGGTGCTGAACTGCGTGGCCAACTCGTGCGGGGACGGCATCGATGCCTTCTTTAATACGGTGGTTGACGGCTGCAGCGGGAAGTATAACAGCTACGGCATCTTCCTCGCCGCGGGCAGCGTCGCCTCGAACAACGCCATGAGCTACTCGTGGGCGGCGGGCATCTACTGCTACGACTATTCCCGGGCGATCGGCAACGTGATCGACGAAAGCCAGGGCGACGGCATCGTGGTGGACAACGCGTTCGGCAACGGGCTCGGTTCGGTAGTCGAGGACAACGTGGTCACGCGCACCGCGGGCATCGGCATCGGCTTCCTCAACGGGGCGGTCAATTGCTTCGCGGCCCGCAACAAGGTCCACGACAGCGGGCTGGCGAATTACGACATGGGTGTCGGGAACGCCTACGGCCCGATCGTCAACGTCGCGGGGGCGGGCGACATCAGCGGTGTGGCGGGGTCCGAGCATCCGCAGGCGAATTATGAGTATTGAGGGAGGAGAGAGAAGGCACAGAGGCAGAAGGCATAGAGGCACAGAGGCACAGAGGCACAAAAGCAGTGGGCAGTGGGCAGTGGTGAGATCGTGAGGCCATCATGAAACACGGGCGTCGTCCGATTCGGTATACCACGTCGGTACTGGTTGTGGCCGCGGTGGGTACGGTCATCTGGGTCAATGCGGGCAGCCTGACGCCGCCCGCGGGGCCGGTCGCGCCGACGATGAAGACGCTGGTCGAGGTCGAGCCGCGGATCAACGTGCAGTCCCTGGCCGGCTCGGGCAGCGCGCTGCACGTGATTACCCAGGGCGGCGCGTATTACCTCACGGACAACGTCATCGGCAGCAGCGGGCTGAACGGCATCGAGATCCAGGCGGACGACGTCACGCTGGATCTCAACGGCATGGTGGTGGCCGGGGTGGCGGGCTCATTGGCCGGCGTCAAAGTGACGACGCCGGTGCGCAACCTGGCGATCAGCAACGGTGGCGTTCAGGGCTGGGGGGGGCATGGTGTTGATGCCGCCAACGCCACGGCCGGCCAGATCAGCGGGCTGCGGGTCGGGGACAACCAGCAGGACGGGGTGCGGGCCGGCGAGCACGCGAGCGTTCACCAGGTCGCCTCGTCAGGCAACGGCGGGGCGGGCATCGCCGCCGGGCAGGCGAGCCTGGTCCGCGATTGCACCGTGTCGACCAACGGGCAGGACGGCATCAGCGCCGGCGCGGGCAGTTTGGTCTCCGGCTGTGTGTGCACGGGCAATGGGGCCGCGGGGGTAAGCGTCAGCGATGGTGCCCGGGTGGTCGGCACGGTCTCGTGGAGCGACGCGTCGGGCATTGAAGCCGTCGGCGACATGAACCGCATCGAGGACAACCACGTCAGCGACGCGGCCGGCGACGGCATGGTGATCGGGGGCGAGGGCAACCTGATCGTCCGCAACAATGTGCGCGGCAGCGGGGGGCTGAACTACAACATCGCCGCGGGCAACGACTACGCCAAGATTCTGCTTGCCCCGGGCGGCGACTTCAGCAGCTCGGAGGCCTGGGCGAACTTTGGCGATGGCTGCCCGATCGGGCTGACGCTTTGTGGCGGGAACTGCGTCGATCTCAACAGCGACGTGAACCACTGCAGCGCGTGCGGCGTGGTGTGTCCGTCGGGGGCGCCGAATACGTTCAGTGCCTGCGTGAACGCCGCGTGCGAGCTTTTCTGTAGCCCCGGTTACGCCGACTGCAACGCTAGCATGGGCGACGGCTGCGAAGCGCACCTGGTGGCGGACCCGAACCATTGCGGGGCGTGCAACACGGTCTGCACGCCCGTGCCTAACGCGAACAGCCTCTGCGTGAACAGCGCCTGCATGTTGCAGTGCCACCCCGGGTTCGGCAACTGCAACGGCAACTTCAACGACGGGTGCGAGGTCAACTTCAACAGCAACGTGAACAACTGCGGCGGATGCGGGGTCGTCTGCCCGCCGCGGCCGAACGCCATCCCGGTATGCAACGCGGGCTCGTGTTCGTTCGTGTGCCACGGGGGCTTCGCGAACTGCAACGGGAACCCGGTCGACGGTTGCGAGGTAAACCTGACGAACGACGAGAATAACTGCGGGGCCTGCGGTAACCAGTGCCCGCAGTTCTTTTCGTGCGTGGGCGGTGCGTGTCAGTGAGTCCAACGGCGGGAGGACGACAGATGTGCGGAATGAGCCGATTCATCAAAATGACGGTGATCGTGCTGACGGCGGGGCTGTGCCTGGGCGTGAGCAGCATCGACCCGGTGTACAAGTTCGCCTGGAGCGAAAACGCCGGCTGGCTGAACTGGCGGGACGCGGACGGCGGGGTGGCCGGCGTGGTCGTGCACGGCGGGTTCGTGTCCGGGTTCATCTGGGGCGAGAACCTCGGGTGGATCAACGTGGGCGACGGCACGCCGCTCAACAACGTGCACTACGATAACCTCGACGATACGGACTTCGGGGTGAACATCGATACGAACACGGGCGATCTGTTCGGGCTGGCGTGGGCGGAGAACGTCGGCTGGATCAACTTCGACACGCTGGCGGAGCTGGGGCCGTTCAACGAGCAGGCCCGGTACGACGCGACGACGGGCATCTTCAGCGGCTACGCGTGGGGCGAGAACATCGGGTGGGTGAGCTTGGACAGCGGGACGGTGCACGTCGGGGTGATGCCGGTGGTCACGGCGGCGGCCTCGCGGAGGATGCACGGCGCGGCGCCCTTTGACATCGCGATCACCTCGCCGGCGGTGGTCGAGTGCCGCGCGGCCGGTCCGACCCGCGTGCTGGTGACCTTCGACCGCGACATCGCGGGGTTCGGCGGGCTGAGCAACGACGACGTGGCCCTGTCCGCCGGGGCGGTGGGCGGCCTGTCGATCAGCGGCAGCGTGCTGACCATCGACTTGGCCGGCACAACCAACACCCAGCCGTTGACCATCAGCTTTCCGGGCATCGTTGACCTCGGCGACCACCAGGTCGACGGCAGCCTCTGCTTCCGCGTGCTGGCCGGGGATGTCACCGGCGACGGCAACACCAACGTCCTCGACCTGGTCAACGTACGCAACAACCTCAACCAGGCGGCCACCGCCGCCAACTTCCGCAGCGACGTGACCGCCGACGGCGGCATCAACGTCCTCGACCTGGTCAACATCCGCAACAACCTCAACCTGACGGCCACGCCGTGCCCGTGAGGGGCGGAAGGCACAGAGGCACAGAGGCACAGAGGCAGAAGGCACAAAGGCAGAAGGCACAAAGGCACAAAGGCAGAAGGCAGAAGGCAGAAGGCAGAAGGCAGAAGACAGGAGACATGAGACAGGAGACAGGAGACAGAAGACGGGAGGCAGAAGGCGGTACGGTTCCC
>CAZEEJ010000174.1:0-12724 GCA_964511155.1 uncultured Planctomycetales bacterium | reverse complement strand
CCGTCCCCCCATCCCCGCCTCACATCGCCATCGTGAGAATCTCGTGCAGTTCCGCCTCCGTCAGCACGATGGGGTTGGCCTTCATACTGCTGGCCACGGCCGCTTTCGACACCAGCAGCGGCAGATCCGAAAGCTCCACGCCGTAGCTCCGCAGTCTCGGAATCCCCAGTTCGCGGCACAGGTCGCCGACCCACCGGATGCCATCCTCCGCAACCGCCGTCTCGTCGCCGGTGAGCAGGCGGGCGACCTCGTCATAGCGTGAGCGGGCCGGACTGGCCGACTGTCGCTCTCGCAGGGCTCGTGCATTGATGGTCATGACGTGCGGCAGCAGGGCGGCACAAACCGCACCGTGCGGCGCGGGGAACATGCCGCCGATCGGCCCGGCGAAGCCGTGTGCAGCCCCCAGCCCCGCGTTGGCCAGCGCGAGCCCGCCGAACAGGCTCGCCAAGGCCATGTCCCGCCGCGCGGCCGCATCCTGCCCATCGCGACAGGCCCGAATCAGCGCCCGGGCACCCCGCCCCAGCCCCTCGCGGCAGACACCGTCGGTCAGCGGGTTGGCCCGCCCGGACACATAAGCTTCGAGCAACTGCGTCAGGGCGTCCAAACCCGTACTGGCCGTCACGGCCGCGGGGAGATCATACGTCAACACGGGGTCCACGATGGCCAGCCGTGGGAGCATCAACGGATGCCGCAGGCTGACCTTGACCTGATGTTCGGGGCTGCCCAGCACGGCGTTGCGGGTCACTTCGGCTCCGGTACCGGCCGTGGTGGGAATCGCGATGCAGGGCACGGGCGGGTGGCGTAGCGGCAAGCCCCGGCCGATCACCTCCAGATAATCCAGCACATCCCCTTCGTTGGTCAGCAGGGCGGCGACGGCCTTGGCGGTATCCACGACGCTGCCCCCGCCGAATCCGACCACCAGGGTGCACCCCTGCTCCCGGGCGAAGCGCGTGCCCTCCTGCACCAGTTGGATCGTCGGTTCCCCGGACACGCCGAAGGTCACCACGGCCAGACCAGCGGATGCCAAATGCTCCAGTAGCGGGCGGGCGGCGTCCGTCGCCCGGCGGGTGACCACCAGGATTCGGCTGCCCTCCGGATCGGGGCACAGGCTTCGGGCTGCCGGCCCCACCTCGCGCAGCGTACCCTCGCCGAAAATGATCCTGCCGGCCGTGGCGAACTCGAAGTGCATCGCGGTTATCCCCAGCCCTGGTCATCCGGCCAGGCGCTGGCGTACTTCACACCCTTGCGCGGCTCGGCCATCATGTCCGCCACCGCCTCGCGCCAGGCGTGGTAGTGGGCCGTTTCTTTGTGTCGGGCGATGGCCTCCTCGCTGCGATAGACCTCGAACAGCATGAATCGGCAGGGATCGTCAGCCTGCTGAATGACGTCGAACCGGGCGATTCCCGCTTCCTGCACGCTGTTCCGCGCGTTCTCGATCGTAGCCTCCTGAAAGGCCGCAACGCACTCGGATTTCACATGAATGTGGACCACGACGATGATCATGCGCCTAATCTCCCCATGCAGCCACATTGCCACGGTAGCCGAGCCGCGACCGTAGCCGAGCCGCGACCGTAGCAGAGCCGCGACCGTAAGGGAGCGGTCCGGCTTTGTCCACCGCTCCCTTACGGTCGCGGCTCTGCTGCGGGTGCTGTCACGCCCCCGGCTCCGGTACCGGCGCGACCCGGAGCTGAGCGGTGACGGGATTTCGTCTGGCGCGGGACACAGCCGGGAGCTTCAGCTCACCGATTGGTCGGCCGATGACCATGCGAATGCGCACCCCGGAACTCCTTTGGTGGCAGGTCGTTGCCGCACGGCGTTCCCCGGGTCGCCAAACGGCGCTAAACTCCGAACAAAGGTCGGGCTGCCGGGTTGATTCGCTCTGGAAAGGCGGTACGATCTTCATTCTGGCTGGATCGGCAGGCGATTCTGCCAGCCGGTGGGTGGCGCGTTCGACCGGGTAGTTCAGGATCAGGTCAATGGCTGCGGACGAAACACACACCAGTGATGAGGCTTCAGGGGATCGCGCTATGCTGGCGGTTCTGGAGCCCGTGCGGGCGGCCTTGGCCAAGACCGGGGAGCCGGAGCGGTACCGCCTGCTCGCAGTTCTCCTCAATCAGCTTGCCGATCAGATGGCCCGGGGGGGCAACGGCCGGGAGGAAGCGGCGGAGCAGATCAAACTGCTCGGCCGCAAAGCCCAGGACTTGCAGCGGGATAATGCGGATCTGCAAGACCAGTTGCGCATGGCCCGGGCGGACTTGGACCGCCGAGAGAAACAACTCGAGGACGAGGTGGCCCGGGGAAGGGAGCTGACCTCCGCCAATGAGGAGCAGCGCCGCCGCCGCGAGGAGATCCAGAAGGAGTTCGACGAGATCCAGGCCCAACTGGTAGCCCGCAACCATGACGTGCACCGGCTGGAGAGCGAGCGGGACGACCTGCAACTGCGCCTCCAGCGGGTGGAGCTGAAAGCAGGCGACCGATCGCAGATCGACACGTTGGAAGAAGGCAAACGCGGCCTCAACGCCCAGGTGGCCGAGCTGCAGGCTGAGATCGAGCGTCTGCGGACCGAACGGGATGCCGAACTCGAGTCTCTGCGGGCCCGTCTTCGCGAGCAGCGGGCAGGGGTCTCCATGGAAGCGGATGCTCTGTTGATGCGGCTGTGGGATCGGCTGGCCCAGGCCAAGCCGGTTTCCCTTGCCCAGGGTGGCATACAGCCCACCGAACCGGCGGCTGAGAACCTCGTGGACAGCTTCATCGAGTTGGCCCAGTTCATCCACAAGTACGACCAGGACATGCGGGTCTTTCTGAACCGGTACACGCGGCATCACCAGGCCATCAGCCGGCAATGGCAGGTCTATGCCGCCCGGGAGGACTTCAACCAGGCAGTGCAGCAGACCATCGCCCCGCAGAACCCCAAGCAGGTCGGGGTGTTGCGGCTCAAGTTGAAGGCCTTCCACAAGTTCTGCTTCTCGGCGATGGTCGCCAGCGACGCGGTGATCGAGTCGATCGCCTCCGAGCTACAGGGCCACCTGATGGGTGAGCACGGCACGGGCGCGGACGCCAACGCCAAGATCCGGGACTACGTCCGGAACGACTGTCACGAGTTGTTCATGGACCACATCAAGCGGCTGCGGAGCGAGAAAATGGCCGAGGTTTTCATTCGAGGGTGACCCATGAAGTGCGGAAGTACGACACGGCGGAACGCGAGGGCAGGAGCGACGCGACTGGCCTGCGTGGCGGGCGCGGCCCTGATGGCGGTGTCGGCCGGCAGCGGGTGCGCTGCCCGGCAGATCACATTCGAGCAGGACCAGCACATCAACACCGCCGTCCACTGTGGCCGCGAGCCTCAGGATCGAACCGGCGAACCCCTGGAGCTGGCCATCGTCTGCGTTTATCCCAAGGACCTCGACATCGAGGCCAACCACGGTTTACGCCGCGAGGCCGGAATCACGTCGCAGGAATGGTTCGAAAAGCGTCCCCAGCCCGGCGACAGCCCGGATCAGACAGAAGGGCATCCGCGGTTTCGCCTGCCGGCCAGCCGCGTCTACCTACTGACCAACGCGGAGAGCGAGTCGCAGTATTACGGCACGCGGATCGGCCCGGCCCTCAACGGGGCGAAAATCGACGGCAAGTCCAAGGTGGTCAAGGCGAACATCGAGTTCGACTCATGGTCCCTGCACGACAAACGGGCGGTGATCTACATCTTCGCCCTGTTCAAGGATCGCAACGGCAATGTTCTGCGTACTCCACCGGCCATGTTTGACCCGCCGGGAGCCTACGAACGCGACATCGCCCTGCAACTCGGAGTCAACAAGGATGAAGAATGCCGTGGGCCGACGCTGGGCCAATACATCCGGAACATCACCGTACGCAAGGCGCACAAGGATATGCACCGGTCAACGGCGGATCAGTAGGCTACAGTAGCCCAGTTCCGCGCGGCCTGCGGGCGGTGTCCTTGAAGGGCTAGGGTCCAGGGAGCACAGCATGGAGTTCTGGTCGGAGATTCACTGGTCGGAGGGCATGTTCCTTCGCCCGCACCATTTGCAGGCCGGGCAACGCTGGATCGAGACCGTCATGCGCACGGGGCTGGATGCCGTTCGCCCGTTCGCCTGGGGTTTCGTGGAGTTACAGGTGGCCCGGGAGCCGCTGGAGAACTTCACCCTGCGGCTCGATCGGGCGGACCTGCGGCTGAAGGACGGCACCTGGGTCCGCGTGCCCGAGAACACGGAAGTCGCCCCCTTGGATTTCAAACGGGCGATGGATGACAGTACGCGGGGGGTGGACATCTGCTTTGGCGTGCCGGCCATGCAGGAGGTCCGCGCCAACAGCATCTCGCTGGAGAACCCCGAGACGGTGGACGGCACACCGCGGTACGAGCCCCAGCCGATCACGCGCCGGGACGAGAACACGGGGAGCAACCCGCAGACGGTTTATGTCCGGCGGATGCGCGGACGGCTGTTCGTCGCTACCGAAGACATGACCGGGTACGAAGTGGTGCGGTTGGGCAAGGTGGTGCGTACCGATCGTCCCGGGGCGGTGCCGGAACTGGACGAACTCGGAGCTGGTCCGCTGCTGGCCGTTCAGGCCGACGCGGGGCTCAGCAAGCTGCTCAAGTCGCTCAGCGACCAGATCGAGGCCAAGGATGAAGTCCTCGCCCGCGAAGCCCGCGAGCACCACATGCTCTTCACCGACGGGGTGGCCAGCAACACCGAGCATCTGCTGAAACTGCACGTGCTCAACGAGGTGCGGGCGTACTTCAAGGCCCTGCTGCAGTGCCCGCTGTTGCATCCCTACGATGTGTTCGTGGCCCTGTCGCGGGTGGTGGGGCATCTGGCAGTGTTTCACGATGAGTTGGTTCCGGGGGATCTGCCGACCTACGATCACGACGTTCCCGGCGTCAGCTTTGAGGCCCTGCGGCGGCGGATTGTGAACCTGCTGGAAGCCATGCGGCCGATGGCCTATGTCGAGCGCGTCTTCGCCCGCAAGAAGGACGAGACCGGGCGCGACGGCCTGGAGGTCGAGCTGGATCGCAAGTGGATCGACGAAAACCTCGAGATGTTCCTGGCGTTCCACTCGGTGGATCGGGACATCAACGAGGTGGAGCGTTTTGTGAAGAGCACCTTCGACCTGAAGTTGGCGTCGCCCAAGCGGGCCCGGCGGATTCACGGGACGGCGGTCAGCGGGCTGCGGTTCCAGATCAAGTCGGTGCCCCCGGGCAGCCTGCCGCGCAGGCAAGGGCTGCATTACTTCAAGATCGACAAGACGATCGGGACGGATCGTACGGACTACTGGCAGGAGTGTGAACAGGAGCGCGGCATCCGCATGAGCGTCCGTGAAGGACAATTGGCGGGCATCGAGCAGTTCAAGCCAACCCTCTACGTGATAGTGAAGGACAAATAAGCCATGGCCACTGAAGCACGCGTACCACCTCTGACGGAAGTCTGCTGGCCGATGTTTGAGTTCGTCACCAACTTCGGGCGACAGGTTAAATACGGCATGGTGCCGGCGCCGGAACAGGTGCGGTACGACGCCCTGTCAGCCCTGCGCGATGCGGACGAGCTGGCCCGGGAGGATCCCGTGACCGAGCGGCTGTGGCACGACTGGGTCAAGGCCATGATGATCTACCTGCTCGACTACAAGATGCTCAATACCGACTGGGAAGGGCGGGACTACTGGTTCGACAATCGCTTCGAGACCGACCGGGCGATCCTCGACCATGTCGAAGCGCTGGGCGGCGAGAAATTCTTCGAGGACTGCGACAAGGTGCAGCAGGAGTACGAGCTGGCGGAACGGCGGGACCGCCGCGATAAAGACGAGCTGGCGGCGCTGCTGAGCTGCTATTTCATCTGCCTGCGGCTGGGGTTCCGGGGCCGGTTCCACGAGTACCCCCAGGAGTTGGCGGACTATACGCGGCGGTTGTTTACCCGCCTGCCGGCCTACTCGCGGACCCGGGCCAAGGAGATGTTTCCCGAGACCTATCAGCATAACCAGGAGCTGAAGGTCGACTACAAGCTGGGGCTCAGCTTGACCATCGTGCTGACCATCTTCGTGGTGATCCTGGCCGTGTCGGCGTTCACCTTCCGTCAGGCATGGAACAACGCGGTGGGGGAGATCCGCGCCCAGGCGGAGCGCTGGGGTCAGGTCACGGCAGTGGCTCCGGCCCCGGCGGCAGATCAGGATTCGACGGAGCTTGAGACCACGCGTTGAACAGGGTTGATCGAAGCCCCGGCGGATGCGGGGTGAGGTGCGAGTCATGAAGAAGCTTGTGGGCATGTTCAAGAAGTTGCCGCCGGAGATGCGTATGCTGGTGGCGATGGCCGGTTTGGGCACGCCGCTGGGAATCTTCTACGGTGTCCAGCGGTTCCTTTTCCCGACGACGCCGATCCGGTACCTGATTCTCGGGTTCGCCCTGATCGTGGGTGTCCTGCTGCTGGTGGGCTTTCTGATCAGCAAGGTCGTCGGCGGACGTTCGCGCAAGCGTGTGCGGGCCATGGAGCAGGAACTGGCCGGCAGCGGGCAGGCCGGCCCCACCGGCATGGACGTGCGCGCGGCCATCAAGGAGAACAACGAAAAGTTCTTCACCGCCATCCGCGAGATGCGCAAGAACCTCGGCCTCAGCGTCTACGATCTGCCCTGGTACATCGTCATCGGCGACTCGGGCTGCGGCAAGACCAAGCTGATCAACGAGGGAGGCCTGGTCTTCTCCACGGGCAAGCCCGAGGGGTACCAGCTCGGCACTCTCAACTACAACTGGTGGTTTACCGAGGACGCGATCTTCGTGGACATGGCCGGCCGGCTGTGCAATCCCCAGGAGGACGCCGATCGCCGTGAGTGGACGTCGTTCCTCGATACGGTCGCCAAGGGCCGGAAGGGTTACCCGATCAACGGGGCTCTCGTCTGTGTGGCCGCCGACCACCTGCTCCAGGACTCGCCGGAAAAGCAGGAGCAGGACGCCAACACGATGCTCGAACGGCTGCGCGACCTGCAGACTCGGCTCGGCGTTACCTTCGCCACCTACCTGGTGGTGACCAAGTGCGACAAGATTCTCGGGTTCATGCCCTTCTTCGATCGGGCGGGCAAGGACATCGCCTTCAAGAACCAGATGTTCGGATGGTCCAAGCCCGGTTCCTACGACGAACTGGCCGATCCCGAACAGTTCGACCAGCATCTCGACGGTCTGTATCAGCGGCTCAACGAGTTGCGGCTGCGCCGGCTCGACGACGATGTGGACGAAGTCGAGATGGGGCTGGCGTACGCCTTCCCGGAAGAGTTCCGTACGCTGCGGGACGCGCTGAAGATCTACGTGCGCACGCTCTTCCCGATGATCAAGAACCCCAAGGCGGTCAAAAACCTGATCTTCCGCGGCGTGTACTTCACCAGCGCGACCCAGGAAGGCGAAGTGGTGCTCAAGCACCTGACGCAGCGGATGGGCGAGGACACCGCCCGGCAGTTCCCGCCTCTCGAGAGCCTCTATCCGCAGCCGCGCCCGCATTTCGTCAAGGACCTGCTGACCCGCAAGGTGCTGCCTGAGAACGGGCTGGTGTTCCGTAACGAGCAGGAGGTCGCCCGGAACCGCAACCTGGCGAAGGTACTCAAGCTGGGCAGCATCGCCGCGTCCTTGGTCCTGGTGGCGGCACTGGTTTGGAGCATGATGGCTTTCGGCAGGCTGATCAACACGCCGCGCATGAATGCGGTGGATGCGACGGTGGCTTTTGCCGGTCCGCTGCAGGTCGAAGGTGGAGAACCGGCGAAGCCGCCCGCCGGCATGCAGCCGGCGGCCGCCCTCGCCGCCGCGATGCAACTTGGCAACGGCGTGGAGACGTTGCGGGCCAACAAACTGGCGGCACGGGTGCTCTCCTTGAATATCGGCACGGATGCTCCCGTGCGCGATCTGACGCGCATCGAACTCCGCGTGTTCGAGGAAGGGGTGCTGCGGGCCGTCCTGCGCGAGGTAGACCAGGCCTTGCGCCAGACCACGCTCGAATCTCCCGTGAAGGGCGAAGATGCCGTCAAGGCCGCCCAGGCGTACCGCGACGCCTTGATGGTCTACGTGAAGTGGTTCGGCTGTGCGGCGAACCCGCAGCCGACCACCGAGCCGCTCTTCGAGGACTTCAAGGTGCTCTGCGAGGTGGTGACGGACAGGGATTCGGTGGTCCGTGCCCAGCGTGCCGATTTCCTCCAGCAGTCCGACCGTTACTTCAAAGCCATCCAGGGTGCCAGCTTGGGCACGTCCTCCCCGAACCCCGCCAGATTGCTGCTTAGCACGGGCTTGGATCCGGCCGGTACCATTCAAGCCGCCGTGGTCACCGTACACAGGTTCTTCGAAGCCTATGCGACGATGAACGAGCAGCACCCCGACAAAACCATTGCGGAGTGGATGCGAATCGGGCGGGTGTGCCAGGAGATCGAGCAGAGTTACGCGGCGATGCTGTCGGCCGGCCGGGAGATCGTGACGCAGGACGACTTGGTGGCCTTCGCCGAGCAGTTCGGCAAGAGCTTTGCCGTGTTTGACCAGGCCACCAACGCGCTGCACTGGCAGGGCGTTCGGGGCCGCAGTCAATTCGTCATCATCCCGACGGTGCGCGAGGCCATCCTGAATCAGCGCAAGCTGTGGACCGGCTACGAGGAGGCACTCAAGAAGGCGTACGCGGCTTGCGCTTCGGCGCAACAGGCGGTGAGCCCGGTGGCCTTGTCCTGGCTGTCGCTCGGTGACCAGCAGGGTGGCATGGTCCGCGGGCTGGATCGCCTGCTGGCCGAGAGCCTGCACGCCGATGCCGCGCTGACGGACCAGAGTTACTTTGACACCTTCTTCGAGGCGGGGACCTTTGAGCGGCTGATTCCCGAGGTCCACGAGCGATACAGCTATGCGATTGTTCTGAAGAAGGCGGGCGACGCGCCCAAAGACGATGAAATCGTGCCGGCGGCGGATACGGTCGCCGTCCAGGATGTACTGACCAAGGTTAATCAGCGGCTCAAGGCCCTGGAGTTGGGACCGCCGGCCGATTTGAGCCAGGAGACGCTGGCGGATTGGAACAGCCGCCTGTATGCCCACCTGGAGAAGATGGCCAACCTGGGCAAGCAGGCCGCAGCGTTGCCGATCAAGCTTGAGCAGCCGGACAAGTGGCGACAGGATGAGCTGGCAGGTTTGTATCGCGAGTATGAGGCCCTGGGGGCCCGCGGGGAGGGCTCGCTGTTGCTGACCACCATCGCCCGCCGGCTGGACCAGGTGCGCGACTGGGGCGTGGCCGAGCTGTATCCGGATTGGCGGGGCAAGGCCTCGTCGGCGTACCAGATTGCGATCCCGGCCGAGTTAACGACTCCCACGGCCGCGCCCGTCGCCGCCCCTACGGCACCCCGGGAGCCCGAACGACGTGAAATCCGCGTGCCCGGACAAGCCGATCGCGCGATTCGCCGGCCCGGCGAAACCGAGCGTGCGGCGGTTCCGTCCGTGGGTGCGGTTGAGCTCGAAGGCACCATTCCGAATTGCACGAGCCCGACGTTCCTGAATCGCATGGCCGGCGAGTTCGTCTCCGCCCTCATTTACCTCGGGCAGTTGCAGAAGGCAGACTACCTGCCGGGCACCGGCGAGTACGGCGACCTGCAAGGTCTCTGCAAACAGCGGCTCAGCGAGGCCTGCCGAGTCTACGTCGACAAGTACGCGGAAAGCTGGGCCATCGCCTACCGCGCCCGCTCGTTGACCAAACTCGCCAGGGTTCAGGAGCAGACGCGGGACTGGAAGGTGCTCACGGAGGCTCTGGGCCGTACCGCAACCCCCGGGATTCCAGATGCCCGCGAGGTGGGCAAGGAGCTCGAGTCCGCCCTTTCCGAGATCCTGCGCGCCGTCCCTTGGGCAAGAGTCGGTGAGGATGGTCGCACGTGGGAGCAGTTGGCGGCCGGCGACGCGGAATGGCGCGACGTGGCCGACTGGTTCAGGCTGGCGGTCAGGAAGAACTGGACCGACGAGGGCCGGGTTTTCGTCAATGAAGTCCAGATGCCCTCCGGGGTGACACCCAACCCCAACGAGTTGCCCTGGGATGCCTTGGCCCGCGAGGTCGGACGCCGCTGGGGCGAGCTCGTGGAGGCGGTTCGGACCAACACCCCGCTGCCTGCGCAGTTCGACCGACACACCAAGGAACGCAGGGAGATCCCCTGGGGTGTCATCGAGCAGTTCCGCAAGGACTGCCGGCTCGATGACGAGAAGCTGACGCAGCAATTGGTCTCGTTCATCGAGCAGGGGCAGGCCGCCCTCAGCGAGGAGCTCAGCCGCCTGTTGTACGACCTCCAGCAACGCTACTTCGAGGGTGCCAGGCCGTACCGCGGTTGGCCGTACGTGAACCCCGACGGCCAGCTCGCCGACGCAACGGATACGGTGGACTACCTGAAGTTCCGCCAGTTCCTTGATGAGATGCAGCAGTTCTTACGCGTGTATCAGGCAGTGGAGGATGGCCTGCCGCGCGATAATCCCTCCAAACAGCGACGAGCGGCCTTCTACGACGCCTGTCAGCGGTGGCGGGACTTCCTGGCTGTGGGTTCGGACAACGCGCCGGCCCGGCTCGAACTGGTGATCAAGTATGAGGATCCGCTCAACCCGCAGGCGCCCGGCGGGGTGGTCCAGGGCATTCAGGACACCGCGCAGTATTACTACCGATCTGTGCATCTGGCGCTGGGGCTGCGTATCCGCCAGACGGGCGGGAGCGAGACCGACGGCCCGATCGAGATCCCCACGGTGGCCCAGGATCCGGGACAGCAGACCTGGGAAGCCATTTGGCCGTGGGTGGGCCGCTCGGGCGACGCGCAGTTGACCATGCAGTTCGTCAGTGGCATCCAGCGACAGGGCCAGAGCAAGCCGTCGCCCAACGTCCCCGGGTTGGTCCTGGGACGATTGTCGCCCCTGTCGTTGTGTGCGTACCTCAACCGGTACGGCACCAAGGTCGGCGATAACTTATGGGTCACGGCCCACCAGATCGACTTGGCGGAGGCGTTTCGCGCGGCCGGGGCACCCGAGATGGTACCGCAGGACGACAAGCGGATCATGGGCGTGAAGCTCAGCTTTGAGTTGAAGCGGCCTATGCCCAGCCCGATCGAGCCGCTGGCCGGCCGGTGATCGAGGTGGCTGCCTGATGAATCGGTGGACGAACATTTTCAAGTTCCGCTCGGGCGAGACCAGGCTCAAGGCCGATTCGCGCCTGCGCTGGTTCGGCAAGCTCCCGACCTACGCGGACTATTACAGTTCGCCCGCTGATGAGGACTGGGTGGTCGAGTTCAACGACTGGCTGCTCAGGGGGTACGAGGTCTACCACCATCGCCAGCATGAGGGCGGCAACAAAGGGAAACGCGCCCCGCTGCCCATGACCGACTGCGCCATCCGCCTGCCGAAATCGCGCGCGACGGTGTTGGCGACGATTCAGGACTACGGCGGAGACATGCGCGGGCGACCGTTCCCGTTGACATTTTATGTCGGTCTGCCCAGCGGGCGATGGCCCGGTCCGACCGCCGACGCCTCGCCACCGGCGATGGAGGTGCTGGCCGGGCTGAACAGTCTGCGGCACGAGGTCATGCGGTTCTCGCGGGCTCCCGGCCGGTTTGAATCGGTTTTCAGCGACCGCGAGGTGGACGTCGAGGGACTGACCAATGGGACGAAGGACGGTGGCTGGCTTGAGGAAGCCCGGCGCATCCCGTTGAAGGCGTGGTTTGACGGGCTGAAGACGGGTCTGAGCACGGACGATCCGGCAATCTGGCTGGGCTTGGTCGAGAAGTGGGGCGATGCGGTGGCCGGGTTGGAATCGGGGTCCTTTGAGCCGACGTTCAGCTTTCCCTTGGCGGCCGGTCTTCCGATGCATGTGCAAGTGGCCGCTTGGCTGCGTTGGCTGGAACCGTTGATGGATCTGGAGAAACGGTCGCTGTCGCTGATCGTGACCGAGGGGCAGGAAGGGGGATCCGGGCGGCTGCTGGTGATCGCTCGGGATCTGGTGCAGGAGGATTTTTTGCTCCTGACGCCGCTGTACCGGAGTCTGCCGTATCTGGACGATCTGGCGGCGGTCAAGCCGAAGGAGAAGCCCGAGGGCAGCTCGCCGGAGCCCGTCGGGGCGGGGGACGACCAGCCGGCTCTCCCGGAGACGCTGGCGGATTTCGTTCTTCAGCGTACGCGGGTATCTTGACCGGAGGTGGGCGCGTGCGGTAGGGTTGGTTTTGCGGGAGTGGGAACCGAATGGGTTTCCGCCGCCTTGCCGTCTAGCCCACTTCGAGAGGATGGCCATGTCGGCCGCATGTATCGTCGGTTTCGGAAAGTCGCTGCGAGTTGAGCGAGACACCGAGGTCTGCCCTTCGGGTGAGCGTGTATGCCTGAGTTGAACGAGCAGCCGATCATCGAGTTGGGGAAGAACCCGATCCCCGGGCCCGCGCCGAGCGGTGCCGACGTCGCGGAGGATGAGCAGTACATCTTCATCCAGGGTGAAGTCGGCAAGCTGGACCGAATCGAGGCCGGTGAGCCGGACTGGTACGGCCTGGAGGACGCGGCGAACAACATCCTGCGCTCCAAGTCCAAGGACATCGAGGTGGCGGCCTACCTGGGCTTTGCGCTGTTTAAGCGGCAGGGTTACGCTGGGCTGGCGGCGTCCCTGGCGATGCTCACCGAGATGGTCAACACCTTCTGGGACGGCGCCTTTCCGGAGCGGCCCCGGCGGCGCAAGGCCCGGATCGAAACACTGGCGGACCGGTTCGCGGATGG
>CAZEEJ010000173.1:0-12756 GCA_964511155.1 uncultured Planctomycetales bacterium | reverse complement strand
CCAGGGCGTCTTCGTTCCCACGTTGCATCTCGAACCGCTGGGCGTGATCGAGCATTTCTATGGCCTGCATGAATCGTGGATCCTCGGCGGTAGCGGTTTCAGCGCGCTGACCGGGCCGAGTCTCTACGCCGAGGATGGCACCACACTCGCCCCTGGTGTTTCCGGGAGCATGGACCTGCTCACCCTGGAAGCGGAGATCGGCGGAGAAATATACTACCTCGCTGCTGAGGTGGTCAGCGATACACAGCTTCATATCCCTGAACCTCCGGACCTCAGCAGCCTCGCGGCCGGCGATACCTTCCGCGTGCGGGTGATCGGTAACGAAGGATGGTCGCTCTACCGGAACAAGCTGCTGCGCTATAGTGAGTGGCTGACGCTGACGGTCTCCGAGCGGCTCAACACGCCGGGGGCCTACCATCGCATCTCCCCGGCCACGCTGGATTTCAGTTGGCCGGCCGGCGTTTCCGATCCGGCAACCCCAATTGAGGTCGCGCGCGGCGACTGGTTGTGCTTCTACAATTATGCCCACCTGGACGCGAACATGGCCAGGCTTACCTGCCCCGGTTTGTGGGACGGCGTCCTGCGGTTCCGGGGTGACACCACCGTACCGTCAGGAGATTCCTTTGGCACAATGAGCCCCGTGGATCGTGGACTCATTGGCCGATCCATACCGTTGCCCGCGGCGGGAACGTACACCGTGACCAATGAGACGACCGGCCAGTCGCGGCAGATCGTTGTCAAAAACGAAGGAGTCATCGCCGGCGGCTGCGCGTCAGCCCCCGGTGGGGCGGTTGGGTCTGCATGGACAACACTGGACGTGGAGCTGGGTTCGGGCGGTGCGCGCCTTTGCGTGCCTGCGGGAGCTTTCCCCAGCCATCCGCCGATAGCGTACGCCGAGGATCCCGACTATTACCGCTTGGAGTTCGCGTACCTGAGTTCCTCGATCACCCCGGACGACCCTGAGGAAGAGGCCGCAGTGCTCTACTGCACCCTCTCATTCTTCCCCGAGCCCGCACAACTCCTCAAGCCCATTACCATCACCGTACCCTACGGGGAGGGCAGCGACGAGTTGCCCGTGCTGGGCGCTTACGACGAAGACACGGGACAATTCTTCAAACTGGCGGCGACGGTGGACGAGGCGAATCACCGCATCATTTTTGTGCTGCCGGCGGGCCGCTACCCGAACCCCGATCACCCCACGTACGCCGACAGCCCCGTGCCCGGCCCTGCCGCCGCCGCCCTCGGGAAACCCGCGGGCCTGACCGCCAGGGCGCTACCCGCCGCCGCGGCGAGTTCGCCCACCACGCCGACGGGGACCGGCTTCCCCTCGACCACGCTGAACAAGCTCACCAAGCGCGTCGGGGCTCGCTTTTGGCGCTGCTCGCGATCGATGCTCGAGGATGACGACAAGTACTTCCTGGTCGACTACGTCGATGATCCCGCCAGCGACAGCTACGTCACCTATGCCTACGCCAATGACCTGCTGAACACCATGGTTGCCACATACAACCACCTCGCCGGCGCGGGCGCAGGCTGGAAGAAACCTCCGCGACAGCTCACGGTCTCGATCCGGGCCTTCACCGTGTGGACCGACGCCTACGGTTCGACATCGAAGGGCGTATTCGGCGATCCGACTATCTCGATCAACAAGAGCCGGTGTCCCGCCGGTTCACCGGCCTTCTACACCGCCGCCGCTCACGAGGTCGGCCATGCCTTCCAGCGGCAATACACGACCAACATCACCACCAAATGGTTTGACGAAGCTTCCGCCGAGTGGGTGGCCCTCTCTACCGTGGGTGCAACACACTTCATGACCGAAGCCCTCCACGACGCCGCACCGTTCATCCTCACGCTGCCCGGCGGCTTTTACTTCGGCTCCAGCACGGCCGCGAGTTACGCCGCTTCACCCTGGGCCATTTGGCTCGAGGCAACCTACCCCGGCTCCGTACGCAGGGTCTATGAAAAATGGGACAACGACGACTCCTACGCCACGTTCGAAGCCGCCACCGGCACCCCGATCGGTACCATGTACGATCAGTTTGCCGAGGAGTTCTGGACCCAAAGCTTCGAGCCGCTCAAGAACCTCGCGCTTGATCTGGACACGGCGATCCAGGGGCAGACCTCGACCTCGCCGCGCGTGGAAATGACCGATTGGCCGGGCATCACCGTCGGCGCGGTCCGCCCGGTGATGAGCAGTTACCGCCACACGTTCTCGCTGAGCGATGCCTTCAAGAGCCAGGTGGCCGGTCGCCCGGCCGCGGTGCGTACCACAGGGCTCACCGGCGTCGCCCGCGTCCTCGTCTACGGCGAGAACCGGCCGCCCGAAGTACAGCCGGATGCCCCCACCAAGCTCCTCACGCTGGACGACAGCAGGACCGCCGGGAACCTCGGCCCTGTCGATCGCTATCGCACCTACCGCATCATCGTAGTCAATGCCAGCAAGGTGAACGTGCCGAATATCCAGGTCACCGTTGTTGTGCCTCGCATCACCAGCCTCAGCCCGGCCGGCGGCAAAGGCAGCGGAGGGTACGCCGTCAACGTGACGGGCACGGGCCTGGGAACGCAGCAGGGCAAGATCCTGCTCGGCGGCCAGGAGGTCAGTATCAACTTCTGGAGCGATACCAGCGTGAGCTTCACCATGCCCAATGTGGGTGACAACACCAGCATCTGGCAGATCACCCTCCGTACCGCCGAAGACGTGGCGACGAACGTGCTACCGTTCCAGTTCACGCGGTAGAACTTGCCGGAAAAGGTCCACGCGGTCTGCGCACACGTGTGCCGTGTGCCACTGCTCTGTGAACAGTGCTTTGGGTGCGTGGCCTGGACCACGAACAAGCTCGCTCGGTACTTATCACTCAGTACTCATCACTCGGTACTCATCACTCAGTACTCATCACTGCCACCCGCTACCGCTCGGCCGGCGTCACCGTCACGCGGACCGTCGCCTGCGTGATCGGCCGGCTGAGCCGGATGGCGATCCGGGTCGGCAGCGACCGGCCGCTGAGATCCTCCTCGATCTTCTCGGCGTGGATCTCGAACGCTTCGCCGCCGGTGTTGATCGCCGCTCGCACACTCGCCTTGCCGTCGGTGATAAGCAAAACCCCCGGCTCCAGCTCGCGCCACTCGCCAAAGGTGATCAGCGCGGTCTCGAACGTCTGCGGCGAACCGAGGGCCACCACGTCCGTGATGGCCAGCGAACCCGCAGCGCGGCGGTCGTACACGAAGGTGCGTTCGAGCTTTTCGAGGTCGGGTACCGGGTAGGCGGAGCGGAAGTCAAGGGACAGCACGTCGGCTTCATCGGTGAACTCGGTGCGGATCACCGCGCCCCGGGCGGCCGCGCCGGTCTTCTGGAGCTTGCCCGCGATCAGCGGCACCGGGTGACCGAACGAGTTGAGCATCTTGCTCTCGTACCGTTTCGCGCTGAACGTGCGGGCCGTGTAGACCTCTCCGCCGGGGTCCAGGAGCAGCGGGCTGCGGTCGACGACCACCACGAACGATCCCACGTCGTTATGGTTGTGATGCTCGGCGTTGTGGCCGCCCTTGAGCGCGACCGCGAGGCGGCATGGGGAATCGGACGCCGGTCGGGCGATCAGCACACCCGCCTGCTCAAACCAGCTCCGCAACCCGGGACCCGCGTCGGTGGCCGGTGCCGGTGTGGCCCGCGACGCGGAGGTGGGGAACGAGTACAGTACTGCCTGGGCCAGCCCGCCGACCGTGGTCGTCGGATCCAGGCTGTCATAGCGTGCCAGCCCCAGCCCAAACCGCCGGCTGATGATGTGCATGGCCCACGCACTCGGCCGGGCGGTGGTCGAGCAATCGGCGAAGGCGGGGATGACTCCCTCGACGATCTCGATCCGCTGGCCATAGGTGGCCGCCGGGCGGACCACGTCGCCGGCCAGCAGGTCCACACCGCCGCCGGTCGCCTGGTGGATCAGTTCCGCCAGGAGCAGATAGTTGCCGAACCCATAGTTCCAGTACCCGACGCCCTCGGAGCAGTAGCCGTCGGGGGTAAAGCCCTTGAGGAAGTAAGCGGAGTACTTCTCCGCCGCGGCCACGAAGAACGCCCGGTCATCCGCTGCCGGGACAATGGCCAGGGCCGCCCCCGTCACCCCCGCCAGGCAGACGGAGTTCCAGTTGTTCGTGCCCGTCAGCCACCAGTTCGCCGGGCGTTTGCCGGTAACCATGTCGCGGAAAGGATCGAGCACGCGACGATGAACATTGTCGCGGATCAGGCGACGCGTCGGTTCGTCGAGCTTGTCGCTTAACAGGTAATCGACCGTGGCCAGTTCGCAGGCCAGGGCGGACGATACCAGATCGATGTCCACCGCCTGCCCCTCGAAGTTCGTCTGGTTTCGGTCGTGGGCCGGCAGAACCCACGTCCGCTGGGCGGCTATGGCCTCGATGAGGGTGCGGATCGCCGGGACGAATCGACCACGGTCTTCGAGGCACTCGGCCAGGACCAACGGGGCCAGTCTGGCGAGCCGCTCCCGGTAGGCCCGCTCGTAGTTCCTGCGAGTCCCGGTTCGGAAGAAATCCAGGTACAGATCATCGGGCAGGTCCGCCAACTCCGCGTTGAGGAACTTCTCCGCTCCAGGAATCACTTTCTTGTAGGCGGCGTGCTCGGCCAGCGCGGCCCAGACGGGGCGATCGGTGATCGACCGCCCCACGCCGACCGGCCGTTCCGGCAGCATCGCCGCGATGGCCTTCACCCGCTCAGTCGGCGGCTCCGGCCCACGCTGCTCCTCGGCACCCCACGCAGCAACTCCCATGAGCCACAACCCGATGAGCATCGCCACTCGCCCTGTCCACGTCATGCCGAACCTCCGAGGTCTTTCCTCTATTCTCTCGCCCCCCATTCACTGACCAGCCTACACCAATGCCTCTTCCTACTCCTGCCCCTACGCGTAATCCTAATCCCCCCTCTTCATCTCACCCATCCCTTCAACCTGTTGAGCCAACGGCGGAACAAGCAGAAAGACAATCGCAAGCCGGGAGCGAATCCCCCCACTCAACTACGGATTCGCGTCCACGGGTGCGTCTTCAGTATCCGGGGGTGCGTCCTCCGCATCCGCGGGCGTATCCTCCGCATTCGCCGCCGGCGCGGTGGAGGCCTCGGTGGCGGCTGCCCCGCCGGCGGCTGGGGCGGCGGCGTCCACGTTCCACTCCGCGATCCTCGCACGGGCGGCATCCGCACCGGCAACCGAATCCGTGGCGGCCGCCACCTCACGAAGTATGGCCAGGGCCCGGTCCCGGTGTCCCTCGGCCGCGAGCTTGCCGGCCGCGGCGATGCACGCCTGGACCGCCTCCTCCGACACGTCGCCGACCAGCAGCGGCCGCACGTCCGCGACCCAATCGGTGCCCGCGTTCCGGGTCAGCGCCTCCAGGATCGCCAGCCGCGCCTCGCGGCTCGTCGCCAGCGGTAAGGCCGCACGGTACATCTGCAGAGCAGACTGGTCGCGGCCTTCCGCCAAGCGTTCGCCCGCCAGACGCAGGTAGCCGGTCAGAGCGATGGCCTTCACCGGCTGCACATCCTGTCGGGCCGCACTGAGGAAGAGATTCTCCAGCACCGGTGCGCTGAAGTCCGACCGCGACGCGAGAATCTCGAACGCCACCTGCCGCACCGTCACATCCGGATGCCCGGCCGACTCAACCAGCAGGTCCAGCGTCTCGGGCACGTTCCGCGCGGCCACCACGCGCATCAGCGCCACTCGTTTGACCGGCTCAGCGAACCGCAGCATCCGCACCAGCCGCACGTTCACTGTGGACTTCGGCGTCGCCGGCCAGGACTCCGTCCAGGCATCCGCCCGGGCTTCTTCCCGGTCCTGAAGCAGGATCATCGCTTCGATGGCCGTCGCCACCACCTCCGGATCCTCATCCCCCAGATAGGGCAGCAATACCGTGGTTTGGACCGCTCCGCCCGTCTGCCCCACGCCCAACAGGGCGTCACAGCGCAGCGCCTTGCTTGGCGCCGCCGCCAGCAACGCCAAGTAGATCTCCAGTGCCTCCGCCGTACTTCCGCGGGCCGCACGGTTCCCCGCATACACCACGAGTGCGTTCCCGATGCGCGCCAACTCAGCCGGCGGCGACCGCCGAACCGCCGACGCCGACAACAGGTTCCCAGCAGGCTCACCGATCCGAGCCAGGGCCTCCAAAGCACACGTCGACACGGCCGGGTCACTCGCCTCGGCCAAATCCGTGAGCGGACGCACCGCCGCCGCATCGCCGCGGGCGCCAAGGGCCTCGATTACCATCCTCTGCCTCTCGGACGGCACCGTATCCAACACCGCGATCAGGGCTTGTGTCGCCTGCGGCCCGGGTATCCGCTGCAAGGCCCGACAGGCCTCATCCCCCACTTCGTCGTCAACCGGCAGCGGCGCGATCGCCCGCACCGTCTTCTCCGTGGCAACCCGCGGCAGCAAATCCAGTGCCTCCGCGCGCACCACCCGCGGGTGCTCGCCGTCAAGCAACCTGGCCAGTTCATCCGCGACCATCCATCGCCGATAGTCCCACGGCTGGAAGCCACTCACCGCCTGCACCAGCCGCTGCAGGGCCTCCTGGGCTGCCGCGGCCACTTCCTGATCCTCACCGGCCATCAGATAGCCCAGCGGCACCACGGCTCGGGCATCCTGGCGATCGGCCTCCTGGACGGCCGCGCTGCGCACCTCGGCCTCTTCGTCCTGAACACGAGCCAGGAAGTCCGTCACGTTCCCTCCCGTGCCCGGACCGGTGCACGACACCGCCAGCAGCGCCATGCTTAGGCCGACCGCCTGCAGGCCATACCATCCCAGCTTCGTTCGCCACATGTCCGGTTCCTCCCCATTGTCCTACCGTCAGGCGGTCACCAAGCCACCGCCGTTTCAACCTCCGCCAGTGTATCCCCCCCCGGTTGCATTCCGCAACCAGGGGGAATGGAGAATGGAAAATTGAGAATTGAGAAAAAAGCCACTTCCCGCCCCCAGTACTCATCACTCATCACTCAGCACTCATCACTCCCTCCCGCCGCCTTGACGCCGGCCGTGTTTTCTCCAACACTGCCCTTTTGTCCCCGTGCGGAGAGGTAGACCATGCATCACCGGCACACGTTCGCTGTCATCCTGTCGCTGGCCGCCATCGTCTCGGGTGCACCTTCGGCGGTGCGGGCCGACGGTATGGCCTGCCAACTGCCCGCCTTCCCCAACGCCAAGGTGCAGGAGCGTGGCGACCGGCTCTACCTGGCCACGCAGCGACTGGCCCGGCACCTGCTCGCTTCCGTCAAGCCCTGGAGCGAGGCGCCCACCCTTGGACTGGCCACTGACAGCCGCAGCGGTGAACACCACATCCGCCCGAACACGGGCCTGGTCTGCGGCCTGGGCTTCCTGTATCGCTTCGGCCCGTATGACGAGCACGAGGTCGGCCTCTCGCGCGCCGCCCTGTTGCAGGAGAAGATCCTGCCGATGATCCGCTACCTGACCGCCACACACGTGTCCGGGTCGCGGGCCACCGGCGACGGCAAACCCTGGGGTGACGCCTGGCAGTCGGCTCTGTGGTCCGCGCTGATGGGACGCGGCGCCTGGTTCATCGGTCCGGACCTGCCCGCGGACGTGGCCGACGGCGTTCGCCGCGTCGTCGCCCACGAGGCCCAGCGCATCGCGGACGCGGAACCGCCGCACCAGCTCCACAACGACACCAAAGCGGAAGAGAACGCCTGGAACAGCAGCGTGCTCTCGGTCGCCATGCTGCTCATGCCCGACGACCCGCGACGCCCGCTCTGGGAGCAGCAGTTCCACAAGTGGGCCTTCTCCTCCTTCCTGAGGCCGGCCGATGAGCACTCCCGGGAGATCGTCGACGGCAAACCCGTCGCTGAGCTGTTCACCGGGGCCAACATCCACGACGACTTCACCCTCGAGAACCATCACATCGTGCACCCCGACTACATGACGACGTACAGCTCGCTGTTGAACAGCGGCCTGGAACACGCCCTGACCGGTCGGCCCATCCCGCAGGCCCTGCTGCATAACGTGCCGGGCATTTATGAAAACCTCAAGTGGTTCTGCCTGCCGGACGGCGGTTTCGTCTATCCCTCCGGCCAGGACTGGGCCCTGTTCCGCAACGTCGATTGGCTGGCCGGCCATACGCTCATGGCGGCGTTCGGGCGCGATCCCGAGGCCTGGCCCTTGGCCGACCAGGCCCTCACGGTGCTCGAGAAGATGCAGGCCCGGACCCCGACGGGAACCGTCTACCTGCCGGAGGAGAACTTCTTCGCCTCCGGCCAGACGGACAAACTCGCCCAGTTCAGCATGGCCTGGCTGGCCCTCCACTTCGCCACGGGCGAGGCCGCCGTCGAGCCGCGCCGCCAAGGCGTGCGCCGGCTCGAATCCGCCAAGATCATCCTGAACCGCACCCCGTCGGCGATCCATACCTTCAGTTGGGGCGCCAAAATCATGGGCCAATGCGTCCCCTTCCGCCTGGACCGCATCGTCTCGCCGCACGACCGCAGCGGCGTCGGTGTGATCCGCCTCGCGGGCCAAGAGAAGCCCTTGCCCGTCGCCCTGGTCGATGCCCGCGTCACGAACAGCGACGACGCCTTTACCGCCGAGCTTGAAGTCGATCATGGCGCCGGTGCGGTCCGGGCACACCTGCACTACTGCTCCCACCCCGACGGCCGCTGGACCATGCGGGAGAAGCTCGTCGCCATGCAGGACGTGACCCTGGAGGAAGTCGCCACCGGACTGGTCGGCATCCTGAACAACGAGCGGTGGATCTACGAAAGCGGCCGGCGACAGGTGCGCATCGGTGATCAACGCACCACCGTCACATCCTGTGCCGGCACGGTGCTGACGGGAGACGACATCCGGGAGGTGGACATCGACGGCGTCCTGCACATCCGCAGCGAACGCCCGCTGCGCGTCCGCTACCAGGCCGCCGCCAAACCCGCACGCAGCCGCGTCACCGACGAGTTAACCTTGAACCACCTGAGTGGCCCCCGATCCTGGCCGGCCGGCGAGACCATCTCCGAGTTCGAAGTGCAGGTCACCAGTACCCGACGCGTGCCGCTGATCTACGGCACCGACCTGTTCCACCCGCATGACGACCCGGACGACCACTTCGATCTGGCCACGGTGTTCGCCCTGCCGGAGTTCGACGTGCGGGCCATTCTGCTGGATCTGGGTGACCGGCAGAAGGAGCGCCCGGGGCGAGTGCCTGTTGAGCAAATGCTCGCGCTGACCGGCCAAGGAGTACCCTACGCCGTCGGCCTGAACGAGCCGCTGCGCTCCCCCACCGACACCGGGCAGGATCAACCCACCGCCGGGCAACAAGCCGTCGAGTTGCTCCTCGCGACCTTGCGGGCGTCACCCCGCCCCGTCGTCGTCGTCACCGCGGGAAGCGTGCGGGATGTGTGTGCGGCTTTCAATCGCGAACCCGACCTGCTCCGCCGCAAGATCGATCGCCTCTACATCAACATCGGCAACCTGGACCCCGACCAGGAAGAATGGAACGTGGGGCTCGATCGGCACGCCTACGTCGGCCTGATGCGCTCCGGTCTGCCCATCTACTGGTGCCCCTGCCTGCCCATGAACGCCAACCGCAGCACGCACTGGAAGTTTCGGCACGCGGACCTGTTCGACGGCATGCCCGTGCCGTTGCTCAACTTCTTCATCTATGCCCTGCAGCGCGTGCCGCCCGACGAGTTGGATCCGATGATGGCCTTGCGCGGCGACCTGCGCCCCTGGCGGCACCTGCTGCTGCCCGCCGAACGCAACATGTGGTGCACCGGCCCGCTCCTCCACGCCGCCGGCCGACGAGTCCACCGCATCGGCAACGACTGGATCGCCGCCCCCGACGCTCCATTCACCACCACGAGCACCCAGCCTCGATCATCCGCCGCCGGCGCCCCGCCCGCATCGACCGATACAAGCCCCCAGGCCCCACCGGTCGCTACGCTCGCTCCTCCGCCGGCAGCCGAACCCGCCGACGTGTTCACCTTCGTCCCCGCCCGCGTGACCATCGACGACCAGGGCGTGACCCACTGGGTCGAGTCCGCCGCCGACGCCAACATGCACATTTACAAGGTACTCGACGCCGAGAACCACACCCCGGCCCTGCAAAGCTGCCTCCGCCGCCTGCTGCACGCGTTCCCCCTCGCGGTCGAGCATCCCGGGCAACCTTGAGTGCACTTAACCGTTCGAGGAACCTGGAAACCGTATGGCGCCTTCGGGGCGTGGCGGCACACGTAACCGTTCACGGCCCCCAGTGCGCTGCGTCTCGCAGCCTACACGACACAACCACTCAAGCAACCGCTCAGGTTTTGAACACGGAGGGAACAGAGCGAACAGAGGACAGACCGACCGCTCTGTTTCCTCAGTTACCTCCTTGTTCAATGGTGACTCCCGGAGGTTCTACTCGCGAACGGTTGCGTGGCCTGGAAGCGGCCCCGCGGGTCTCCCATCGGCGTTTATCCGCGTTCATCGGCGGTTCGGATTCTTCCCTCTCGTCCCCCGGGAGAAGGTGATGAACCGCCGATACACGCCGATGAACGCCGATCAAACCGGCACCCAGGTGAGCCCACGAACACCCGGTACATTCAAGCGATCCCTACGGCCCTGGCGCCCCGTGAACGGTTACGTCACTGACGAAACTCGAAGGCATACAGATCGCAGTTGTGCAGCTCAAAGTGGAGGCGTATGGGGGTTCCGGCCAATGCACGCACATCGCTGTTGCCGCCCCACTTGACGACGTAGTTCGTGTCGTTGGCCGTATGGATAAGGTCGCAGTATTCCGCGCCGAAGCCGCTTTTCTCGACGCCCACATCATCGTAGCCGGCAATCGCACCGGTGTCCTCGCGGATGATGCCAACCCGCGCGAAACCCGTGGCCGACGTGTCAATGTTGAGCACCAGCCGGGCGCCGTCAAAGATGAGCACGGGGGTGGTGAACGACCCGCCCGCATAGCCGCCGCGGACGGAGACGAACCCGTCCTTTCGCAGCACCACGCGGCTCAGGACGGCGATATTCTGGTCGGCGCCCAGGCCGGCTTCGGTCAACATGCGTTTGTTCTCCGGGTTGCGGTCCCACCCGTGAAGCCAGTCGCTGGCACGGTAGTACAGGTACATGTAGCGGTCATCGACCGAGGGGACCAGGCCGTGGATCATGCGCGCGGAGGCCCAGTCAAACTCGCCTTTCTGACCGAGGGCCACGAAAGGTCTGCGGTCGTAACGTTCCCAGACAACGCCGTCGCGACTGGCGGCAAACTGGGTGTCGAGCGGGCCGGCGTTGGTCGGCAGACCGCCGGGCAACCCCTGGATCTTGGCGTCTACGTAGTGGTAGTACGTTTCGGGGAACATGTAGTACGCGTCCTGCGCCCACGGGTACTTGATGGCCGCACTCTTGTAGTAGTCGACGAGTTGGGTCGCCCCGAGGGTCGGGCCGAAGTTGTCGGGGTAGATCACCGAGGGCATATCCTGGAGATCGGGGAAGCCGGTGAGCGTATCGGACTCTCCGCGGGCGATGGAGCGCCCCTGCGAACCGCGCTGGTTGAGATTCTTGCGACCATAAAAAACGTACTTGTCGATGCGATCGTCGTAGAAGATGACGTTCTGTGAGTCGAGGTGATGGCCGCGTTCCTGCGGGCGGTATTGCACCGCGTTGGGGTGGGTCAATTCCCATCGGAGCCCATCGGGCGAGCTGAAGACGTGGATGCCCGGCCCGGTTGGCCGGTGGTTGATGAAGAGGCGGTACTTCTGGTCAGGCGGCGCCTTGGGGTCGATGAAGACCAGCCCGCCGTCCTGGCCGATGCGCACACCGCCGGCGCCGTGGCCCAGCACGATGTTGTTATCCTTCGAGCCGTTGAACTCGATAAGGCCGAGGTTCGGCTTCTCCCAGTGGATACCGTCGGTGGACTCGGCGTAGCACACGGCCCCCGCCTCCCGGTCAATGTGCCACTGGACGCTGGTCATAACCTGGTACCACATCCTATAGGTGTCTCCCTCCTTGAGCACGTTGCTGTAAGGGCCGATGCCGCCGACCTCCCAGGGGCGGTCGTGCTTGACATTCCGCTCGCCTGTTTTGACCGGGGCGTGGGTGCGCAGCTCGACGTTGTAGGACCGGGCCAGGAACCGCCCGTCGATGAACACCTGGCGACGCGCGCCGATCTCCAGGGGTTGCTCATGGCCGGCCGGCCCGCGGGCTTGGGCGTGAGAGACAGTGGCTGCAAACAGTGCCGCCAGCGCGATACCCAGTTCTGTATTGATCCGCCTGCGTTCCATCGACGACCTCCTTGTGATCTCGGTGGACAACCCTCTGTTTGGCGACAACACCGTCTATTTCGGCAAGGCCCGGACCGTCCATGTGGATTGCCAATCACGCGGGCAGGCGGAGCTGATCGCCCGGCTGGCAAATCTCGGCGTCACCGGCGACGTGACCATCCCGCCGGCCCCTCAGTCATGCCTGAAACTGCTGGACCGCGTCGACGTCCGCCGTGAAAAAGCGGCGACACGATTCAAAGAATTCATCGAAAGCCGAACCGGCGACGAGCGCGTCCGTCAGCAACTTGCCGAAGTCCTGCAGCGATGGTTCGTGTTGGGTCGTGAAGGCACTGTGCCCGATCAACCCGAGAACCAGCCTGCGACGGAGTAGATCGACCCGCCAGACCAGCCTCGCCGACACGAACGCACGCCCCCCGCCGCGCCGCCCGCCTCCTGCCCACTGCCCACTGCCCACTGCCCACTGCCTTTGTACCACTAACGGTTGATTTCTTCGCGCCGTGCGAAGATTTCTTCAG
>CAZEEJ010000172.1:0-12853 GCA_964511155.1 uncultured Planctomycetales bacterium | reverse complement strand
GGCGGGAGCGTGTGGGTGGACGTGGTCCTGGCGGCCGACGGGCCGGTGCGGGCGTACGCGGGTCGGCTGGGTGCGGATGCGGCCAAGGCGGTCAGCGTGGCTACGGCCGACTGGACGGTCGAGGGCAACGTCGCCTGCTCGGCCGACGCGAGCACGTGCGAACAGGGCGGCGGGTACGACTTCGGCATCATGGAGTGGTACACGGTGCACGCGGATGGGGCGATGGCCCTGGGCACGGACGCGGCCGAGCTTGAAGGTGCCACGGTGGTGGCGGTGTGGACGGACGTGCTGGAGCTGTCCGGCCTGGCCGGCCCGATCGAGCTGCCCGCGGCCGACGTGGCCACGATGACCGGCGATTTGGCCGCGACGACGGATGATGCCGCGGAAACAGCCGATCCGGCCGTGGATGATGCGGCGGAAGCGACGGATGATCCGACGGAAGCCGAGGACGGGCTGTACGTCACGGCGGCGGCGCTCGGCGGCCTGACGCCCGGCCTGACCGAGGCCGGCGAATGGATCGTCGCCACGCTGCGTCTGGACATCGCCCCCGGCAGCGGCACGGTCCGCCTTCTCCTGGCCGACGCCTACGCCGTCGACGGCACCGGCGCCGTGATCCTCCTCGCCCCCGGCCCGGACCTGGAGATTATCATAGAACAGGAGTGATTCCGGATTCCATCAACAAGCTGACTCGGTCCTACCGTCAACGAGTTGACTTGATCGGTCATTCGTCGTTGGGCATTGATGTCGCGGCGTGGGCTCAGGTCCGCTTGAACTGTTTCTCGAGGTCGGCCAGAGAGAGGTTAAGCGAGGTGGGGCGGCCGTGGGGGCAGTTGCTGGAGCGTTCGACGAGGTCGCGTTTGGCCATGAGGGCCTCAATCTCCTGCGACGACAGCGGGTCGCCGGCCTTCACCGCGGCCTTGCAGGCCATCATGCTGATGAGGGCGTCGAGCAACAGCTCGGCCGAAGCGGGTGCCTCGCGATCCGCCAGCCGGCCGAACGCATCGCGCAGGAACTCGCCGACCCGGTCCGGCTTGAGCAGGCTGGGGGCGGCATGTACCGCGATGGTGCTCGGGCCGTAAGCGCTGAGTTCGAAGCCCAACTGGCCGAACAGCTCGCCGTGGGTATCGAGCAGGGCGACTTCGTCGGGCGTCACGTCGACCGTCTCGGGCAGCAGCAACCGCTGCGATTCGAGCGGCCCGCGGGCGATTTGCCGCGAGAACTGCTCGTACAGCACCCGCTCGTGCAGGGCGTGCTGGTCGATGATGGTGAGGCCGTCCGCGGTCTCGGCCACGAGGAAGGCGTCGTGGATCTGGATGGTGTTGCGGTAGGCGGGCAGCGTGCGCTCGACACCGTGCACGTCGGCCCACTCGTGACTGACGGGCGGCGACGCGGGCTGCGCGTATCCCCCGGCCGGCGGCCAGAGCCGGGGGTCGGCGGGCATGGAAAACTGCCCCGCACCCGGCGAACGATCGGGACGTGGCCCGGAAGGCGGCCACGACGGACGGGTTTCAGGACCGGGCGGCACGCTGCCGGGCGCCTGCCGCTTGAAGAAGTCGGCCATCGACTCGCGGATGCGCTGCCGTCGCTGGGCGTCCTGCTCGTCGCTGAGCCCGCCTTCCGCCACATCCTCGCCACGCTCGCCCGATGAGAGGGCCGCGGCTCCCGGCCGATACGCGGGCGTCAGGTCGGCCGACAGGAACCGATCCCGCAACGCCGACAGCACCTGCGAGTAGACCACGTTCGAGTCGCGCCAGCGGACCTCGCTCTTGGTGGGATGCACGTTCACGTCCACGCCGGCCGGATCGACCTCCATGCGGACAAAAAAAACCGGGTAGCGGCTGGGCTCCATCAAACCGCGATAGGCCTCGCGGACGGCGTGGGAAATGAAGCGGTCGCGGATGTAGCGGCCGTTGAGGAAGATGTACTGCCACTTGGCCGACGAGCGGGCGTCGGCGGGCAGGCCGGCATAGCCGCGGATCCTCAGCCCGCGTTCGTCGCGCTCGAACGCGAGCAGGGCGTCGGCCAACTCGGCCCCGTACAGGTCCGCGATGCGCGAGCGCATGTCGCTTGCCGGGCGGAGGTGGTAGACCTCGCGTCCGTTGTGCGTCAGGCGGAACTCGACCGCGATATGGGCCAGGGCGATGCGGGCGACCTGTTCGGTGATGTGGCCCATCTCGGTCTGGGCGGTCCGCATGAACTTCTGCCGGGCGGGCACGTTGAAGAACAACTCGCGGACCTCGACGGTGGTGCCGGGCGGACCGGCCGCCAGGGCCACCGGTTCGATGCGGTCGCCGGCCACACGGATCTCATGCGCGGCGTCCGACGCGGCTTGCCGTGAGACGATGCGAAGCTGAGCGATCGCCCCGACGCTCGCCAGGGCCTCACCGCGGAAGCCCATCGTCCGGATCGCGAAGAGGTCGTCTTCGGTACGCAGCTTGCTGGTCGCGTGCGGGAGGATGGACCGGCCCAGATCCTCCGCATCCATGCCCACACCGTCGTCCACGATCCGGATGAGCTTGCACCCGCCCTGCTCGACGGCGACCTCGATCCGCGTGGCCCCGGCGTCCAGGCTGTTTTCCGCCAGCTCCTTGATGACGCTGGCCGGCCGCTCAATGACCTCTCCAGCGGCAATTTTGTTGACCAGCAAATCGGGTAAGACGTTGATCTGGGGCATGATCGCTTCTGTCCGCCGGGAGCAATCCTGGACCGATGCAGGAGTATAGGGCACAAAGGCAGAAGGTACAAAGGCAGAAGGGCGGAAGGCACAAAGGCACAGCGTGGGCTCCGCCCACAACCCAAGGAGTGTGCCGAACCGCCGATGGACGCCGATGAACGCCGATAAGAGACGGACGGCCTGGCCCGCGCCACGGTGAGTCCCCGGGTCGCGGAGAATCTTCGCGGCCGGAGAAGAATCGTGACCTTTGTAGTACAAAGGCACGAAGGCACGAAGGCAGAAGGCAGAGGGTACGAAAGCGGTTCCTGGACGGGGAGGCCAAGCACACGACCTCCGCTCCCTTACGGTCGCGGCTCTGCACGGACACGGCGTCGAGGTCGCAATCAGGCTGTTCGCTTGCCACAACGCCGGCGCTCGGACAGAATTGATGAGACGCCGGTGCACCATCGGGCTTGGCCGGCCGGGGGGGGCGCCAAACCGCCGTTGTCATGGATACGCCTCGAATACTCGCCATTGCCGACGTGCGGATGACCGCGCCGCCGCACGCCCGGACCAGGGTCCTTGAGTTTTATGAGAGTTTCGTCGGCTTTGAGCCCCTCGACGGCGATGGGGCTCCCGAATTGGTCTTTCTGGGGCGTCCGCGGACCGGTCCGCGGCTGATTGTGGCCATCACCGACCGGCACCGCGAGCCCCCGCCGCGGCGACAGTTGCTGGTCGAGGTGGCCAGCCTGGCGGCCTCGGCGGAGGAGCTGGCGGACAGGGCGATCCCCTTCACCTGGTCACGCGGGTGGACTGCTTTCGACCGGCGGCTGGCTCTGCAGGACCCGGCCGGCAACTGGGTGGAGTTGGTCGCGTACCACTCGTTTTGAGGTTCGCGAGGGCTCGCTTGGCGGGGCCTTGCGGTGCAACCCGTTTTCTCGTAACGTGTTAGATAGCTGGAAGGGTGGCCCGGCGGGCTGGGAAGGGGCGGTTTCCCGAAAACTTTTTTCGGGTGAATCAGGGGGGTGACAACTGCGGGTGGCCCGGATATACTACTGGCGCCAAGACGCGTTGTTGAGTCCTTCGGGCGGCGTCAGTCGGGTCAACCACAAAGCTTGTTGCCTTCGGACGTCACTTATCAGCACTCGCCGGTCTCACGGGACTGATTCCGATGCCTGAATCGTTCAGCCGAGAGGCCGGATGACGCGGCTCCCATGGGGGGAGCACCTGCACAGCCCTCATCGCTCGACCGGTGCCTTCGGGCCCCGGACGGTCGTTCCGTTCCGAATCGGCATCCGGCAGCAGGGCGGTTCAGGCAGGCGTTGACCGCGCCGAGCGGAAAGGCGGCGAGGGTGGACAAGGCCGGCAAACCGATCATCGGTCTGGCCGGCGGCATTGGTGCCGGCAAGAGCACCGTGGCTGCGATCTTCGCGGAGCTTGGCGCTGCGGTGATCGATTCCGACCGGTTAAACCACGAGGAACTGAACACCCGGGAAGTCCTGGATCAACTGCGGCAATGGTGGGGGGATGTGGTGACCCAGCCGGACGGCCGGGCGGACCGCGACGCCATCCGCCGGATCGTCCGGGAAGACCCGCAGGCCCTGAAGCAACTGGAAGGGCTTGTTCATCCCCGCATTGCCCGGCGGACCGCGGCCCTGATCGCGGGCTGGCAGGCGGATCCCGGTGTCCGGGCCATTGTGTGGGATGCCCCGCTGCTGTTCGAAGTGGGCTTGGCGGAGCGGTGCGATTGTGTCGTTTTTGTCGAGGCGGCGGGGGCGGTCCGGCAGGCCCGGGTGTGTCAGAGGCGCGGGTGGGGCGTCGAGGATCTGGAGCGTCTGGAGAAGCTTCAGAATCCGCTGGACTTGAAGCGAGCGAGCGCCGATTATACGGTGGAGAACAACTCCGATATGAACGCTCTGCGACAACAGGTCGCGGAGGTCTTTTCCCGAATACTCTCCGGTGCGTAAGCCCGCCATCGTGATCCGCGTGGAGTGCCGGTTTGGTTAGGGCGGCCAGTTGAGCCGCTGTTCTGGATCACCAACACACGAAGGGCCAAAGGCCCGTTTTGTCATCCGTAGGAGGATCGGTACATGGCGAAAGCCAGTGACAAGCCAAGGAACAAAGGCGTGCGGTCGGGCGGTCGGATCATCGGCCGTAAGAAGCCAGTCGAGGACACTCCCGAGGATCTCCTCGAAGAGACCCCGGTTGCCGTGGCCAACGACACGGCCGTCGAGGCCGAGGAGGAGCCCGCCCGCGAGGAGGTCGTGGTCCGCCCGGCGGCTCCGGCGCCCAGTCCCCAGTCGGCGATCGATGCGGAAACGCACGCCAAGTACGAGGAGGTCAAGCGCGGGGAACTGCACATCAAGGACCTGCAGAAGCTGGCCGTGGATGCCCTGCACGAGATCGCCAAGAACGAAGGGCTGCTGGACTACACGGGGCTGAGCAAGTCCGAGCTGATCTTCCGCATTCTCAAGGAGCGCATCCGGCAGAACGGCCTGATGTACGGCGAGGGGGTGCTCGAGATCCTGCCGGACGGGTTCGGTTTCCTGCGCAACCCGGAGTACAACTACCTGCCCTGCCCGGACGACATCTACGTGAGTCCGTCGCAGATCCGGCGGTTCGGGCTCAAGACCGGGCACATCGTGGCCGGCCAGATCCGCCCACCCAAGGAGTCGGAGCGTTACTTCGCCCTGCTGCGCGTCGAGGCGATCAACCTCGAGGACCCCGAGCGGGTGACCGAGAAGACCAACTTCGAGGACCTGACTCCGCTGCACCCGGGGCCCAAGGACCCGCTGACCCCGACGCTGGGCGTGGACGGCCGCCTGCGGCTCGAAACCACGTCCGACGAGATCAACATGCGCGTGGTGGACATGGTCACGCCGATCGGCAAGGGGCAGCGTATGTTGATCGTGGCCCCGCCGCGGACCGGCAAGACGGTGTTGCTGCAGAAGATGGCCAACGCGATCAGCGCCAATGAACCCAACGCCTACGTGATCATCCTGCTGATCGACGAGCGGCCGGAAGAGGTCACCGAGATGCAGCGGGCGACCAAGGCCGAGGTGATCTCCTCGACCTTCGATGAGCCCGCCAGCCGCCACGTTCAGGTGGCGGAGATGGTCATCGAGAAGGCCAAGCGCATGGTCGAGTACGGGCGGGACATCGTCATTCTGCTCGATTCGATCACCCGGCTGGCCCGGGCGTACAACACCGAGGTCCCGCACTCGGGCAAGATCCTGACCGGTGGTGTGGATGCCAATGCGTTGCAGAAGCCCAAACGGTTCTTCGGAGCGGCCCGCAACATCGAGGAGGGCGGTTCGCTGACCATCATCGGGACGGCCCTGGTGGACACCGGCAGCAAGATGGACGAGGTCATCTTCGAGGAGTTCAAGGGCACCGGCAACGCCGAGCTGCACCTGGATCGCCGTCTGGTGGACCGCCGCGTCTGGCCGGCCATCGACATCGCCGCCAGCGGCACCCGCAAGGAGGAGCTGCTGCTGGCCAAGGAAGAGCTGGAGTTGACCTTCAAGCTCCGCCGCATCCTCAGCGACATGAACCCGGTCGAGGCGGTCGAGCTGCTTCGCAGCCGGTTGGCCAAGGTCCGTACCAACGCGGAGTTCCTGATGACCATGAATCTCTAGCTCCGAAAGCCGCTGTCATGCGGCTGTGGGCAAGGTGATCACAACCACTTGTCGCCCGACGGCCAGGTTGTGAAGTCAGCGTACACGGCGAGATTGCGGGAATCGCGGTGATGAGACTTTATCTGGACGTGTGCTGTCTCGCCCGCCCATTCGATGACCAATCACAAGCGCGAATCCGCCTTGAGACGACCGCGGTGCTGGCCGTTCTCGACGGGTGTTCACAAGGTGTTCATTCGTGGTGCTCAAGCCCGGCGATCGAAGAAGAGGTCATCGCGAGTCCCCATGAGGAACGCCGTCGACTCATTCTCATGATGCTGGGGTCGGCGGCGGAACGCCTGTTGCTGGACCAGGAGGCCAAGCGGCTGGCCGTGGTCTACCGCGAGCAAGGTCTTGGAGGGTTTGACGCCATTCATCTGGCCTTGGCGGAACGGCATGGGTGTGATATTCTGTTTACAGTGGACGATGGTTTCCTGAACCGGGCCGGGCGAATCACTCCCAGGCCACGGGGCAGGGTGGCCAACCCTGCCGCCTGGATTCTGGAGATGCCCTGATGGCGACCGGAGAGTCTCTACGGACTGATGCGCAGGTCCGGCGCGAAGGGTTTCACGCACTTCTTGACCGGCTGGGTCCGGCAGACGCCCTTCGTTTTCTGATGCAGTACGAGTCGGGTAGCGGTGACTATACCCGTGATCGCCACCAGTGGTTGGATGACATCAGCCTGGAGCAGGCCATCGAGCGAATCCGCGGACGGCAGGAATCCAACGAAGCATCGGGTTAGTGGGTACTACGGCTTCGCTCCTCCGTGTCCTGCAAAGCAATGTGAGGACGTTCGATGACGCAATGGCTCATGGAGTTCTGGGTGGACCTGAGCCGCGGCGGCGGCGAGCATCCCGAAGCCGACGGCAATGCCATGCTGCGTGCCGTCTCCCGCGTTGAACCCCGTCCCACCCGAGCGCTGTATCATCAAAAGTCCATCCGCTGGGCCTTCGTCATTGACGCCGAAAGCCGATCCGACGCGCAGGCCCTGCAACGGCGCATCTACGATTCCCTCTTCAAAGCGATCGAGGAGGCACAGCTCGAATCCAGAGCGTACGCCCTCGAGTTTGACACCCCGCAGGTCGTCGAGGCCGGGAGCAGGCTCCAGTGAGCGCGAGTGGTACAATCTTCGATACCGTGGGTTACCTGGCGCAGCGGGTTTGACGGTTATGGACAACGCGGTTACCAGCCTGCGTCTGGCGGAAGTGTTCAAGCGGGAGAACTTCGTTTTGCGCGATGATCTTCAGCAGGACAAGCGGGAAACGCTCCGTGCCGTGGTGCGGATGTTTGACGATTATGCGGTGCCGTATGCGGTCACGGGGGGCCTGGCGGTTCAGCTCTACAATATCGAGACCCGCCCGACGATGGACGTAGATATCGTCTCGCTTCGGCAACCGTTCGAGCGGCTCAAGAAGGACCAGCCCTGGGGTCGGTACGGATTCGAGCTGGTCTTCGACCATCGCCGACACATCAAGCTGCATCACCCTGCGTCCAACGTGGAAGTGGATATCAACGTGGACACGCGCTTCTCGCGTCTCGTCGAGCAGTACGAGACGGAGACCATTGATGGCCAACCCATCCGCTTCACAACACCGGCGATGCTGGCCCTCGCCAAGCTGCGGACGCAACGGACCGATTGGCCGCGCGACCCGGTCAAACGGGTGCAGGACCGCGGGGATCTGATGGCACTACTGCAGACCCGTCCGGCAATCGCGGATGAATTGCGCACCGATCCGCTGACCAACGATGAAATGCGTCAGATCCTCGACGACGTACTCGCTCAACTGGCCAAGCCGAGCAGCGACGAGTTGCCGCCGGAGGACGACGACGATCAGGACGAGGCCGAGGATTGAGCGTCCTTCTCCGCTGGTACTGACCGTCAACGGGTGTCGTGCGAAGCCGCAAGCGGCAGGGGGTCTGGTCGCAACCTCAGTTCTGCATTGCGAGGCGTTGTTTGTCGGCCAGGAGGCGCTGGCGCAGGCGGGGGTAGTCCACGTCCTGCACGGCGCAACCGTCGTGGATGGCCAGTGACGCTGCGGTGGCCGCGCTCTGCCCGAGGATCATGAAGACCGGCTCCATGCGGATCGAGCCGAAGGCGATGTGCGAGCTGGAGACGCACACGGGCACCAGCAGGTTGTCGCACTGGCCCTTCTTCGGGACAAGCGCGCCGTAGGCGATCTCGTAAGGTTCCTTGAGCCCGACGCCGATGTCCCCCTCGTTCTGCACGTAGCCCTCCGGCGTGATGTAGCGCTGCACGTTGTGCGAGTCGATGGTATACGAGCCCATGCCGACGGAATCGGGCGTGGGCCGCTTTTTCATCAGCTCATTCTCGGTCATGACGAACGTGCCGACCATGCGCCGGGCCTCGCGGACGTAGATCTGGTGCGGCCAATGGCCGTTGGCGGCGAACTCGTCCTTGGCCAGGCCCCAGCGGCGCATCTCCTGTTGCACGTCGGCCGGCACGCGCGGGTCGTTGGCGATGAAGTAGAGCCAGCCCTGCTGGTAGGTTTCGTGCTCGCGGATAATTTCGCGACGGCGTTCGTAGGAAGCCTCCGGGTAGTCGTAGTTCATGCCGATGTTGTCGGTCGAGAAGGGGCCGTGGTTATTGGTGTCGGTCTTGCGGTTCGGGATGGCGTCGAACTTATCGAACGTCTCGCGCCAGCCGGCCTCGAATATACGCACGAGCAGTTCGTACTGGGCCGGGTCGTAGCTCTCGGGTTTGGCAAACGGCACGCGGTTGTCGGGGTGATCGCTCAGGCACATGCGGAAGCAATAGGCCTGCACGCGGTGGTCGCCCCGGCCGCATTCGCCGGGGGGTTCTGTGCTGATGCGCGGCAGGACCCCGCTGGCGGGGTCGCCGGGTACGACGTACGGACTGATCTTCTGTTCGAGCACGCCGAAGTGGTGCCGGTGATGCAGCACGCCGGTCTGCACGCCGTTCCACTGCTCGTCATAGGTACTCCGGGCTTCGCGACCGACGTGGTAGTCGATACCGGCGGCGGCCATGAGGTCGCCTTCGTAGGTGGCGTCGATGAACATTTTGCCGTTGTACGTCTTGCCGCTGAGCATGATGATGGCGGTGATGCGGGTGCCATCCTTGCGGACGCCTTTCTCACGGTCCAGCCACTCGTCGCGATGGACGGGGACGTGATGCTCGCGGATGAAGTCTTCGAACACCCTCTCGGCGACATGGGGCTCAAAGATCCACATGGTGCGTTCGGCACCGTCAATGGCGGGGGTGCCCTGGCCGCGATTACCATACTCATCCGGTTTCTGCCAGGCCCAGGCCTCGGGCTTCTGATAGTGCAGGTAGATGCGGTGATAGAACTCGCGGGCGATACCGCCGATGACCTCTTTCCGGCCGGTGTCGGTGAACCCGAGCCCGCCGGAGGACAGCCCGCCCAGGTGCCGGTCCGGGCCGACGAGGATCACCGAATGGCCCGTCCGCGCCGCCTGCACCGCGGCCGCGACCCCCGCCGACGTGCCGCCGTAAACGATGACATCGGCCTCGTGAACCGCCGGGACCGCCGGCCCGTTTGCATGAACGGTCATCGCGGCGAACAGGACCGCGATCAGTCTCAGGGTAGGTTTCATCAGTGGATTCCTCTCTTCGATCCTATTATCTCAAAGCGACCGATATGAACGCGGGACGCAATCATAAGAGCCGATCAATCCGCAGATTACACGGCGCGGACTTCGCCCGCAACCCAAAGAGTATGGAACCGCCGATGCACGCCGATAAACGCCGATGAAAGATCAGCCGAGCCGTCTTCGAGGCCGCTTCCTGCCTTCGTGCTCTTCGTGTGTTTCGTGGTTCAATTCATGTGCACCACGAAGAGCACCAAGAACACGAAGAGGTCGCTATGGCGACCATTACCGATCCAACCCTCCTTAGCCAGCCAGGTTGCTGGTCCGTCGCAGTCGCCAGCCGTAGTGCCAGGGCGGGAGATCGATCATCTCGCCGAGTGTTTCCAGCGACCCGGCGGCCGCGGTCCACGCGGGGATCTGCTCCGGCCGCGGGCGAATGTCCATCGACGGCCCACGCGGTGTGTCGCGATCGTACCGCCAATGAATGACCAGGATGAGCCCGCCGGGGTGGAGAATCTCCGTGGACAGCCGCAGCAGGTGGGCGGGGTCTTCGCCGTGGAGGATGTTGAAGAGTAGGCAGGCGTCGATGGAGTCAAGGGGCAGTCCGTAGCCTTCTTGCCAGACGTCGCGATTCGTGCACACAATGTTCGTCAGTCCGACCTCGGTGGCGCGCTCGCGAGTACGGGCGATCATGTCGGCTTCCACGTCGAATGTCTGGACGGTACCGCGCACGCGCTGGGCCACGGGGATCGTGAAGGTGCCGTAGCCGCAGCCGAGTTCGGCGACGTCCCGCAGGTTCGAGTCGATGCCCAGGCGGTCAAGGATCAGCGGCACGTTGAACAGCGACTCCCAATACCGCTCCTCAGGCATGCCACTTTCACGAAGCTTCATGGCTTACCTCTCCAGCGGGCAGGTTGCGTCGGCGGCCCAGTCGCCGAAGCTGAGGTAGTAGTTCATGACCGGGCCGAAGCCGGCGTGTTCCGCGGCGAGGGCAGCCAGGGAGGCCCGGCCGCCGCCGTCGCAATGGGTGATCACCGGCTGCCCACGCTGGAAGCCAGCCTCTTTCAGCAGGGCGGCCAGCGCGTCAGGCGATTTCACGCGGCCCTGCTCGTCGAGCAACTGTTTGTGTGGCAGGTTGATGGCGTTGGGGATGTGGCCGCCGCGAAGATTCCTGCGAAGATCCAGCCCGGTGTATTCCTCGCGAGTGCGTGCGTCGAGGACCCGGGCTTCACCACGTTCGACGGCCTGACGCACGTGCTGGCGGTCGACGAGGCCGATCCGTGTGCTGTTGCCGACGGGGGGATCGAAAGCGGTCGGCCTGGGTATCGTGGGCTCGCCGTTGGCCGGTATGCGACCTTCCGCAATGAACGGCACCGCGGCCGGGTATCCGCCGTTGAGCACGCCGGCCTCAGGCACGCCGAAGTGCTGGAAGATGAACCAGACGCGGGCCGCCTCGGTCATGCGGCCATCGTCGTAAATCACCACCGGCTCGCGCCCGCTGACGCCCAGGGCCCCGATGCGGCCGCGCCACATCGTCTCGTGGTTGAGGCCGGTTCCTTCCGTCAGGCTCTCCTGCTTCCACAGATCCGGATCGACGCGCACCGCGCCGGCAACGTGGCCGCTGGCGTAGGCGGCCGCGTCACGGACGTCGAGAACGACCAGGCGTTCCGCGGGTTTGCCCTGGAGCCGGCGAGCCAGTTCGTCCGGCTCGATCACCGGCCCCAGCGGCCCACGCGTGGACGAGCAGCCGATGGTGAGCAGAATCAGAGCCAGGAGGCTCAGGGTGGCTGCCCGTTTCGGGAACTGCGTCCAATCAGCGTTTGCATGCATGTCGATCTCCTTTACGGTTGTGGTTCGGGTCTCCGTGCGGAACCATGCCGCGGCAGTAGCGGCCGCCCCCCGTGGCGGCCGGGTGGCCCATCCTCGCCTCGGCGAGGGTGGGCTCGCGATGCTCGAGTGCGAGCAGGCCATGTCATTCCCATCGTTATGATCTCGTGCATTGTGTTGCGATCGACGCGCCGGCCGCCACGGGGGGCGGCCGCTACGGTTTGGCGGCGTCCTGCTATATCACTCCGGCCGCCAAGCCGACGGCGATCAGGATCAGCATGACGGACACCAGAATCTGCACCATCTTGAGTGTAGTCTTCCTGATGAGGCGATTGCCGATGAAGGCGCCCAGAAACGCCGCCGACGTCGCCGCGATCAGCAAGCCGATGTTCTCGCCAATGCCGGTCACGCGCCAGTGCATCGCGTAGACGGAAAGCCGGGTCACATCCACCAGGCAGGCGATGACCACGCCGGTCGCGATAAAAGCCTCCTTGCTCAGGCCGCAGCGAATGAGGAAGGCCGCGCGCATCGCCCCCTGGTGTCCCGACAGGCCGCCGAAGAAACCGCTGATGATCCCGCCGATGGGCAGGTATCGCTGGTCGAACTGTAAGCGGGCGAACCGGGGAAGCACTTCGATCAGGGCGAACGCGAACATGACGACGGCCATCACCAGCTTGACCCACAGGATGGCGAACTCCCGCCCGCCGAGGCGATAGGTCACCAGCGGCTGCTGCCCGCTGAGCAGCAGGAGCAGCCCCGCACCCGCCAGAGCGGCGAAAATCGCGGGGATGCCGAACCGCAGTACGATTCGCCAGTGGGCCCATCGACCGAGCAGCCACAGCTTGAAGAGGTTGTTCAGAAAGTGCACGATCGCGGTCAGGGCTACGGCCATCTCGACGGGGAAAAACAGGGCGAAGGCGGGCAGCAGCAGCGTGCCAAGCCCGAACCCGGAGAACAGCGTCAGGCCGGAGGTCAACAACGCCGCAGCGGGGATCACGATGTATTGCATGGTGTCCATGTTTCCGGGCGTCCCTCTGTCGGCTTTACTTCGCCTTCGTGGCGGCTTCGCGATTCGGCTTGGCCGTCTGAGCGGCCTTCCGGTGCGGGCGAT
>CAZEEJ010000171.1:0-12901 GCA_964511155.1 uncultured Planctomycetales bacterium | reverse complement strand
GGCAGGCATGGAAGGTGGCTTTTTCTCAATTCTCCATTCCTCATTCTCCATTCCCCCTGGTTGCAGAATGCGACCGGGGGGTTGGCATCGACCGGGTGAGATCATGACCGACGCTTTGCCACCGTCCAACGCCGATGACCCGACTCCGCCGGGCCCGCGTCTCGATCCGCCCGCGGACCTCGACCCGGAGGAAACCGTCCTGGTCGATGACCTGCGCGTGGTGCTCACGCGGCGGGCCACCGGCTCCGAGCGGTGCCACGAAGAACTCCAGGGCCAACACCTCGGGGGATACCGGATTGAGCGTCTGCTGGGCGAGGGGGGCATGGCCCGGGTATACGAGGGCCGGGACATCGCCTCAGGCCGGCAGGTCGCTCTCAAAATCCTCAAGCCCCAGTACCGGGCCGATCAGGGCATCTGTGCCCGCCTGGAGCGCGAGGCCCGCAGCATGGCCCGCATCGAGCACGAGCACGTGGTGCGGATCCTGGACTTCACCACCGATGGCCCCCTGAGCGCGATCGTGATGGAGTACCTGCCGGGCGGCAGTCTGCGGGACCGGCTCAACGAGGTCCGGGCCGCTCGGCAGGAGATGGCCGTCGAAGAGGCCGTCGCCCTCGTTGTCCAGGCCGCCTCGGGGGTGGGGGCGGCCCACGCCGTCGGAGTCATCCACCGCGACATCAAGCCCTCCAACCTGCTGCTGGACGCCCAGGAACGGATCAAAGTTGCCGATTTCGGCACGATCATGGTCGTCGAGGGCACGACGTGGCTGACGGGAGTCGGGCAGCAGATCGGCACGCCGGGCTACATGAGTCCCGAGCAGTGCAAAGGCGAACGGGTCGCGCCGGCCAGCGACGTGTATTCGCTCGGCGTCTCGCTGTTCGAGCTGTTGACCGGACGGCTGCCGTTTGAAGCCGAAGAGGGCAGCCCGTTCGCCATCATGCTCAAGCACATCTCCGATCCGCCGCCGGACCCGAGCATGTGGCGGTCGGCCATCCCGGCGGGGCTGGCCGGCGTGATCCTCCGGTGTCTGGCCAAGAATCCGCAGGACCGGTTCCCCACGGCGGCGGCCCTGGCGGATGCCCTGCTCAGTCAACCGCCGTTCGAGCCCGACATCGAGATCGAGCCGGAGCCGCAGCACCGCGGCTTGCGCGTCAACGTCGCCGCCGTCCGCAAGCAGCTTCTGACGCTTCCGCAGCGGGCGATCGTCTGCTGGGCTTGCCGGTGCGCCCGCCGCGTTCAGTTCCTCACCCCCGACCCGCGTGTCGAGCGGGCCCTGGTCATGGCCGAGGCCACGCTGACCGAGCCCGCGGACGAGCCGGCGCCCGCGTCGGTCTCGCGGGCCCTGTCGCGCATCCGCACGCTGCGGACCGCTTCGCTCAAGGCCGCTTACTCGCATGAGGACACCGACGCCGCCGCTCCGATGGTCGAAGCGGCCCGCGCCGCCGCCGCTGCCGCCGCCAGCGCAGCGGCCCTGTGCATCGACGACTCCGCCGCCGACGCCGCTTTTGCCGCCCGCAGCGCCATCGCCGCTCTGCGTCTGGCCAATCATCCGATTAAACCCTGGTGGGACGCCGCTCGCGCCGACTACCGAAAGCTGGTTAATGCCCGTCTTGGCCAGGAAGGCACGGTCGGCCGGCCGATCCCGCCGTCGCTCTTTGCGGAATGAAGGCGGCGAGGCGGCAAGTGAGCGAGTAAGCGAGTGAGCAAGTAAGCGAGTGAGCGAGTAAGCAAGTGAGCGAGTAAGCAAGTGAGCAAGTAAGCAAGTGAGCGAGCGAGTGCGAGTAAGCACGTGAGCGAGTGACTGGAGCAGCGAGTCACATCGCCCTACCGGCTTGCCGCTTCGAGGCTCGACAATCTCCTGTGTGCCACTGCTCTTTGAGCAGTGCCTCGCGTGCGTGGCCCAGTCCACAAACAAGTTTGTTCGGTCCTCATCCACGAACAAGTTCGCTCGGTCCCGGACGAGACTCCATTCCCAATTCTCCATTCCCAATTCCAACATTCACTTGGGCATCTGGAGTTCTTCGACGGCCGGCAGGTCTTCAAGGCTCGACAGACCGAAGGTTTCGAGGAATCGCCGGGTGGTCCCGTAGAGCAGCGGGCGGCCGACGTCCTCGTCGCGCCCGACGATCTTGACCAGGCCGAGCTCGCGCAGGCGGTTGAGCACTTCGCCCACGGAGACGCCGCGGACGGCCTCGATCTGGGCCCGGACGACCGGCTGTTTGTAGGCGACGACGGCCAGAGTCTCCATCGCGGCCGGCGAAAGCTTCGATTCCTGCCGGGACTGCTTGAGCCGTCGCAGCCAGGTGTTGTACTGCGGCAGGGTCAGGATCTGGTAGCCGCCGGCGATCTCCTCGATGCGAAAGGCGTGGCCGCCGCGGGCGTAGCTCTGGTTCAAAGCCTCGACGATCTTGCGCACCTCGCGAACCGTACCGGTTCCGAGAATCGCGACGATCTTCTGCGGCGGCAGCGGGGCATCCGCTGCGAAGAGCACGGCCTCGACCACCCGCTCGGTGGAGATCTCGTCGGCGGACACCTCGACCGGCTCGCCGCCCGGTGACGGTTCCGGAGACGCTTCCAGATCTTCCCCCGCCTCCCCGTCCCCGTCCGGCGAAACGGAGACCGGCATCGGAGAATCCGGCAACTCCTGGAGATCCAGGTCGGCGGCCGGGGTTTCCTCGTCGCCCGCCACCGTCATCGACGGGTCGGCAGGCACTTCTTCCGGCAACGGCTCGGATGGATCGGACGCTACGCCCGCCGCCGGGTCGGCCGGCTCGCCCACCGCCGGGTCGGGCGCCGAGTCGGCCGGCTCCGCCTCGACCGGTTGCTCTTCCGGCGGCGGCTCCGGACTGGCAGTCACCGTGGCCGGCGGCTCGGCTGCCGCCTCCTCACCGGCCTGACGGGTATTGTTGACCTTCTTCTTTCTGCTCATATCCCTGATGATCCCGAACACCATTGAAACGAGCCCAATATATCGGCAGCGCCGGGCAGCGGCAAACGCTCTCCGACACGTTGCCCCATATCCACGGGATGCTGAGCACCATGCCGTCACCCATCGCGGCATGCTGAGCATCGGGATCTCAGCGTTTGCGACAAAAACCCGCGACCGGCTTGCCTCTTCGCGAAGAAACCGTACAACCTACGCGGACGCGGTCCCCCGCCGGGTTCCGCGCCGGAAAGGATGGTGGTCTGATGCTGGGTTACATACTGCGGGCGGTACTGGGCTCGACGATCATCGCCCAAGCCGGGGCGGATGAACTCAAGGTGCTCACCGACGCGGATTCGCCATCGGCCATGATGACCGCGTACCTCAACGGCCAAGCCCAGCCGGCATTCGAGCATCGGGCCGCCGCACTCGAGGAGCTGACCACCCCCGAACTGATCGCCGCCCGGCAGAACGCGATGCGTACCTTCTTCATCGAGCAGCTCGGCGGCTGGCCGGAACGCACGCCGCTCAACGCCCGCATCACTGGGACAGACAACGCCGAGGGCTACCGGATCGAGAAGGTGATCTTCGAGAGTCGGTCGGGCCTCCACGTCACTGCCGTGATGTACCTGCCGCTCAGCCCGCCGCCCTACCCGGGCGTGCTCGTGCCCTGCGGCCACTCCCGCGAGGCCAAGGCCTACGAGAACTACCAGCGGCTCTCGATCCTGCTGGCCCGCAACGGCCTGGCGGCCCTGTGCTTCGACCCCATCGGCCAAGGCGAACGGTTCCAGACGCTCAAGCCGGACGGCAAGCCCGGCATCGGCGGTACGCTCGAACATACCCACGTCGGCACGAGCAGCATCCTCGTGGGCATCAACGCCGCCAGCTACTTCATCTGGGACGGCATCCGGGCAATCGATTACCTGGTCAGTCGCCCGGACATCGACGCCGGAGCGATCGGCTGTGCGGGCCAGTCCGGCGGCGGTACCCAGACCAGTTACCTCATGGCCCTCGATGAACGCATCGTCGCGGCGGCGCCCACCTGCTTCCTGACCAGCCTGCCGCGGCTGCTGGACAAGCTCGGGCCGCAGGATGCCGAGCAGAACATCTATGCCGCCGTCGCCCGCGGGATGGGCCACGGCGACTACGTCCTGATGCGGGCTCCGCGGCCGACGCTCATCGGCACGAAGACCGGCGACTTCTTCGCCATCGACGGGGCATGGGCGACCTACCGCGAGGCCAAGCGGGTCTACACCCGGCTGGGCTTCCCGGAGCGCGTGACGCTCGTCGAGGAGGACGGCCCGCACGGCCTCAGTCAGCACCTGCGGGTGGGCGTGGTCCGCTGGATGCGGCGCTGGCTGCTCAAGATCGACGATGCGATCGAGGAACCGGAACAGGCGGTACACACCGAGGCGGAGCTGCGCTGCACGCCCGACGGGCAGGTGCTGCTGATGGACGGTGCCCGCTCGGTCTTCGAGTTCAACACGGACCTGGAGGCGGAGTTGGTCGCCAAGCGGCGTGCGTTCCTGCAGGAGGCCTCACCCGCCGAGGTCCGATCACAGATCCGCGAGTTGGCGGGCATCCGCACATTCGAAACTCTGCCCCAGCCCACGGTGACCGAAGCCGGCACCGTGCCGCGCGATGGCTACCGCATCCGCAAGCTAAAGATCGAGCCGGAGGCCGGCATCGTGCTGCCCGCCCTGCTGTTCGAGGTGGCCGGCCAGCCGCGGGAGGCGTGCCTGTACCTGCATGGTGAGAACAAGGCCGCCGACGCGGCTCCGGGCGGCCCGATCGAGCAACTGGTGCAAGCCGGTCGGCGGGTGCTGGCCGTGGATTTGCGCGGCATCGGAGAGACGCAGGGCCTGGAGAATACCAAGGGCTGGGCCGCCCACTTCGGGGCCGACTGGCAGGACGTCTACCGCGCGTATCTGCTCGGCCGATCGTACGTCGGCATGAGAGCGGAGGATGTCCTGGTATGTGCCCGGTTCCTGGCAGCGGCCGACGGCGGGCCGCAGCGCACCGTGCATCTCGTCGCCACGGACGAAGCCACCGTCGCCGCGATGCACGCCGCCGTACTGGAGCCGCAACTGTTCGCGTCGGTACGGCTCGTGCGGGGGCTGCAGTCGTGGGTGGACGTGGTCCGCACGCCGATCACCCGCAACCAACTGGTCAACACCATCCACGGCGTGTTGCGGTACTACGACCTGCCGGACCTGGTGAACCTGTTGCCCGCCGGCTCGGTGACCATCGATCAGCCGACAGACGCCGCTGGCCAAGCGATCCCAGAGGCGCGCCCGTAAGCAGAGCCGTGCCCGTCAGGAAGCGGTTCCCCCAAGCAAAGCCGCGGACGAAATGACCAATGACGAAGGACCAATGACCAATCAAACTCGAATGACGAATACCGAATACCGAAGGTTCGCCGCCGTTGCCAAAGTTCGGGTTTCGGGCTTGGTCATTGATTGGTCATTGGGCCTTGGGCATTCGGTATTTTGGTCAGGGGAGGTTATTACCCCCGAATTGGCTTCTCGCCGATCCGCTCAGGCACCGGCCATGGCTTCCACGCTCAGCGTATCGACGCGGCCGGCCTGGAGCAGGTGCCAGCCCAGCGCGGCGATCATCGCCCCGTTGTCCGTGCAGTAGCACATGGGCGTCAGGTGCAGGGCCACGCCCTCGGCCGCGCACGCCGCCGCCAGGCCCGCGCGCAACTGCCGGTTCGCCGCTACGCCACCGCCCACCACCACCGCCTTCGCCCCGGTCTGCCCAACCGCCAGCAGCGTCTTGGCCACCAGGACCTCGACCACGGCGGTCTGGAAGCTGGCGGCCACGTCGGCCAGGTCGGCAGGAGTCAGCTTCGCCAGTCCGCCGCTGGTCCGCCCGGGGCCGTGCACGTGGTAGAGCACCGCCGTCTTGATCCCGCTGAAACTGAAGTCGAGCGAATCGCGGCCGAGCATCGTGCGCGGGAAGTCGCACGCCCGCGGGTTTCCGTTGGCGGCGACGCGGTCGATGGCCGGCCCACCCGGAAACCCGAGGTCCAGGATGCTGGCCACCTTGTCGAAGGCCTCGCCGGCCGCGTCGTCGATGGCGACCCCCAACGTCTCGACCTCCAACGGGCTGCGCACGAGAAACAGCGAGCTGTGCCCGCCGCTGACCACCAGGGCGACGGCCGGCCAGGGCGGCGGGGCATCGGCCGGCTGAGCGATGGCCGCACTGGTCGCGTGGGCGTGGATGTGATTGACGCCGATCAGCGGCTTGCCCCATGCCAGGGCGAGCGTCTTGGCCGCCGTCACCCCGATCAGCAGGCAGCCCATCAGCCCCGGCCGACAGGTCACCGCGATCGCGTCCAGCTCGTCACGGCGGACGCCGGCCGCGTTCAACGCCTCCTGGATGACGCCGTCGAGGTTCTCGATGTGCGCCCGCGAGGCCAGCTCCGGCACGACGCCGCCGTACTTGGCGTGCACGTCGAACTGCGTCGCCACCACATTGGACAGCACCTCCCGTGGGCCGGCCACCACCGCCGCTGCCGTCTCGTCGCAGGATGTCTCGATCCCCAGGATCATCGGCGGTTACATACTCCCTCGGCTCCGACGAACGGTTCCGTGACGCGCCCGCAGGAGGATTCTACCGCAGGAGCGTCCTGGGCACGAGATGGTTACTCCCCGGTTCGGTTTTGCGGTATCGTAAGGGCGGCCGACGTCGCCCCGGCGCGTCAGCATCTTCGTACCGCGACCACACAGAGCCGCGACCGTAAGGGAGCGGACTTGGCGCGAGAACGCCACGCACACGAGGTCCGCTTCCTGACGGACGCGGTACGGAGCCGCCTTGACCAGCCGGGCCTCAAAGGCCGCTCAAACTGTCACGACCCCCGCGTGGGATGGAGACTGAATCATGAGCCCTGCGGACGCTTCTGCCGGACTGCCCGAGCGCATCGACAGCGAGGAGCAGCTTGACGACGTGCTGACCACGCCGACGCCCGATCTGGTCGCGGCGATGGCCCGATTGAGCGGCGACGTGCTCATCCTCGGGGTGGCGGGCAAGATGGGCCCGACGCTGGCCCGGCTGGCCCGGCGAGCCCTGGACCAGGCCGGCGCCAAGGCCCGGGTCATCGGCGTGGCCCGGTTCAGTCAGCCCGACCTGCGACAGCAGCTCGAGGATGCGGGAGTCGAGACGCTGACCGCCGATCTGCTCGAGCCCGGGGCCCTGGCAAGGCTGCCCGACGCACCCAACGTGATCTATCTGGCGGGGCGCAAGTTCGGCTCGACGGGGCAGGAGGAGCTCACCTGGGCAATGAATACCTACCTCCCCGCCCTGGTGGCCGATCGGTATCGGCAATCGCGGATCGTCGCCCTCTCGACGGGCAACGTCTATCCGCTGACGCCCGCCGACGGTCGCGGCCCCACCGAGGAACAAGCCCCCGATCCCATCGGCGAGTATGCGCAATCCTGCCTGGGCCGCGAGCGCATGTTCCAGTACTTCAGCAGTCGCTGGCAAACGCCCGTATCGATCATCCGGCTCAACTACGCGATCGACCTGCGGTACGGGGTGCTCATCGACGTGGGCCGCAAGGTCTACCACGGCGAGCCGATCGACCTGGCCATGGGCCACGTCAACGTCATCTGGCAGGGAGATGCCAACGCGGCCGTGCTGCGCAGCCTCGAACACTGTGCCGCGCCGCCGTTCATCCTGAATCTCACCGGCCCGGAGGTCCTGCCGATCCGGGAGGCCGCCGCCGCGTTCGGCCGGCTGTTCGGCAAAGAGCCCGCTTTCCGCGGCCGCGAGGCCCCGACCGCCCTGCTCAGCAATGCCGCACGGTACGTGCAGCTCATGGGACCGCCGCGGGTCTCACCGCAATGCCTCATCACCTGGGCCGCCCACTGGATCCGCGCCGGCGGCCGGTCCCTGGGCAAGCCCACCCATTACGAAGCCCGCGACGGTAAGTTCTAGGAGGTTCTACGCGGCCAGGATCCCCGCCTCTCCCCCGCCGCTTGCGGCTTCGCACGACATCGCGGAACCGCTCCCTCACGGTCGCGGCTCTGCTACCCCGAACGATCCGCCGGATGGCTCCTCAGCCGCCAGACTGAGGCAACAAGGCATGCAGCAGCGCGGCCAAGGCCAGCACCGCCGTCTCGATCCGCAGGACGTTGGGACCGAGCGAGATCGGCGTCGCCTTCCCCCGCAGGAGTATGCCGACCTCCTCGTCCGTCCAGCCGCCCTCCGGGCCGATGATACCCAGGACGCTCACGCTGCCCTGAAGCATGGGTAGCAGATCAACAATCCGCGACGTTCGCACGGGCCTGTCGGCTGGGCCATCGTCGTCGGCCACGGGGGGCACGGGCGGCAATTCGCCGGGTTCGATCCCCGCCAGGACGTGGTCGAACCCGGACTGTAGCGGCCGCCCCCCGTGGCGGCCGGACTCCCCAATCCCCGCCAGGACGTGGTCGAACCCGGACACGTCGGCGAGTAGCTCCGGCAGGCCCATCGGCAGGCAGAGTTCCGGCAACCACCTCTGCCCGGATTGTTTGGCCGCGGCGATGGTCGTCTGCCGCCACTTGCTCAGGCGGTGGGCCGATACCCGGGCCACGGAACGGTCGCACAGCAGCGGAATGAGGGCCGCCGCGCCCAGTTCCGTGCATTTCTCGATCAGCATGTCCTGTCGCGGTCCTTTGGGCATAGCGACGGCCAACGTGAACCGCGGCGTCGGCCGGGCGGAGAAGCTCACCGGCCCGGTCTGCGCCTCGACCCCCCGGCGCCGACACACGGTCACGGCGGCAGCCGCCTGGTTCCCTTCGCCATCGAAGAGCACAAGCTCGTCACCGACCGATAATCGCCGAACCAGACGCGCGTGCCGCGCCTCCTCCGGAGGCAGGGTCACCAGGCCCTCGGCCAAATGCTCGACGTGGAAACGCGGCAAACTCACCTCCCTATTATGTGAAGCTGGGGAGCCAACGGCAATCGGACGATGAACCTTGTTGAAGGCCTGTGGAGCTGATCGATGCCCCTGACCGGATCGCAAGTCGCGGACACGAAGAAGGATGCGCATGATCCGCCGGGCGACCCCGGCATCGAGGCGATCCTGCGCGAGGTGGAGCAACTGGCCCTGGATGCCGTGGGAACCGGCGTCGAGGATGAGCCGCCGACAGCCGCCGAGGGATCGCCGGGCACCGCGGATGCGGAACTCGCGGAACTGGAAACCATGCTCGCTGGAGTCGTCGCGGAGGTCGGCGCCGAGGACGCCCTGACCGCAACGGCGGAAGACCTGCCGCCGGCCGCTGAGGACGACGAGCCGCCCACCGGCGACCAGGAGACAGAAACGCCCCGGGCTGAGGCCGACTCGTTCGAGCCGGATGCCTCCCCCTCGCCCGCGGCGGACGATCCCACTTCATCAACCGACAAGCCCCGGAACCCCTGGGGCGAGGAAATCACGCGGTTGGAGAGCCAGTGGGCGGACGAAACGCCCACCAGTATCGCCGCCGACCGAGGCGACTCGCCCGGAACCGCCGGGCCGGCCAAACATGCTTCGGTCGCTCCGGCCTCCGGGGACGGCGCCGGTCCATCGGCCGGGGACACAACGGGCAATGCCCCCATCACCCGCCCGTCGCGCCTCGCCCGCGCCAGGGCGTCCCTGCTATCCCCTCTCAGGATCGCCTTGGCCGCCGCGGTGGCCGCCTTGGTCCTCGCGGATATCCCCTTCGCCTGGCTCGGTCCCCGGGCCAAAACGCTCCTCGGCTACGCCGCCATCGCCACCCTGTTCATGGCCGTCACCGTCTGGGCCGCCGGCTCGTTCCTGGTGTGCCTTCCCGGCTGAGGCCGCATACAATGCGCGCTCAACCGGCAGGCTCTGCGGGAGGTCGAGGTGGTATTCCTGGTGCGGCAATGCGGGCTCGTGGCGCTCGTCGGCGTTCTTTTAGCGCCGGCCGGGTGTGCGCAGCAGCGGGAGATCAACACCCTCCGGATCGAGAGCCTCGAATGCGCCGTGGCGGTACAGCAGCTTCAGACCGAACTGGCTGACCGGGAACATACCCTCGAACAGTTTCAGTTGGCCATGCAGGCGGCGGAGGCGATCATCCGCGACCTGCGGCGGGAGATCGCGGGATTCGAGGAAGACCGCAACGAGACGGCCAAACGACAGGCCGAGGCAGGCGAGCGGCTCAACCAGGCCATGCAGCAGTTGGCGACCTACGAGCGGCAGCTCGCGGATGCCCGCCAGGACCTCGAGCGGCTACGGCAGACGCTGGCCGGCCTGCAGCCGCCGACCGGCAGCGATCCCGATCTTTCGGCAGGCGGCGACACCGCCACGGAGGCAAGCCATGAGTGACCCCATCACCGGGATTCTGGACGAGATCCTGCCCGCGGTGACACGGCTGCGGCACGACCTTCATGCCCACCCGGAGCTGTCCTTCCAGGAACGGGCCACCGCCGAAAAAGTGCGCTCCCTCCTGAAAGAGCTGCCGGGCATCCAGGTGTTGCCGCCGATCATGGAGACGGACGTGATCGCCCTGCTGGACACCGGCCGGCCGGGGCCTTGCATGGGCATCCGGGCGGACCTCGATGCCCTGCCGCTGGAGGAGGAGGCCGGCCCCGAGGAGGTCCCCTACCGCTCGACCGTGCCCGGCGTCATGCACGCCTGCGGGCACGACGGACACACCGCCACACTCGTCGGCACCGCGATGGCCCTCGCGCGGCTCGCGCCCCAGTTGTCCGGCAAGGTGAAGTTCATCTTCCAGCCGGGCGAGGAGGAGGGCGGCGGCGCGGAAACGCTCTGTGCCCAAGGCGTTATGGCCGACCCCAAGGTCGATGCCATCATCGCCTTGCACGGCTGGCCCACGCGACCGGTCGGCACCGTCTGCCTGCGCTACGGACCCGCCATGGCCTCTAATGACCCCCTATTCATTACCGTCCACGGGCAGGGCGGCCACGGGGCCTACCCCCAGCGCGGTATCGACCCCATCGTGACGGCCGCCCACATCATCACCGCGCTGCAGTCCATCGTCGCCCGCAACGTCGCCCCGATCGACGCCGCCGTGCTCACCATCGGGGCCATCGCCGCCGGCGCAACCACGAACGTCATCCCCTCCGAGTGCACCATGAAGGGCACCCTGCGGCACCTGAGGCCCGAGGTGGGCGAACTGCTCCGGCGGCGCGTGCGTGAGGTCGTCGAGCTGACCGCCCGGGCCCACGGCGCGACCGCCGAGGTGCGTTTCGAGAAAGGCTACCCGCCCGTGGTCAACGATGAGTCCATGTGCCGCCTGGTCGAGCAGACCGCCCGCGACCTGCTCGGGCCGGAGCAAATCATCACCGACGAGCCGCCGAGCCTGGGAGTGGAAGACTTCTCGTACTACGGCCAACACGCCCCGGCCGTCATGTTCCGCGTCGGCGTCCGCCCCCACCACCTGGAAGATTACCCGGCCCTGCACAACCCGCGCTTCAACTTCAACGACGACACCCTCCCCGTCGGCATCCGCATGTTCTGCGAGCTGACTCGCCGCTTCCTCACCGGCGCAGGTTGAGTGCGCGTGATCGCCACGTCAAAGAGCCGCGGGCTTTAGCCCGCGCGGTGCCTGTGCGTAAGCGAACCGCTGATCCCATTCAAAGAGCCGCAGCTGGGTGGCATGGGCCTGTACTCAGGCCCGTGGCCTGCCTCGACCCGCCACGGGTCGGAGTACCGACCCATGCCACCCGTCCGAGCAGAGCCGCGCCCGCAAGGAAGCGGTTCCCCGCGTCCCCGTCCGCCGCGGGGGGCGGACGCTACGGCGGGCATCTCACATGGCTTTCTGCCGGGTGGTGGGTTCCGGGTCGGCAAAGAGACTCGCGGATTCAAGGGCGGGCTCGGGGCGTTTTCGCGCCCGACCGGGTTTGCGGACCGGGGCCTTCTCGGGAGTCGCCGACACGCTGGTCAGCGGGTTCTCCGAGCCATCCAGCGGGTCGCCCTGGCGGGTCTGGCGGAGTCGCTCATCGATCCGGGCGGCGTACTCCGGCGAGAGCTCGAAGCCGACAAAGGAACGACCCAGCTTCTTCGCGACGGCCAGCGTCGTGCCGCTGCCGCCGAAGGGATCGAGCACCACGTCGCCCTCGTTCGAGCACGCCCGGATGATGCGCCCCAGGAGCTGCTCGGGCATCTGGCAGCCGTGCCAGCCCTTGCGCTCCTTGAACGTGCCGCACACGCGGGGGAAGTACCAGGTGTCCTCATCGGCCGCGAAACCGCCGGGCACATCCTGCGGCCGCAGGATCCAGGTGTCATCCGGCAAACGCCCGACGGGGTTGGCTCGCCGGTCCGCGTAGACCAGTTGCCGGGCGGAGGGCACGCGAATCGCGTCCTCGTTGAAGGTGAAGCATTCCGCGTCCCGGATGAAGTAGAACAGGTGGGCGTGGCTGCGGCTGAACTTGTACTTGCAGTTCACGCCGAAGGTGTAGTACCAGATCACCCAGCTCCGGCAGATGAGCCCCAGCTCCCGCTGGGCGATCACCTTGAGCTCGGCCGCGTACTCGTCACCGATCGCCAGCCAGAAAGTGCCGGTGGGTTTGAGGGCCCGCACCACGCCCGCCATCCACCGCCGCGACCAATTGAGGTACGTGTCGCTGTCCTTGCTGTCGTCGTACACGTCGTAGTCGTAGCCGATGTTGAAGGGCGGATCGGCAAAGGCCAGATCGACGCTGCCTTCCTCGAGCTGCGCAAGGCCCTCCACGCAATCCATCTGGTGCACCCGGTTGGTCTTCAGTCGCATGTCGGGAACCCTCCAGTGTCCGAAACCTGTACCGCGGCACCGCCCGGTCGTTCGGCCCGCGGACCGACACCTTCGCCGCCCATATCTTGTGGCAGCACCCGTTCCGGTTCGCATATATGGTACACGTCAAGCGAGCGGTCCCGCAAGCCTGAGCGCACGCGGAGGGGGCGGCGGTGCGGCGGAGGAGGCGGGTGCGGAGGACGAGGCCTTGAGGCCGAAGGCCTCGTACAGCAGTAGCCGGGGCCAAGCGCAGCGCGGCCCC
>CAZEEJ010000170.1:0-12962 GCA_964511155.1 uncultured Planctomycetales bacterium | reverse complement strand
TTCTGTCTACCCAGGAGTTGAGCGTTTCGGAGCTGGTGGAGGTTCTGGAGCAGCCGCAATCGACGATTTCGCGGCATCTGCGGGTACTGCGGGAGGCGGGTCTGCTGGTAGATCGACGGTCGGCGAACGCGGTCTGGTACGCGGCGCTGCCGATCGGGCCCGGCGGCGAGCCGGAGCCGGGCAACGGGCGTCGGACCGCGAGTCTGCCGGCGCTACGCGATCGGATTCTGGATTGGGTGCGTAGTGAGGAGGTCAGCCCGCGGCTGGGGGAGCGAATCGAGCGGGTGATTCGGCGACGGCAGAAGGACCGGCCGGATTTTTTCGATGATATCGGTGCCCGCTGGGACCAGTTGCGGATCGAGGCGTTCGGTGAGGTATTCCATTTGGAAGCCCTGAGCGCCCTGCTGCCGAGCGCGTGGACGGTGGCGGACATCGGGACGGGGACGGGTTATCTGCTGGGGGTTCTGGCGCGGCAGTTTGCGCGGGTGATTGCGGTGGACCCGGCGGAGGCGATGCTGGCGGTAGCCCGTCATCGCCCGGAGGTACGGGCGGCCGGCCGCGTGGAGTTTCGTCGGGGTTCGCTGGAGGCATTGCCGATCGAGAGCGGGGAGGTGGATCTGGCGCTGGCCTCGCTGGTTTTGCATCACGTCGCGGCCCCGCAGGCGGCGGTGGGGGAGATGGCGCGGTGTTTGCGGCCGGGGGGATGGGTGCTGATCGTGGAGCAGGAGCGGCACCATCATGCGGTGTTTCACGAGCGGATGGGGGACGACTGGTGGGGGTTCGAGCCGACCACGGTGGCGGCGTGGTTGGGTGATGCGGGGCTTGGGGAGGTGAGGTATCGACCGCTGGCGTTGGCTGGGCCGCGGGGTGGGTCGGCGATGGAGGTGCCGGCGTTGTTCGTGGTGACGGGGCGGAAGGGGGAGGGATCCATCTGAGTTAATCTGTGTGATCTGTGGGCCAAAAAAAGACTGCCCACAGATCACACAGATGGACACAGATCAGAGGAGTGGGATTGGATCTGCCGACTCGGGGGGGGGAGGGGATTGGGGATTAGGGAACGGGGATTGCGGATTCGAGATTGGAATACGGGGTTGTTTTTGCGTAATGGAGATCACGAGATGTCGACTGCGGTAACGGATTTCAAGGTGAAGGATTTGTCGCTGGCGGATTGGGGTCGCAAGGAGATCCTGATTGCCGAATCGGAGATGCCGGGGCTGATGGCGGTGCGTGAGGAGTTCGGCGCCGGCCGGCCGCTGGCGGGGGCGCGGATCACGGGCTCGCTGCACATGACCATCCAGACGGCGGTGCTGATCGAGACGCTGGCCGCGTTGGGGGCGGAGGTTCGCTGGGCGAGCTGCAACATCTTCTCGACACAGGACCACGCGGCGGCAGCGATCGCCAAAGCGGGCATTCCGGTGTTCGCCTGGAAGGGCGAGACGCTGGAGGAGTACTGGGACTGCACGCTGCGGGCCCTGACCTGGCCGGACGCCGACGGCCCGACGCTGATCGTGGACGACGGCGGCGACGCGACACTGCTGATCCACCGCGGGCACGCCTTCGAGTCGGAGTTCGCCAAGACCGGCAAGCTGCCGACGGCTTGCCGGGACAACAAGGAGATCGAGATCGTCGACAAGCTGCTGATCGCCCAGCTTCAGAAGGATCCGCAGTGCTGGCATCGGATGGCCAAAGGCATCGTCGGGGTAAGCGAGGAGACGACGACGGGGGTGCACCGGCTGTACCACATGGCCAAGAACGGCGAGCTGCTCTTCCCGGCGATCAACGTCAACGACTCGGTGACCAAGAGCAAGTTCGACAACCTGTACGGCTGCCGGGAGAGCCTGGTGGACGGCATCAAGCGGGCCACGGACGTGATGATTGCCGGCAAGAAGGTGGTCATCCTCGGATACGGGGACGTGGGCAAGGGCTGCGTGCAGTCGATGAAGGGGCTGGGGGCGACGATTTACGTCACGGAGATCGACCCGATCTGTGCCCTGCAGGCGGCGATGGAAGGCTACCAGGTGGTGACGATGGACGAGGCCTGCAAGCTCGGCGACATTTTTGTCACCACGACGGGCAACGTGGACGTGATCACCCGCGGGCACATGGACCAGATGAAGGACGGGGCGATCGTCTGCAACATCGGGCACTTCGACAGCGAGATCCAGGTGGAGGCGCTGAACGACCTGCAGTGGGACGAGATCAAGCCGCAGGTGGATCACGTGATCTGGCCGGACGGCAAGCGGATCATCGTGCTGGCCAAGGGCCGGCTGGTGAACCTGGGCTGTGCGACGGGGCACCCGAGCTTCGTGATGAGCAACAGCTTCACCAACCAGACGATCGCCCAGCTCGATCTGTGGGAAAACCGCTCGACGGACAAGTACGAGCGCAAGGTTTACACGCTGCCCAAGCTGCTGGACGAGAAGGTGGCCCGGCTGCACCTCAAGAAGCTGGGGGTGCAGTTGACCCCGCTGACGGCGAAGCAGGCGGAGTACATCGGGGTGCCGGTCGAGGGCCCGTACAAGCCGGAACATTACCGGTATTGAGGGGTCCGGGGTTCACGCAGCGAATCGTCGCGAAGAAGTAGGATTCGTCGCGAAGAGGTCAACCGGTCGCGGGTTTTACAGGTTCCGCGGCGTCGCTCTTGCATGCGCGGAGGTCACTCGCGAAGAGGTAAACCGGTCGCGGATGTTGAAGGTTATGGGTGCGTTTTGATGGGTCATCGCGAAGAGGTAAACCGGCCGTCAGGATGGACCGGGGACTATTCTTTGTCGGCGGGGCGGAGGTACTCCTGACCGACGGGGTCGCGGCCGGCCTCGCCGTAGCGTTCGAACCAGGCGAAGAGGCGCGAGCGCAGGGCGATCAGGCGCGGGCGGTGCTCGGGTGAGTCGGCGAGGTTGCGGGTTTCGCCGGGGTCCTGTTCGAGGTCGTAGAGTTCGTGGGGGCCGCCGTCGGCGCGATGGACGTACTTGGCGCCGGCGGTGCGGATCATGCGTGCGCGGCCATATTCACCGAAGACGGCATCCGGGGTTTCCTGCGGCCGACCTTCGAGAACGGCGGCGAAGCTTTGCCCGGGCAGGTTGCGCCCAGGCGAAGGGGGCAGTCCGAGGTAGGCCAGCACGGTGGGCACGAAGTCATAGGCGCTGAAGAGCGGCTCGGCGATCTGGCCTTTGGGGAGCCGGCCCGGCTGGCGGAAGATCAGGGGGATGCGCAGCGAGGTGTCGTACATGTTGCGCGGATTGGAGGCGTTGCCCTTGCTCCACAGGCCATGATGCCCGCAGCAGAAGCCCTGATCGCTGGTGTAGATGACCAGCGTGTTCTCACTGAGGCCGAGGGCGTCGAGCTTGGCGAGGATCTGCTCGACGCCGCGGCTGATCCCGCTGACGGAGGCGAAGTACTGCGACAGGATCTGGTGGTTGCGTAACTTCTCGACGTCGAAGGCGGACCACGGGTGCGTGGGTATCCTGGGGATCGATTCGAAGGTGCAGTCCTTGTAGAGATCGACCAACTCCTGGGGGTGGTCGCGCCAGGGGCTGTGCGGGGCGCCGTAGGAGACGTTGAGGAAGAAGGGTTTGTCGCGATTGAGTTCGAGGAACTCGACGGCCCGGTCGGTGATGCGGTCGGTGGCGTAGCCGGTGGTCTTGATGACCTGGCCGTCCCAGATCATGTCCGAATCCTGGTAGGGCCCGGAGCCCTGGAGCATGGCGAACCAGTAGGCGTAGGCGGCATGGGGCCCGAGGCTGTCGCCGAGGTGCCACTTGCCGACCATGCCGCAGGTGTAGCCGTGCCCGGCGAGGACCTCGCTGATGAGCGTTTCGCCGACGAGGCAGTAGCGGGCCCGCTCGCCCATGTTCTCGTGCTTGATCCAGTCGTGGATGCCGTGCTGCGAGGGAATGCGGCCGGTGAAGAAGGTGGCCCGGCTGGGTGAACAGACGGGGGTGGTGGCGAAAGCCTGGGTGAAGCGGAGGCCTTCGGCGGCGAGGCGGTCGACGCCGGGCGTGCGAGCTTCGGCATTGCCGTAGCAGCCCAGCGACCAGATGCCTTGGTCGTCCGTCATGATGAAGACGACGTTGGTTTTGGGCAGCGGTTCCGCGGGGGCGCCGTACAAGCTGCCGCACATGGGCAGGATCAGCAGTAGCTGAAGCATGATAACCCTCCGGATGGGAAATCCCGCCCGCGCGTGCCGATGATCGGCCGCCGGACTTGCGGATACTGTAGCATCGCGGCGGCGCGGCGGCCACGGATCAGGACGGTGCGGGGTGGGGCAAAGAAGGCAGAAGGCACAAAGGCAGAAGGCAGGAGACAGGAGACAGGAGACGGGAGACGGGAGACAGGAGACGGGAGGGGGATGCTCTGAATGGGGGGGGCGGGGTGTGGGCTTGCCAGCGGGCGGCGGAACGCTTTGAATGGTTCATTATGCAAAGTCTCCAAGTTCGAGCGGTGCGGCGGACGACACGGCTGGTGCGCGAGACGACGCGACTGGCGTGCGAGACGACGCGGCTGGTGTGCGAGGCGGCGCGGCTGGTGAGGTGGGGAGTATGGCCGACGCCGTCGGCGGTGCGGCCGGTAGCCGTGTGGTTGGTGGCGTTGGGGCTGGCGTGGGCTCCAGTGGCGGCGGCTGATGCTCAAGAGGCGGCCAATGCACGAGGGGCGGCGGCTGATGCGCGCGGGGCGGGGCCGAACATCGTGCTGATCGTGACGGACGACCAGGGCTGGTGGGACCTGGGGGCACACGGGAACGCGACGATCACCACGCCGGTGATGGACCGGCTATCGAGCGAGGGCGTGTCCTTCAGCCGCTTTTACGCCTCGCCGGTGTGCACGCCGACGCGGGCCGCGCTGCTGACCGGCCGCCATCATCAGCGGACGGGGGCGGTTGATACTTACATGGGCCGCGATGTGCTGGACCCGGCGGAGGTGACGCTCGGTCAGGTCCTGCAGCGGCACGGCTACCGCACCGGGCTGGTGGGCAAGTGGCACCTCGGCCGCTACCGCCGCTACCACCCGAACCTGCGCGGCTTCGACACATTCTTCGGCTTCTGGCAATACGGTTTCGTGAACCGGTACGACGACCCGGACGAGTTGTTCCACAATGCCGAGCCGGTGATCACGGCCGGCTACATCACCGACGTACTGACCGACGCGGCGGCGGAGTTCATCCGCACGGATCGTCTGCAGCCGTTCTTTCTGGAGCTTTGCTACAACGCGCCGCACTCGCCGTACCTGGTGCCGGACCGGTACATCGAGCCGTACCTGGCCAAGGGGCTGCCGCTTCAGCAGGCCCGGGTGTACGGGATGGTGACCTGCCTGGACGACAACCTGGGGCGGCTGCTGGCGGTGCTGGATGAGACGGGCATCGCGGATGAGACGGTGGTGATCTTCATGAGCGACAACGGCGGGGTGAGCAGCTACTTCAAGGCGGGGCTGCGGGGTCAGAAGGGGACGGCGTACGAAGGCGGCATCCGCGTGCCGTTCATGGTGCGTTGGCCGGGCCGCCTGCCCGCCGGGGCGCGCGTCGAGGCGATGGCCCAGCATATCGACCTGCTGCCGACGCTGTGCGAGCTGACCGGTGCGGCCCTGCCTGACGACCGCCCGATCGACGGGCGGAGCCTGTGGCCGTTGATCCAACAGGGCGGCGGGCCGAGTCCGCACGAGTACCTGTTCCACCAGTGGTGCCGCGTTCGGCCGGACGCCTCGAAGCAATGGGCGGTGCACCACGGCCGACACAAGCTGGTCAATGGGCAGCTTTTCGATCTCGAGTCCGACCCGGGCGAGGAGCGGGATCTGGCCGCCGCGCAGCCGGAGCTGGCTGAGCGGTTGCGCGGCCGGTTCCTGGAGTGGTTTGAGGAGGTCACCGCCGGTCGAGACTATGCGGTGCCCGCGATCCAGGTTGGACGCGAGGACGAGAACCCGGTGGAACTGGATATTGCCTGGGCGCAGATGATCGGGGACCCGCCGAGCTTGCGCTACCAGATCCGTCACTACTATCGGGACTTCATCGCGGACTGGCGTGAGGCGGGCGATGGGTTGGCCTGGGCGATCGAGGTGACGCGGCCGGGCCGCTACGAAGTGGTGCTGCAGTATGCGTGCCCGCCGAGCGAGGCCGGCTCGCGCTTCCGGGTATCCGCGGGGGATGCGGCGGTGGAGGGGGTCGTCGAGGCCACGGCGGCGCAGGAGGTGTATCGTCCGGTGACCGTCGGGACGCTGACGCTGGCGGAAGGGCTGGCCACGGTGGAGATGAGGCCCGTGGTACTGGCGGGCGGGGAGTTGATGCGGCTCCACCGGGTGTGGCTGCGGCGGGTGCCTTGAGCGACGATCGGGAGCGTTGCACACGATCGCACTGCTCAAAGAGCCGCGGGGCTTTAGCCCGCGCGGTCCTTCGATGGGAATCAGCGTTGCTCATGCGAGGATGCACCGCGCGGGCTAAAGCCCCGCGGCTCGTTGGTTTGACGAGGGGTGCATGGATGGATTGTTCTGGAGGTTTTCGATGCGGCGGAACGAGGGTCACGTCAACGGTCTGGACCGCAGGGCGTTTCTGCGGCTGTCGGGCGCGGCGGCGCTGGCGTGGGGTTTGGGCGGTGGTCGGCGAGTGCGAGCGGACGAGGGGATGACGGCGATTGCGTTCGAGGAGACCCTGGCCGCCGAACGGGAACGTTTTTATCGCGAGCGCGAGGTGGATATCGTCGAGACGGGGTTTCGGCCGGTCGGCGGGCGGGTGGCGGACTTCGCCGTCGCGCACCTCGACGGGCGCGTGCACTTCTTCTACATCGAGCGGCGCATGCAGGAGGGCACGCCGTTCTACCCGGGGCACGAGACGTACTTTGGGCATGCGTCGACGGCCGACTTCACCCAGTGGCAGGTGCACGACCCGGTGCTGCTGATCCGCCCGGGGACGTGGGAAGGAGCGCACGTCTGGGCGCCGTGCATTCTGCAGCGCGGGCGGCGGTACGTGATGGCCTACACGGGCGTGAACCGGCACCTGTCGCAGGACATCGGGCTGGCATCGAGCGACGACCTCTTCGCGTGGAAGCGCTGGGACACCAACCCGATCTCGCCGTGCGGTGAGAGTGCGTGGGCATTCTGGCGGCGTGACGGGATTGCCAGTTGCCGCGACCCAAACCTGATCGAACACGACGGGCGCTTCTTGCTGAGCTATACCGCGAACACGAAGGAGGGGGCGTCGTGCATCGCCCTGGCCTCCTCGACGGATCTGGCCACCTGGCGGGACCATGGGCCGATCTGCGTCGGGCCGGCCGGCGGGTATGAACCGCGCCGCGAGGGCGGCCACCCGCAGGGCAGCCTTGAATCCGCTAACCTGCTAAACCGCGGCGACCGGTGGTTCCTGCTGGTCAAGGCCAAGGTCCGCGACGGCAATAATCGCTCGTGGATTATCGCCGGCGACGGGCCTGAGGCCTTCGATTTCAGTGCGCGGCAACCCTTCTGGCCAGGCTCGCTGAAAGCGGAAGTCGTGGCGGACCGCGATCATCGCTCGCTCATGGCGACTTTCGTGGACGGGTGCATCCGCCTCGGCCTGACCGACTGGCGCGAGCCGAGCCCGACCGCCCGGTTCATCACGTCCAGCGACGAATTGGCCGGCTGGGTTTGAGCGTGCCGGCCGGTGGCGTTGCACGGGGTCGTGCGAAGCCGCAAGCGGCCGCACTGCTCACAGAGCAGTGGCACACGGCAGGGGTTCACGCGGAGCCGCGAGCGGCGGGCGTTGCACGGGGTCTTGCGAAGCCGCAAGCGATATTGGCACACGGTCGAGCACCGACGGTCGAATCGAGTTTGCGCACCGGCCGTCAAATCGAGTTAACGAGGCCAAAACGCCTTCTGCCGAGAGCTGCCGGTTTTTCGAGGGCCGTATGGCTTGCCAGTTGGAGACCTGCGGCCCACAATGAACGGCTCAGCCACCGCCGGTGTTGAGTGGGCGGTGCGGGAACCTCTTGCTACGGAGAGTTTGCTCATGCTTCGACTGACTGCGACGCTTGCCCCGGCCGTTTTGTTCTTTGCCGCGTTGGCTCCTGTGCAGGCGGACACCGCCTCGATCGTGGGGCGGTGGAGCGTAACCGTTGACGTCGGCGGGAAGCCCACGCCCTCGTGGATGGAGATCCGCCAGGAGGACGGCAAATACCTCCTCCGCTTCTGCTCCGAAGTGGGCGGCGTCTACGACAGCGGCGAAGTCACCGTCGAGGGCGACCGTGTGAGCTTTCAATCCGTGGTCATGGGCGTCGATGATCGCCCCTGGTACAAGTACACGGGCACGCTCAAGGGCGACACGATGAGCGGCACTCGGGAATGGAAGGAGCGCAAACACGAATGGACCGCCCGGCGGTTCGTCTCCCACGTCAACGTGGCGGGCACGTGGGACCTGGTGGTCCGGCGCGGCGAGCGCGAGCAGAAACAGGTGCTGAAGCTCCAACAGGAGAACGGCACGATCACCGGCACGCTGACCGCCCGGACGGAGCAGCCGATCCGCGAGGCGGCGCTGGTTGACGGGGTACTGACCTTCGTCGTCGGCGAGGAAGACGCGGGGAGGCGGTACGAGGCCAAGGTCAAGGGTGACGTGCTGGAGGGGGCGCTGCGGCCGGCGCAGCGCGAACGCACGGCGGATGGGGCGGAGCGAAGGGAGCGTGGGGAGCGGCGACCACGGGCCACGGCCGAGGGTCGGCAGGCGGGACAAAGGTCGCAGGGCCGGGGCGGACCGGCGGAGTTCACCGGCCAGCGGCAGCGGACATGGGGCGAGCCCATCGCTTTGTTCAACGGCAAAGACCTGGACGGCTGGAAGCCGCTGGGGCGGCAAGAGGATTTCCGCTGGACCGTCGAGGACGGGGTGATGATGACGCCCGGCGGGGCCAACATCGTCAGCGAGCGCAAGTTCACCGACTTCAAGCTGCACGTCGAGTTCCGCGTGCCCCGGCATGGCAACAGCGGGGTGTATCTGCGTGGCCGGTATGAGATCCAGGTGGCCGACAGCCACGGCCAGGAGCCGGCCAGCGGCCAGTGTGGCGGGCTGTACAGCCGGATCACGCCCAGCACGAATGCCTCGAAGCCGGCCGGCGAATGGCAGACCTTCGACGCCACGCTCATCGGCCGCTATATCACGCTGGACCACAACGGCGTCCGCATCATCGACAACGTGGAGATCGAGGGCATCACCGGCGGTGCTCTGGACAGCAACGAGCATGAGCCGGGCCCCATCTACCTCCAGGGCGACCACGGGAGGATCGAATACCGCAAGATCGTCATCACGCCGGCGGCGGAGTGACGGTGGGGGCGGGAGTTCCCTCGCGTTCGATCATCGCGAGCCCACCCTTGCTGCGCAAGGATGGGCCACCCCGGCCGGTGGCGTTGCGCGGGGTCCTGCGAAGCCGCAAGCGGCGGACGCCACATAACAACCTGTCTAAAATAGACTTACAAATATCGCATCTTTTTTCAATACCGAACAGTTGCCAAACTTGGAAGTTGCGGTATACTGGGCCGCCAGGTTCGGTCAGGTACAGGTACATAGGCCCCGAGAGGATCAAAGCCATGAGCGAGGACGTGACAGCCAGGCGGGAGCAGGCCCTGGGACGGGCGCTTCAGCAGATCGAGAAGAGCTTCGGCAAAGGCGCGATCATGCGGCTGGACGACAACTCCAGTGTGGTGCGTGACGGACTGAGCACCGGCGTACTGTCGCTTGATCTGGCCCTGGGCGGCTACGGTGTGCCGCGCGGGCGGATCGTCGAGCTGTTCGGGCCGGAGTCGGGCGGCAAGACGACGATGGCCCTGCACATCGTCGCTTCGGCACAGAAGAACGGCGGCGTTGCCGCCATCGTGGATGCCGAGCATGCCCTCGATCCCACCTGGGCGAAGAAGTGCGGGGTCAAGCTGGACCAACTCCTGGTCAGCCAGCCGGACACGGGCGAGCAGGCCCTCGACATTGTCGAGATGCTGGTGCACTCGAATGCGGTGGACGTGATCGTGGTGGATTCGGTGGCCGCCCTGGTCCCCAAGGCCGAGCTGGAAGGGGAGATGGGGCAGTCGCACGTGGGCTTGCAGGCCCGGCTGATGAGCCAGTCGCTGCGCAAACTCACCGGCATTACCGCCAAGAGCAAGTGCATCGTGATCTTCATCAACCAGATTCGCGAGAAGATCGGGGTGATGTTCGGGAGCCCGGAGACGACGCCGGGCGGCCGGGCACTGAAGTTCTACGCTTCGATCCGCCTCGACATCCGCCGCATCACCACCATCAAGGAGGGCGAACAGTCGGTGGGCAACCATGTGCGGGCCAAGGTGGTCAAGAACAAGGTGGCGGCCCCGTTCAAGACGGCGGAGTTCGACATCATGTTCGGCGGTGGCATCAGCACGGAGGGCGATCTGCTGGATATGGCCCTGGCCGACGGCCTGGCGGAGAAGATGGGCGCGTGGTTCAGCTACGGACAGGTGCGGCTGGGGCAGGGGCGAGAGAACAGCAAGCAGTTCCTGCGGGACAATCCCGATCTGGCCAAGGAGCTGCGGCAGGCGATCCTTGCCAAGCGGATGCCGCCACCGGCGCCACCTGCCGCCGCGGCATCGGCCGCGCCGTCGCGTCCTGCGGGCGAACCCGCGAGCCGCGAAACCGCCAAGCCTGCGGTGGGCAAAGACGCCTTCAAAGCCAAGGCGGCCGCCGCCGCCGCCGCGGTTGCAGCCCGTAAGGTGGTTGCCAAGGCACGCAAGGGGTGAGCGGCCGAGGGCGGGAAGAGCCCGGACCGAGCGAGCTTGTTCGTGGTTCCGGGTCATGTACGCGCCCCGCACGGCTCATCGAGCAGTGGCACGCGCACGCTTGTACGCGCCGGCCGCCACGGGGGGCGGCCGCTACGGGGCCACCCGGCCGGGGGCGTTGCACGCGGTTCGTGCGAAGCCGCAAGCGGCGTGGGTAGGGGTTGGGCGACGGAAGCGGGTTGGGCGGCAGGAGCCGGTTGAACGACCGGAGTCGGGGGCAAGCTGCGGGGGGAACGGTGGCGCGGCTGCGGCCAGTAGAGCCATAGCCCGATCCCCAGCCCGATCAAGGTGCCGAGCAGCAGGATGGCCTTGATGACTGCGACTTCGCGTTCGAGACGCCGGCACTGGAAGGGGTCCAGGGCGTAGGACTTGAGCCTGCGGATGCGGTTGGCGATGCTGGAATGCCGCCAACTGCGGGCCTCGGGGGGGATGCCGTTGAGGACGGCGATACGATGCAGGCCGTCGGCGAAGACGTTGACCGCGGTGGCGCAAACGGCGGCCTGCGGCGGGGGCGGGGGGATCTCCGGGCCGGTGACCGCGGCCGTACCGTGATAGAAGCACGGCAGTTGGCAGTCTTCAGGGGAGGCGGTCACGCATCGCGTTCCGTACAGGTCCGCCTGCCACTCAAACCGCCGCGAAACCGCTCCGAAGCCGAACATCCACACCAGCACAATCATGACCATCGCCCCGACCTGGGCGTAGTCCCGCATGATGGCCCGGCTGCCCAAGGCCTCGGGCCAGAACTGGTAAACCAGCTCGACCATACCGCCCACCAGCAGCATGCTGAGCACGGCGAAGAGCAGGAAGAAGTGCATGTGCCGATGCTTGACGTGGCCCGCCTCATGGCCGAAGACCGCCTCGATCTTCCGGTCGTCCATCATCTCCAGGAGTCCGTCGGAGAGCAGGATGTAGCGGACCGGGCGGATGATGCCCATGACCGCGGCATTGACCACCATGCCGTCGCTCTCCCAGATGAGGATGCGGTGATAGGTAAGCCCGATGCGGGCGCAGAGGGCTTCCAGCCGGGTTCGCAAGTCCCCGGGAGGCAGCGGGCGGGTGTGCCAAATGTACCGCAGTAACACCGGGGCGACGAGAAATACCAGCCCGGCGATGCACACCAGCAGTACCTGGTCCGCCCAGACCAGTCCCGTCGCCATCCGCATCCGCTGCCCGTAGAGGTTCACGAAATCGTTGGCGACCACGATCAGCGTCATGGGCACGGCGACGATGAGGATATGATGGCGAAGCATGAAGCCCAGATAGGACGCGAGCCGCCAGACCGGGCGGGCCGGTACCGATGCCCATAGCCGCAGTTCCAGGGCCACCTGCCGCACGGCCCGGTCGGCGGGGTACAGAATCGTCCAGGCCAGGAGCGTCGCCACGAAGCACGGGAGCAGCATCACCAGCTCATCGAGCCCCCAAAGCACATTGACCGCGGGCCACGAGCGTACGATGACCGACCAGTCGGTGAGATACACGCTGACGGAGGTGCCGCCCAGGACCAGAGCGCGCACGGCGGTGTTCCCCTGAGCCAGTCGCTGCTGAGCGCCGGGCAGCCAGACCGGCTCGCGTTCGAGCTTGACGCGGACCAGGTAGGCGTAAACGGCGGCGACCGCGGCGGTCGCCAGCACGTGACCGATGACGATCAGCCAGGTCGCGGTGGGCGAAGTCAGGCGGCTCCAGGGCGGCCCGTCGGGGGGAACGCTCAGCACGATCGCGAAGGCGGCGAAGACGATGAACTGCATCAGAGCGGCAACCCCTCGAAGCGATCGCCCGGGCGGACGCGCCGTCCGTTAACGAAATCCTGCCAACCCATGGGCTTTCGGCCGGCGGGCTGGAGCGTATGAATCTCGATGGTCCCCGACCCGGTGGCGACGGTCAGGATCGGGGTCAAGGTGCCCGGCGACTGCTCGACCGCTGCGGGGGTGGAAGTCACGGCCAACAGGGTCACCTCCTCGCTACGCCCCTCGGCACCCACGTAGCGGCAACGGGCACCCGGCCAAGGGAGGAAGGCCCGGCACTGGCGAGCGATCAGGTCAGCCGACAGGTCGAACCGGATCAGCCCATCGGCCTTGCTGAGCTTCGGGGCCTGGCAGGCTTGAGCTTCATCCTGTGGCTCGCCAGGCGGCATCCCGTCGGTGTGCATCGCCAGAGCGGCCCGCAGGGCGTCGCACCCAATCCCCGCGAGACGATCGTGCAGCTCCTGCTGGTTCTCGAACGCGCCG
>CAZEEJ010000169.1:0-12976 GCA_964511155.1 uncultured Planctomycetales bacterium | reverse complement strand
TTGCGCGAAGATGGTCCAACCTTCTGCGATTCGCTGACTACGAACAGCTCACGCGGTTTCTCACGGATATTGGAGAGGTGCGTAAGCGTGAAGAGGGCGAAGTTCGCCGGGTCTGTGCGGAGCGCTACTCGCGTTGCAGCGAAGTTGTGAGACGTTGTGAGACGCTTCTGCGGCGGCAGGTTGGAGAAGGGTTATGACCGAGGCGGAACTGGCAGGCTTGTTGAGGCAGAGGTTGGGTCTGGAATCACCGCGGTTTGATCTGGAGAGGCTTCCCGGCGGGAAACTGTCCGGCTCAGTGATTTCCAACAGCTTCCTCGGTCTGGGCGATGCAGAGCGACAGAGGCGAATTTGGGAGGCCCTGGAGGCGGAACTCGGCCCGCAGGCGACGTCTCAGGTTGGCACCCTGCTCGCGTACACCGATCCGGAGTGGGACGTTGATTTGGCAAAACGTTGAAATGTCCAGGTAAACACGGAGAAGATAACCGATGGCAGCGAAGAAGATTGCGTATGAAATGGAAGCCCGCGAGGCGATCCGCCGGGGCGTCAAGCAGTTGGCCAAGGCGGTGAAGGTGACGCTGGGGCCGTGCGGGCGGAATGTGGTGTTGGAAAAGTCTTTCGGTTCGCCGACGGTCACCAAGGACGGCGTCACGGTGGCTAAGGAGATCGAGCTGGAGGACGCTTACGAGAACATGGGCGCCCAGATGGTCAAAGAGGTGGCGAGCAAGACCTCGACCATTGCCGGCGACGGGACGACGACGGCGACGATTTATGCCGAGGCCATCTACGACGAGGGCCTCAAGAACGTGGCCGCCGGGGCCAACGCCATGGAGCTCAAGCGGGGCATCCAGGCGGCGGTCGAGTGCGTCGTCGAGGAACTGGGCAAGCTGGCGGCGCCGGTCAAGGACAGCGCCCAGATCGCCCAGGTCGGCACGTGTGCGGCCAACCAGGACAGCGACATCGGTAAGAAGATCGCCGAGGCGATGGACAAGGTGGGCAAGGACGGGGTCATCACCGTCGAGGAGGGCAAGGGCCTGGAGACCACGGTCGAGCTGGTCGAGGGCATGCAGTTCGACAAGGGCTACCTCTCGCCGCACTTCGTCAATCACTTCGAGTCGATGGAGGTGGTGCTGGACAAGCCGTACATCCTGATCCACGAGAAGAAGATCTCAACGATCAAGGACATGATTCCGCTGCTGGAAAAGGTGGCCAAGGCCGGTCGGCCGCTGCTGATCATCGCCGAGGAGGTCGAGGGCGAGGCCCTGGCGACGCTGGTGGTCAACAAGCTGCGGGGCACGCTGCAGTGTGCCGCGGTCAAGGCCCCGGGCTTCGGCGATCGGCGCAAGGCCATGCTCGATGACATCGCCATCCTGACCGGCGGGCGAGCGATCTTCGAGGATCTGGGCATCAATCTGGAATCGGTGGACCTCAAGGACCTGGGCCAGGCCAAGAAGATCACCATCGACAAGGACAACACCACGATCATCGAGGGGGCCGGCTCGACCAACGCCATCAAGGGTCGCATCCAGCAGCTCAAGAACGAGATCGAGACCACGACCAGCGACTACGATCGCGAGAAGCTCGAGGAGCGGCTGGCGAAGCTGGCCGGCGGTGTCGCCCAGATCAACGTCGGGGCCGCCACCGAGGTCGAGATGAAGGAGCGCAAGGCCCTGGTCGAGGACGCCATGCACGCTTGCCGGGCGGCGGTCGAAGAGGGCATCCTGCCGGGCGGCGCCGTGGCCCCGTTGCGGACCCTGCCCGCTCTGGAGGCTCTGGCCAAGAAGCTCAAGGGCGATCAGCGAACGGGCGTGGACATCGTGCGTCGGGCCTTGAGCGCCCCGATCAAGCAGATCGCGGAGAACGCCGGCCTCGACGGCTCCATCGTCTGCCAGAAGGTGTCGGAGAACACGGACAAGTTCTTCGGCTACAACGCCCTGACCGCCCAGTACGGCGACATGATCAAGATGGGCGTGCTCGTCCCGCGCAAGGTGGAGCGGGTTGCTCTGCAGAACGCCTCCTCCGTGGCCTCGCTGCTGTTGACCACCGATGCGGCGGTCAGCGAGATCAAGGAAGAGAAGAAAGCCGGCCCCGGCGGGGGCGGGCACGGCATGCCGCCGTATTGATGGAGCAGCAGACCGGCTTGACCGGTCAAGGCCTCAACTGAGCACCAGCGGGCGTCCGGCGATCAACGGTATCGCCGGACGCCCGTTTGACGCGCGGTAGCCTATGTACGCCAACTGATCGATGCGGACAACGAGCCGCGGGCTTCAGCCCGCGCGGTGTTTGGAACGCGGTCGAAGCTTCGCTCACGCACGAGGACCGCGCGGGCTGAAGCCCGCGGCTCGTTGGGCTGAAGCCCGCGGCTCGTTGGGCTGAAGCCCGCGGCGCGTTCAGGCTTTGACCACCTGTTGGCTTCTCGGCTAGACTGCTTGCCCATGAAGGATTCCTACCAAAACCCGCTGGTGTCGCGGTATGCCTCGACGGCCATGAGCGAGCTGTTCGGCGCGACACGGCGGGTCCGCACGTGGCGTCAGGTCTGGCTGGCCCTGGCGGAGAGCCAGGCCGAACTGGGGCTGCCCATCTCCAGCAAGCAGATCGGGCAACTCCGCAAGTCTCTCGAGCAGATCGATCTGGCCAGGGCGGCCGAGTACGAAAAGAAACTGCGGCACGACGTGATGGCCCATCTCCATGCCTGGGGCGACGTGGCCCCGTCGGCGCGCGGCATCCTGCATCTGGGCGCCACCAGCATGGACATCGTTGACAATGCCGACCTGATGATCCAACGGGAGGCGATGGGCGTCATCCGGGACTGGCTGGTCAACGTGATCATGGCTCTGTCCCGCTTTGCCTGCACGTACCGCGATGTACCCTGTCTGGGCTACACGCATTTCCAGCCCGCTCAGTTGACCACCGTCGGCCGGCGGGCGTGCCTGTGGGCGTACGACCTCGTCCGCGACCTGGAGGAGGTCGAGCGTCGCCTGGCCGGCCTTCGGTTCCGGGGCATCCGCGGGGCCACGGGTACGCAGGCCAGCTTCCTGGCGTTGTTCAAGGGCGACGCCCGCAAGGTGGCCCGGCTGGAGAAGAAAGTGGCCGCCCGGCTCGGGTTCAAGCAGATCGAGCCGATCACCGGGCAGACGTACACCCGCAAGATCGATGCCGAGATCATCTGCTGCCTCGGTCATATCGCTGCCAGCGCCCACAAGTTCGCTAACGACATCCGCCTGCTGGCGGGCCTGAAGGAGATCGAAGAGCCCTTCGAGGAGGACCAGGTCGGCTCGTCGGCGATGGCTTACAAGCGCAACCCGATGCGCTGCGAACGCATCACCGGTCTGGCCCGCTATGTGCTGTCACTGGTATCCAGCGCGTTGCAGACGGCAGCCGAGCAGTGGCTGGAACGCACCCTCGACGACAGTTCGAACAAGCGGATCGTCATGGCCGAGTGCTTCCTGGCCGCCGACGGCATCCTGCGGATTATGACGGACGTGGCTCGCGGGCTGGTCGTCTACCCCAAGGTCATCGAGAGCCGCATCATGGCCGAGCTGCCTTTCATGGCGACCGAGGAGATCCTGATGGCGGCGGCCACGGGAGGCAGCGGCAAGCAAGGCGGCAGGGGGAAGCCGACCCGGCCCAAGGCTGAGCAGATGGGCGATCGACAGGCCCTGCACGAACGGGTGCGCCAACACGCCCAGGCTGCCGCCCGCGAGGTCAAGATGCACGGCCAGCCGAACGACCTGCTTCGCCGGCTGGGCGCGGACCCGGCCTTCGCGGGCGTGGACCTGGATCGGGCCTTGGCCCCGCATCAGTTCGTCGGTCTCGCTCCGCAGCAGGTGGATGAGTTCCTCGACAAGGTGATCCAGCCCATCCTGCACCGCTACCGCGCTGTGCGACGATTCGACGCCGCTCTCAACGTCTGAAGCGTGCACGCGGTAGCGGTCGCCCCCCGTGGCGACCGGCACCGGCGAGACGCCGGTGCCACACCGTTGGGATGCCGGTGCCACACCGTTGAGACGTCGGTGCCACACCGCCGGGTGGCCCAGGTTCTTGTACGTGTTCAGCGTCCTGGGAAGGGGGACAGGCACTTTTTTGCCTTGAAGCTGTTCTGACGCGGCGGTACCGCCGTCCCGGCAAGTGGCCGGATCGCGTCGAAAGTCCTCACGCCGGCAAAAAAGAGCCAGTCCCCGGACGCTAAACACGTACAGGTTCTTTGAACCTGGGGGAGCGATTGAAGAGCCTGGGAGATCTGTATGATCGGGTTACGCCGTGTGGCTGGTCTGCTGATGCCGATCCTCGTGCTTGTGCTCGGGCTCGATGCCCCGGTCCGGGTTGAGGGGGCCGCTCCGCCGCGGCTGGTGGTTTGGGTCACGGTGGACCAGTTGCGCGGCGATATGGTCATGCGGTACACGAACCCCCGCCGCCCGGGCGGGTTCCATTTTCTCATGGAGCAGGGCGTCTACTTCCAGAACGCCCACTTCCGCCACGGGACCACGTTTACCTCCGTGGGCCACGCGGCGCTCTTTACCGGCGGGCACACGGCCGACCACGGGATCGCCGGCAACGACTGGCACGACGTGCGCACCGGCAAGCGGGTGTACTGCGTGCAGGATGACCGCCACCCGGTCATTGGGCAGCCCATCGGCGAAAACAAGGGCCGGTCACCGGCCAACCTGACTTCGAGCACCGTCGGGGACGAGATCATCTGGGCTTCGGGCGGGCGGGCGCGCGTGTTCAGCGTCTCGGGCAAGGACCGCGGTGCCATCCTGCCGGCCGGCCACCTGGGCAAGGCCTTCTGGTACGATCAGGGACGATTCGTTACCAGCACCTACTACTATGACGAGTACCCGGCGTGGGCGGCGGCCTGGAACGGGGCCGACCCTGCCGGGCGTTATCGCGAGCAGACCTGGAACCTCTTCGACGAGCCCGCCACCTACATGCACGGCGAGTCCGACGACCGCCCTTGCGAGAAGGGCTACCGGTACCTGGGGCGTACCTTTCCCCACGACCTGGCTACCGACGACATGGACGACTTCCACGCCGCCCTTCGCTACACGCCGTTCCTCGACGCGTTGACGCTGGACTTCGTGCGTGCGCTGGTGTTGGAGGAGAGGCTCGGCCGTACCGATGGTCTGGATCTGCTGGCGGTCAGCCTGTCCGCTCTGGATTACATCGGGCACAACTGGGGGCCGGAGAGCCTCGAAGTCGAGGATCAGGTTCGCCGCGTGGACGTGCTGTTGAGTGACCTGTTCGCCTTCCTGGCCGAGCAGCTCGGGCCGGACCGGCTACTCATTATTCTGGCATCCGATCACGGCACGGACGATATCCCCGAATGCCGGCTGCCGATGGGCTTCGACGCGGGTCGGCACGTGCCGGCCGAGTTCATTCGTGCGGTGAACGAAGGGCTCAAGGCCCGGTTGGGGACGAGCGAGACGCTGGTGGTGGCCTTCTGGAACCCGAGCTTCTACCTGGACGAAGAGGCCGTCCGCCGCGCGGGGATGCCCATGCCGGAGGTCGAGCGGGTCCTGGCGGAAGAGATCATGAAGCTGCCGGGTTTTGCCCTGGCGCTGACGCGGACTGACCTGCTCGCCGGCCGCGTCCCCCGCATCCCGATTGCGGAGCGCCTCCAGCGGTCGTTCCATCCGCGGCGTTCCGGGCACGTCCTGGTAGCCCCGGCACCGTTCTGGTATCTGTACCATGACGCTGCCGAGCACGCGGCCATGCACGGCTCGCCGCACAGCTACGATACGTACGTACCCATCTTCATGGTTGGCCCGGGCATCCGATCGCGTACGATCAGCCGCCTCGTCGGGCCCGAGGATATCGCTCCGACGATCGCCGCGTATCTGGGCATCAAACCCCCGTCCGGCTGCATTGGTACCGTCCTCCCCGAGGTTCTGCCGTGAAAAAAACGCGAATTCGATTTGACTTTGGCGATTCCTGGTGTATATTGTGGGATCGGCGGTCCGAAGGGGCCGTCCTGTTTTTTGCGATTTTGTCCCGTTTTTCGGTGCAGTGATGAGCGTCCTGGTTCCCCACAACCGAGCAGTCCGTGCGGCCGAAGGTGGGCTGCGCATTCCGGCTGCAGGTGGCAAGCCGATGAGCTTGGGCCACGTGGCGGCATGGATGCGGGCAGACCAGTTCTGCCGGCTTTATGTCAGCACGGGCCATGAGAGGAGCGGGCCGTAGGGTAACGGGACATTCCGGACATGTGTCAACCCTGCAAGCCCGCGAAGGTTTGCGGGGTTTTTTGTTGGTGGTGATCGAATCGTTCCGAAAACCGCTTTCGGTGCGTGCGGAAGGTCCGCGCGCATCGGGCGTGCGAAAGGCAGGTGGATCATGGCACAGGCAGCAGTGTTGGCGAGGAAACCAGTGGCGTATCGGCCGCGGCGGGAAGATCCGTCGGAGAACCGGCGGGTGGTCTGCTATGCCGGCGAGCGTATCTATTTCAGCACGCTCGAACTGGAGGATGCCCCCGTCCTGGAACGCTGGATCAACGATCCGCGGATCTGGCTCAATCTGACCATGCGCCCGCCGATCAACGCCCCGCGCGAACAGGGCTGGATCGAGAAGCTGGGCAACGATCCCACCGAGTGTGCTTTCGGGATCGTGGTGCGGACGGACGATCGGTTGATCGGGACCGTCGGATTGCATCGCATCCACGCGGCCAATCGCAGTGCCATGCTGGGTATCTCGATTGGCGATACCACCCACCACAACCGCGGCTACGGCACGGAGGCGGTGCGGCTGATCCTGCGGTACGGGTTCGAGGAGCTGAACCTCAACCGCATTGGGCTGTCGGTGTACGCGCATAACCTGCGGGCCATCCGCTGCTACCAGAAGGCGGGCCTGGTGCCCGAGGGCTGCCTGCGGGAGGCCCTCTACCAGGGCGGGCGGTTCCACGACGAGTACCGCTTTGCCATCCTGCGGTCGGAGTGGGATGCCGCCCGCTGCGAAGATCGCCCGGGCAGGGACGGTTAGTATGACCGCGCTGCTTTGTAGCGGCCGCCGCCTCTGACGGCCGCTGGGTGGCATGGAGCTTTCGCGCGCCGGCCGCCACGGGGGGCGGCCGCTACACGGGGGCGCCTTTTCGCGTTCGCACTGCTCACAGAGCAGTGGCACACGGGGCGGTGCTCACGAGGCGATGGTGGGCGACTCGGGCTGAGGGATGGTGATGGTGACCCGGGTGCCGGTGCCGACCTTGCTCCAGAGGTCGACGGTGCCCTTCATGGCCGCGACGGCGTGGCGAACGATGGACAGGCCCAGGCCTGTGCCTCGCGCCACGCCGGAGCGCGCCTTCTCAACCTGATAGAACCGCTCGAACACCCGGTCCTGCTCGTCCTCGGCGATGCCGCACCCGGTATCCTCCACGGCGATGGCGACGGCCCCTTGCGGCCGGTCGTTGTCCGGCGAACGCGTGCAGGTGACCGAGATGCGTCCGCCCGGCTCGGTAAACTTGATCGCGTTGTCCAGCAGGTTGTCCAGGGCGATGCGCAGCAGGTGCGGGTTCACGGCCATGGTCAGCCGATCCGGCGGCTGATACGTGGACCACTGGAGTTGCCGGGCGTCGAGTCGTTCCCGGAACCGCTGGCGCAGCTCGTCGAGGAGTTGGGCAATGCTGACGATTTCCGGCTTGGGCGGACCGGCGGCCGACTCGATGCGCGAGAGGTTCAACAAGTCCACGACCATGTCCTCCATGCGGCGGCTCTGCCGGTCGATCATGTCCAGAAAATGGCGGGCGGCCTGGGGATCGGTGTTCAGGTCGAGGTTCAGCAGGGTCTCGACGGCGGCGCGGATGGTGGACAACGGCGTGCGCAGCTCGTGGGAGGCGTTGGAGGCGAAATCGCTCTTGACCCGCACCGCGTGAGCCAGCTCGGTGATGTCGGTCAGGACGACCATGCGTCCGACGGGTCTGCGGCCCGTAGCGGGGGGAAGTGGGCTTTCCTCTTCGAACTCCGGCAAAGCGATGTCCGACGCCCGGGCCAGCATGGTCCGCTCCGCGCCGCGGTCGTCGCTGGTAGTGCGGATCTCGCGCACCGTCGGGTCGGAGCCGCCGGTCGAGGATGGCGGCCTGCGACCGTCGGCCGTGGCCGAGACCGGAGTGAGCATCTCCTGGAGCTCGGGGTGGGGGACGCATTGCCGGACGGCGAGCCCTCGGAAGCCCGTCGGGTTGCGCAGGCTGGTCGAGCCCAGCCCGAGCAGCCGGATGGCCTCCGGGTTGATGAGCACGATCCTGCCGTCCGGACCGGCGACGATGACCCCCTCCTTGAGCTGGGTCATCAGCGATTCCAGCGTCCGCCGCTGCCGGTCGATCGTCTTGAGGTGGTCGGCGAGGTGCTCGCGCATCTCGTTGAGCGAGCGGGCGAGCAGGGCCAATTCGTCGTTGCCGGTCACCCGCACTCGCGTGGTCAGATCGCCGTGGGACAGGCTGCGGGCCGTGGCGGTGATACGGTGGATGGGATTGCTCCACCACCGGGCCAGTTGTATGGCGAACACGACCGCCGCTGCCAAGCCGAGCAGGGTGATGGTCCAGATGATCCGTTGGACGGCCTCGTGCCGTTGGCGGATGATCCGGCTGGCGACGGAGACGCGGACCACGCCGCGCGGGGCACCGGCGTCGCCGACGCGCAGGGCCACGTATTGCATCTCGCGGGCGACCGTGCGCGAGTGGTGCAGGTCCATGCCCCAGCCGTCGGCCAGCGCCTGGCGGATCTCGTGGCGGTCGGCGTGGGACTCCATGGCGGCCACGTCCGCCTCCGAGTCTGCAAGCACCGTGCCATCCGGCAGGACGAGCGTCAGGCGGATGGCGGCCGCTTCGGCGCGTCCCAGGCTCTTGGCGAAGCGGTCGAGCTCGGCGGCATGGGCGGCGTCCAACCGATCGCCCAGCGTGTGTGCCAGAACCGTGGCCTGCGACCGCAGGTTCGCTATCAACTCCTGCTCGTGGAAGCGGCTGAGTTCGCCGGCCATCAGCCAGCCACACGCGCCCAGGATGGCCGCGATGAGCAGCGCGTTGCCGAGAAACAGTTTCCAGAACAGCGTACCCAGCCGCATAATGACGGAAGCTCCCGACAGGTTCAGGCAGGGGGGCGGAACGTGTACCCGATGCCGCGGATTGTCTGCACCCACCCGGCGGCCTCGCCGAGCTTGCGGCGCAGGCCGGTGACGTGCACGTCGACGGTTCGGTCGGTGACGGCGATGCCCGTGCCCATGACGCTGTCGATCAGGCGTGCTCGGGTGAGCACCCGGCCGCCGCCCGCCATGAGCGCCTTGAGGAGCCGGAACTCCGAGGTCGTGAGGGGAACGGGCTGGCCATCCACGGTCAACTCGTAGCGGTCCACGTCGAGACGGATCGGGCCGGCGTGCAGCAACTGGCCAGCCGCATCCGCCGACGCGTTCTCCCGGCGGCGGAACAGAGCGGCCATCCGGGCCAGCACCAACTTCATCGAGAACGGCTTGCTGATGTAGTCGTCCGCGCCGAGGGCAAAGCCCACCAGCTCGTCGGACTCATCCGCCTTGGCGGTGAGCATGATGATCGGCGTCGTTGCCAGCCGCGGATCGCGCCGCACCTGGGCGAGGACCTCATCCCCCGACACGCCGGGCAGCATCCGATCGAGCAGGATCAGGTCCGGCGGGCGGGCCTGGATCTCGGCCAGGGCCTCGCGCCCGTCAGCGGCCAGTCGGCATTTGTAGCCTTCCCGCTCGATGTTGTGCCGCAACAATCGGGCGAGGTCGCCCTCATCTTCGACCACCAGGATGGATTGTTGCTGGGGCATGGACGGCACTCTCGCGGTCACCAGGTCGGACGCGGTCACCATGTCAGACGCGGTCACCACGTCGGACGATGCGGTGGCATCGTACGGCCGACATGTTAAGCCATGGCCTTGCGATTGTTAAGAGATTGTGAAGAGGCGAGGCCGCAGGTCCGGGGTGAGTGGCTGTGGTGCGGTGCCGGAGTACAATGGCTGCTTTGCGAGGAAAACCTGCGTCGGGCTTGCCTCTTCGCGGCGCAAGCTCAGAGCCCATCGTTGCGGTGTTCCTCCGGTGACCGCGTGAGGATCGGACATGCGTTATCTCGCCATCGACCTGGGGACGCGCCGAATCGGCCTGGCGCTGGGGGATGCCGACACGGGGGTGGTGTCACCGTTACGGATGCTCACCGCCGCCGGCAGCGCCGAAGCGGATGCCCGGGCAATTCTGGCGGTGGCTGCCGAGTATGGGGCGGATGCGCTGGTGCTGGGCCTGCCGCTGAACATGGACGGCTCCGAAGGCCCGCAAGCCAAGCTGTCCAAGGGGTTGGCGGCCGCGTTGACCAGCCTGGGCGGTCGCCCTGTGCACCTCCACGATGAGCGGCTGACTTCGGATGCCGCCGACCACCGGCTGCTGAGTCGGGAACTGACCCGCCGGCAGAAAAAAGCCCGGCAAGACGGGGTGGCCGCTGCGATTCTACTGGAATCCTTCCTGGCCGCGTCAGGAGGGGCTGATGCCGAACAGCACGGTGACGAAGGCTAGGATCAGGGCATCGAAGAAGCCGATGACGAGCTGAATGACGACCTCACCGGAAAACTGTCGGAACTCCTGGCCGCGCAGGTAGGTGCCCAGTTCTGAAATGTCGAAGGCCAGGGCGGGGGTAGGCAGCAACAACAACGACAAGGCCAGAGCGTAGAGTTTTGTTCGCATGATCGCGTACTCCTGAATCGCGTTCCATTATAAGCCGCGGCAGGGCGGTGTCCAGGGGCGGGATTACTTCAGGTCGAAGAGGCGGTTGTCGGTCGGGCCGAACCAACCGACGCCCCAGCCGCGCATGGCCGCTTCGTCGAGTCCCGCTACCGAGGCGGAGAAGTCCAGCCTGCGTTGATCCACGTGGCTGTCGGCCCAGGCTACGTTGACGCGTCCCCGGTGCCGGAAGTGGATCGAGGGTGTCGGGCGCGTCGGTCCGGGGAGCTCGCCGGGGCGGAGTTGCATCAGCGGCGGTTCACAAAAGGTATACTCGATGAGGTAGGCGCCGGCCGGCGGCTGTGGCTGGACGAAGGCACTGTCGGTGAACATGACCGTGTCCGCGGGGCGGCGGACGTCGCCCGAGCGGGCGCTGTTGCGGGCGGCCTGCATGCCGGTGCCGTACAGGTCCGCCCGGCCGCCGATGTACGTGGCGTTGTAGCCGTATCCGCCAGCTCCCGCCTCGAAAGAGTTCCAGGAGCCATCCTCCACGTAGTCGCCGAACGCCGGGCACCGTTTGACCTCACCGTTGCGTCCCAGGTAGGCGGCCAGCGGGCCCTTGGCGGGGTTGAAGCGGTTGTCCGCCGGGTCGGGGGAGACGCCGGCCGATCGGCGCTGGCCGTGCCAACGCTTCGTGCCGCCGAACCCGATGAAGATGTCCTCCGCCGCGAGCACGAAGTGTCCGCGGCTCTGCGTGGCGTAGGCCAGGTTGGCCACGGCCAGTTGCCGGATGTTCGAGCCGCACACGCCGGCCCGGGCTTGCGCCCGTGCGGCCGCGAGACTCGGCAGAAGGATGGCCAGCAGCAGTCCGATCATCGCCACGACGACCAGCAGCTCGATCAGGGTGAACGCCGCCCTGGTCAAGCGGTCACGCTGTGTTGTGGTGTCGGACGTCGCGTCGTTGGGGCTTGCGCTTCTTTTTTGCGAAGAGGCGTGTTCGGTTTGCGAAGAGGAGTATTCGCTTCGCGAAGAGGCAAGCCGGTCCGTGGGTTGTGCTCGCGAAATGCTCATGTCATTCTCAGCTCCCACAATCCGGGGCCGCCGGTATTGCCGGACCGCTCGTCGCTGCGCAGGCGTCAAACGCGGTGAAGTCGTCGCCGTCCACGTTGCCGTCGCGGTTGCGGTCGAAGCACACGCACTGGGGCGGATAGAGCGGTTCCGCCGGCGTCCCGCCCGGGCCGGTGTAGCACGCCTGCCACAGCCCGAAGTCCCGCTGGTCCACGTCGCCGTCGCCGTCCGCGTCGGCGAAGGGAACATGGCAGTCTCGCAGGTCGGGCAGAACGATCACGCCGTCGACTTCCGTGGTCACGCCACCGAGGGCCCCCGGATGAAGATCGGCCGGCTTGGCGTCGGTGATGCGCAGCAGGTCGATGTGGGCCAGTTCGACGAACTGGAACTGGTCGCCCTCGAGCAGCGGGATGCCCGGGCTGCTCTGCCGGACGGCCCGGCTCAGATCGATGCCGCTGCCGCCGAGTCCCTCGATCGCGAAGGTGGCCGGGTCGTCGAGCACCAGATCGTCCAGGTTGCCGCTGGTCAGGACGGTCTGCAGGGCGGAGCCCTGTGCGGGGACGGTGTCGGCGAAGCCGTCAAACAGACAGGCGGAGGCGCTGATGTCGCCGCTGGCAAGAAACTCGCCGATGGGGCCGCGGACGGCGTTACGCAGCTCGGCCGGCGAAAAGTTGCGCGGCACCAGCCCCGGCCGGGCCGGCGTGCATGCCGTCGGGCAAATAACCGTGTCGCGGAAGATCCGTGGCAGGATCAGGTACCATTCGATCGGCTCACCGGCCGCGTCGGTCTGGGCGACCTCCACAAAGCCCGGTTCGTGGAAGCGGCCGAACTCGAACTCGGGTGTGATCGCGTTCCCGCCCTGGAAGGCGTTGCCCCAGAGGAGCAGGTCGTAGCCGTAGGGGTTCCTGCTGGAGGTCGGTTGGTTGTGTACCGGGCGGTTGAAGCCCAGCGTCAGGCGCCCAGCCTGCCCGAGCGAGACGACCGTCGGCTCCCAGGTCAGCGGGTCGATGTTCTCGGGTGCTTGGGGCGTGTGGCCGGTACTGGGCCGCCCGAGCGCGACCGTCGGGCTGGTGTAGCCCGGCTCGGGGGCCGGCCCGGGTTCATACGTCACCAGTCGATCGGCGTAGCGCAGCGGGTCGGCGGAAACGCTCCGCGGCATCGCGGCAACCGTCGCTACGGTAAGCATCAAACCCCAGGCCGCCGCGCGACGGATTGCCGGGTGGCCCATCCTTGCGCAGCAAGGGTGGGCTCGCGATGATCGAACGCG
>CAZEEJ010000168.1:0-13144 GCA_964511155.1 uncultured Planctomycetales bacterium | reverse complement strand
TCGTGTGCGTGGCGTTCTCGCGCAAAGTCCGCTCCCTTACGGTCGCGGTACGGAGATCCCGGCCCACCGGGGCCAACCCCCGCCGCCGGAACTGTCACGCCCCCCCACCGGCCCGTCGGCCGCACCGATCAGACTCACGGTGTGTCCGGGGAGTAACCGCCTCGGGAATATAGAATTGTAGTCCGAGGCAATCGAGGGAGCAATGGTCGAGAAATGCGTACGGGCATCGGCATTCGGGCTTTCTTCCCGTCCGTGCGAAGCCGCAAGCGGCGGGTGGTGAGGGAGATGAGGTGTCTCGCGATCCGTGCGAAGCCGCAAGCGGCGGAGCTTGACACTGCCCGCGGGGGAGAGTAACGCGACGCTGATGCAAACGCGCCAGAACATCCGCTGGATCCGCTGGCTTGCGCTGGGCGGCGGGTTGATCGGGCTAGCGGCGCTGGTCACGGGCTGGATGCTGTTCCAGCATATCCCGGGCTGGTACCGGCCAATGGCCATTCCGCCGGACCAGCGGCAGGCGGTGCGCGATGACTTCGTGCGGACGTTCGATAGCCTCAGCGAGGGGCTCAATACGTCGCGGCAGCCGTTCGATTGCCGCTTCACGCAGGACCAGGTGAACGCCTGGCTGGCCACTCGGGAGGAGATGTGGCCCACCTCCAGGAACTGGCTCCCGCGGATCATGACCGACCCTCACGTGGTGCTCGACGGCGAGGGCATCCGGCTCGCGGTGAAGTGCCTGCATCGTGGTGTGCACACCGTGCTGCACGTCCGGCTGCGGGCGGAGGTGCATCAGGAGGGGATCACCCTGCGGCTGGTGCGGGCGTCGGCGGGCTCGCTGCCCGTACCCCAGGCGTGGGTCGAGGGGCAACTGGCGACTCTCGACGCCCGAAGCTGGCCCGTAGGCGAGACGTTCTCCACTCAGATCGGCGATCGCCCGATTCCCCCTCTGAGCGGGCTGTTTGCGGGAATCGTCATCCCGAACGAATGGGTCTGGCAGAACGGCGAGCAGCCCTTCCGGATCACCGGGCTGCGGTTCGGCCCCGGCGAGGCGGTGGCGACCTTTCAACCGTTGGCCCGATCCGTCTCGGAAGAGAGGGACTGACGCCGTCGGAGCGTCCCCGCTGCCTGCCCCGCCGGCAAGTGGTAGACTCCCCGGAGGCGGCTACCGCTCAGGCGTACCACCCAGCAGTCCGCGGACTGCTCGAGCAGGCTGTAGGTACCCGCGTCAACCTGCCGGACGTGGCCCCGGTTCCCGGAGACCGGTCCCTCGTAGTCCAGGTAGGCCGGACGGTGGTCGGCGATGCGCCGGGCGGGCACCCCGCCGGTCCCCGGGATCTCTCCGGACGCGGTCGGGTCGGCGGCCAATCGCCAGGTCGCCAGGGCCGGGCCGGCCTCCAGCATCAGATCCCAGTGGGAATCGTCCGATAGAACATGATGCAGGAGTACAAAACGCGAGTCTGGAGCGCTGTGTACGCGAAGGGTGGTCATGGCTATCATTATAAGCCGATATGTCCTTGCCCTCGCTCTCGGTGGGGAGTAGGATGACAGTAGGCAAGGATGTCCCACGCCAGGCAGTCAGGGAGGTCAGAATCATGTCGGGACCGATTGGTACACGAACGCGAGTGGCGACGGTGGCGTTGTCGTTCGCCGCAGTGCTCGGCGGCGGGCTGTTCGGGTGCGCCCCCAGCATCCAGGAGATGCGTGAACAGGCGATCGATCAGTTCCGTAACCGTCAGTACATCGAGTCGATGGCCACGCTGCGCGAGATCCTGGAGATTCGCCGCGAAGACCCGCAGGCCAACTATTACATGGGGCTGAACTACCGCACGGTCGCCGCGCGCAAGTTCCGTGACGGCGACATTCCATCGGCTCGCCGGGAGCTGGACACCTCGATCCTCTACTTCACCGACGCGCTCAAGAGCTGGCCCAACTACATGGCGGCCGCGGAGGCCAAGAACGAGGCTTTCGAGGCCCGTGGCAAATACGATGAGGCCCTGGCGGTCAGCCAGCGCGTGGCGTACAACAACCGCGGGGTGGCGGACCACTTCCTCGTCCTGGGCAACGAGTACCGGGAGCGCGGCGATTACGACAACGCTCTGCGGTACTACAAGATCTCGCTATCCACGGCCCCGGACATGGCGGAGACGTACGCGGCCATGGGGCAACTCTACCTGCGGACGGGCAACCGGGCCCTGGCCATTGACTCGCTACGGCGGGCACATGAGCTGAACCCGTCCAACGCCGCGGTGGAGGAATACCTGGCCAGCCTGGACGCACCCTACGAGGCCCAGCCGGCCAGCCATCAGCCGCGTCAGGTGCCCCCCCCGGCCCCCCAACCCTGAGCAGGCCCCGGCTGCCACTCCACAGCGCTCCCGTCGGTTGCAGCCGTGCTGCACAAACGGCACCCCGTGCCTGTTAGCTTCCTGCCTCGCGGGTAGCCGTGGGTGGACATCCACCCCGCTCAGTTCGACGGTTGACGTTCCGCGGGAAATGCGATAATCTCCTACTGAGATACGTGGGCCAGAGGCGGCGCGCCGGGAGACGCGCCCGTCCGACTGGGGGAGAGAGAGAACCCACCCAGAGGCCCGCGGTTCCTGACGTTGAAGAGGTGCATACCCGGTGCACGGGGACCGTGTCCCGCTTGCCGCCTGCCGGGGATGTTGCCTTTGGGGAGAGAACCGATGCAGCGATTACTGCGCGCTGGCATGTGTGTATTGGGTTGGGTGGCGACCGCTCAAGCGACGCTCATCGAAAGCGAGCCCAACAACACGATCCCCACCGCGAACCCGATCATCGTAGGGATCAAACCCTGGGCGAACGTAGGAGTGATGCCGCTCAGTAGCGTCGGCGACGTGGATGTTTTTAGCATCTCGCTGCTGAAAGATGACCTGCTGACCGTCGTGGCGACGCCCGTGCACCCGATGTTCACCAACCCGAACACACTGCTGGGGTTGTTCGACTCGGGCGGCGGCCTGTTGGCACTGGACGACGACTCAGCACTGGGCGGCATCGCCACGGGCTCGACGATCAGGTTTTTTGTCCCAGCCGACGCCACGTATTATCTGGCCGTGACCGGCGCAGGCGACGTCGGTTTCACCGGCCAACACTCGGAACCAGGCCCGTACATTCTGGCCGTCAGCGTAGAGCCGATCCCCGAGCCGGCCAGCGCGTTGCTGCTGACCTACGGGCTGGGCGCCCTGGCCCGGCGGCAGCGCTGACCGTGCCGTCAGCGCGCACGGGTCAAACGAAATCGGGTGCCAGGAACGTGCGTTTCGGAATCCGTAGCCTGCGGGCTGCTGTCTTCGCGACGCACGTTCCTGACACCCTTCTTGTTTGCCGACCCGCACGAGGCGACGGTACGATACCCCATGGCGGTGCGATCACCGGCTGAGAACCGGTGACATCCGTAGTTCGGGGGTGGATTCCAAGACTGGCTGGGTGGGAATGGGTGATCAGGACCGAGTTTCGGCGATCGGCGTTGACCTGGGCGGACAGAGCGTCAAGCTGGCCCTGGTCGACGAAGCCGGTGGAATCACGCTTCGACGGCAGACCCCGTTGGACGGCAACTGGCCGGCGGAGCGGATCACCCATTTGATTCTGGCGGAGATCCACGCGCTCAGCGGAGATGCTCGGGCGTCAGGTGCGGATCCGGCCGGCGTGGGCGTAGTCATGCCCGGGTATATGGATGCGGCCCGGTCGAAACTGGTGTTTGCCGCGAACCTGCCCACGCTCAACGGGGGGGACTTCCTGGCGAACCTGCGGCGCGGTGCCGGGCTGCCGGTGGTGTTCGACGCGGACTCGAATGCGGCGGCGTACGGCGAGTACCGCTTCGGGGCCGGCCGGGGCGTAGACCGACTGATCGTGGCGGCCGTGGGGACGGGGATCGGAGCCGGGGTGGTGCTGGGAGGCCGGATCCTGCGAATCTGGAACCACATTCCTGGCAGTCTGGGACATGTGATCGTGGATGCGAAAGGCCCGGCGTGCCGGTGCGGAGCCCGCGGGTGCGTCGAAGCCCATGCCTCCGGCCCGGTGCTGGAGCGGCGGGCTGGGGAGCTGGCCGATGCCCGGCCGGGCTCGCGACTGGCGGCCCTGCGAGCGGAACGGGGCCGACTGACGGGCGTCGAGATCGGGCAGGCCCTGCGGGAGGGCGACGACGCGGCAGCCGAGGCGGTGCGGGAGTGCGGCTGGTGGCTGGGAGCGGGCGTGGCCGCGTGGTCGGTGATCTACGGTCCGGAGAAGGTGTTGATCGGCGGGGGGATCGGGGCGCTGGGAGAGCCCCTGCTGGCGGCGGTGCGGGCGGGAGTGGCCGAGGTCGGACAACCGAACGCAACGCGGCGGGTGGAGATCGAGGCGGTGGCCCTGGGGGCTGATGCCGGGGTCGTGGGAGCGGCGGCCCTGGCGATGGCGGAGATGGACTCGGTGCCGTCGGCGACGTGACTGCCGAGGTCACCGCCCGTGTGCTACTGCTCTTTGAGCAGTGCGCCAGCGAGCGCGGCCGTCCTTCGCGTCCCCGGCCGCCACGGGGGGCGGCCGCTACTGTGTGCCACTGCTCTTTGAGCAGTGCTTCGGGTGCGTGGCTGGGACCACGAACAAGTTCGCTCGGTTCGGACATGGGCAAAGTGAGAGGCGATGATGAGCGAAGTGATGGCCGGTAACGCGTTGAGTGCCCCGGATGACCACGGGCGATTCGGGCCGTTCGGCGGACAGTATGTTCCTGAAACGCTGATGGCCGCGATCCACCAGTTGGCGGCGGAGTACGGGCGTGCACGGCAGGACGCCGCGTTCTGGGCGGAGTTGGACGGCTACCTGAAGGACTACGTGGGGCGGCCGAGCCCGCTGTACTTCGCCCGCCGGCTGACCGAACGGCTTGGGGGCGCCCGCATCTACCTGAAACGCGAGGACCTGAACCACACGGGCGCGCACAAGATCAACAACACGCTGGGGCAGGCCCTGCTGGCGGTGCGGATGGGCAAGCGGCGGGTGATCGCGGAGACGGGGGCGGGCCAGCACGGCGTGGCGACGGCCACCGCGGCCGCGGTCCTGGGGCTCGAGTGCGTCGTGTACATGGGCTCCGAGGACGTGCGGCGGCAGAAGCTCAACGTGTTCCGCATGGAACTGCTGGGCACGCACGTGGTGGCGGTGGAGAGCGGACAGAAGACGCTGAAAGACGCGATCAACGAGGCGATGCGCGACTGGATGGGGAGCGTGGAGCATACGCACTACGTGATCGGCAGCGTGATGGGCCCGCACCCGTTCCCGATGATCGTGTGCGACCTGCAATCGGTGATCGGGCGGGAAACGCGGGCGCAGTTCCTGGCGACGCAGGGTCGGTTGCCGGACATGGTGGTGGCGTGCGTAGGCGGGGGCAGCAACGCGGCGGGCATTTTCGCGCCCTTTGTGGCGGACGCCGGCGTGCAGTTGGTGGGCGTGGAGGCCGCCGGTGAAGGGATCGACGGCGATCGGCACGCGGCCACGCTGGCAAAGGGTCGGCCGGGCGTGCTGCATGGCATGTATACCTACGTCCTGCAGGACGAAGACGGGCAAACGCTGCCGGTGCATTCCGTCTCCGCCGGTCTGGACTACCCGGGCGTGGGCCCCCTGCACTCCAACTGGAAGGACACCGGGCGGGTAACGTACGTCAGCGCCAAGGACGAAGAGGCCCTGGCAGCCTTCACCCTGCTCTGCGAGACGGAAGGCATCATCCCCGCGCTGGAAAGTGCCCACGCGGTGGCCCACGTCGTCAAGGCGGCGCCCACCCTGCCGCGGGATCAGGCAATCGTGATCAACCTGTCCGGCCGCGGAGATAAGGACTGCGTGGAGGTGGCACGGTTGCTGGGTAAGCACATCGGGTGAGTTTTTCGCCGGCCGTGCGAAGCCGCAAGCGGCAGATGCCGAGTGCGAAGCCGCAAGCGGCGGCGGGGCGTCGTATTCATCCGCAGATCGGCTACAATGCCCCACCATGGCCCAGATCGAGGTTGATCAGCTTGGCAAGGTGTTCCGCGTGCCCGAGCGTGAAGGCGGGTTCAAGGCTGCGCTGCGCAGTCTGGTCAACCGTCGGTACCGCGAGGTGCGGGCGGTGGATGGGGTCGGTTTCAACGTCGAGGCGGGCGAGATTGTGGGGTTTCTGGGCCCTAACGGCGCGGGCAAGACGACGACGCTGAAGATGCTGGCCGGCCTGCTGCACCCGACGAGCGGGCGGGCGGCGGTGCTGGGCCATGTGCCCTGGCGGCGGGAGTCGAGCTACCTGCGACGCATCAGCATGATCATGGGGCAGCGCAGCCAGCTCAGTTGGGACCTGCCGGCCATGGATTCGTTCCTCGTTCACCTGGCGGTCTACCGCGTCGACCGGGAGGTGGGCCGGCGTACGCTGAACGAGCTGATCGAGCTGCTGGAGATCGGCCCGGTGATCCGCAAGCAGATCCGTTCGCTGTCGCTGGGCGAGCGGATGAAGTGCGAGATCTGCGTCTCGCTGCTGCACCAGCCGGCGGTGATGTTCCTGGACGAGCCGACGTTGGGGCTGGACGTGACCATGCAGGACCGGATCCGCAGCTTCGTGCGGGAATACAACCGGCGGCACGGGGCGACGATCGTGCTGACCTCGCACTACATGGCGGACGTGACGGCGCTGTGCAAGCGAATCGTGGTGATCGACCACGGGCGCATCCTGTTCGATGGTCCGTGGACCTCGCTGAGTGCCCGGCTGGCCCCGTTTAAGGTGATCCGGATCGACTTGGCCCATCTGCCGGACGGGTACGCCTTTGACCGCATGGGGGAGGTGCTGCTGCGCGACGGCCTCAAAGTCACGTTGCGGGTCGGCAAGGACGAGGCCGCGGCGGTGACCAGCCGGCTGCTGGCCGACCTGTCCATCCTCGACCTGACCATCGAGGATCCGCCGATCGAGGACGTGATCAAGCAGGTGTTCGCCCGCGGAGTGGAACCGGGCGTGGCCTATCACGACGCCGGGGACGTGAAAGATAGAAGTGAGAGGTGAGAAGTGAGAAGTGAGAGACCGTGTTCCCCGTCCGTGTCGGCAAGCATCACTGGCGGTGAGGTGGGGTTCTGCGGCATCCACGGGAGACAAGGTTTCTCACCTCTCACTTCTCACCTCTCGCTTCTCGCTTTCCCCGCGTTGCGGAATGCGACGTTGTCGTAGGGTAACCTGCCGGTCGGAGACGCACGGATGAGGACAGTCGTATCGGCCATGCCCGCCTATCTGCGGCAGTCGCTGGCCGAGATGTTCCAGTACCGCGGCGAGATCGTGCTCTGGGCGGTCTGGGGCGTGGTCTATCCGCTGATCGCCATGGCCATGTGGTCGGCGGCGGTCGACGGCTCGCCGGACGGACAGACCATCCGCGGCTTTCGTCCGCACGACTTCGCGGCCTATTTCTGGCTGACCATGGTGATCGGGCACCTGGGCACGAGCTGGGACGTGTATGAGATGGGCTACCTGGTACAGAGTGGGGCGATGTCTCCGCGGCTGCTGCGGCCGATCCTGCCGGTGTGGCAGAGTGTGGCCGACAACCTCGCGTACAAGCTGCTGACCCTGGTGATCCTGGTACCGATCTGGCTGGTGATGATCTGGTACACCCAGCCGGTCTTCGAGACGACGACGCGCGATCTCCTGCTGGGCGTTCCGGTCGTGCTGATGGCGTCGATCATCAACTACCTCTGGGGCTATAACCTCGCGTTACTGTCGTTCCGGCTGACGCGGATGGACGCGATCGGACAGTGCTGGTTCGGGGCGGGGTTGTTTTTCGGAGGGCGGCTCGCCCCCCTGCCGATCATGCCGGAAGCGGTGCAGTGGATCGCCAACGGGTTGCCGTTCAAGTGGGTGATCTGGTTCCCGTGCGAGGCGGTTATGGGCCGGCTGTCGGCGGAGACGGTGTACCGCGGGATGGGCCACCAGATGCTATGGCTCGCGCTGGGCCTGGTGGCGTTCGGATGGCTGTGGCGGCGAGGGGTGAGACACTATACGGCGGTGGGTGGTTGAGACGATGATCCGCTATCTGAAACTGCTGTGGCTGTTCGTCCGCGTGGGCATCCAGGATGACGCCGCGTACCGGGCCAACTTCATCGCCCATCTGGTGGTGACCTTCCTGGCATTCGGGGCGGAGCTGGTCGGCCTGTGGACGATCTTCTCCAACACACGCTCGCTGGGCGGCTGGAACGCCTACGAGATCCTGGCCATGCTCGGCGTGTTCCGGGCGATGCACGGGGTCATCGGGCTGTTCATCTCGCCGAACATGCGGCGAAACATGGAGGAGATCCGTGACGGCCGGCTGGACTACATGGTGCTCAAGCCGCTCAATACCCAGTTCTACGCGAGCTTTCGGCGGATCGTGATCTGGCGGCTCACGGACATCGCCATGGGCATGATCCTGGTGGGCATCGCCTGCGGCCATCCGTCGGCCACGCTGACCGTCGGCCGGCTTGCGAACTTCATCGTCATGCTCGCCGCCGGCGTGGTTATCATCTATTCGTTCTGGCTGGTCCTGGCGACCTGCGCATTCTGGTTCACGCGGATCAACAACATCGAAATGGTGTTCTGGAACGTGTTTGAAGCGGGCAGGTATCCGGTGGACATCTACAGCCACCCGATACGGCTCGGCCTGACCTACATCGTACCCCTGGCGTTCATCGTGACCTTCCCCGCGGGAGCCCTGATGGGCAAGACCCATTTGCCCGGTGCCGGCTTCGCTGTGGTCGCCGCCCTGGTTTCCTTCTGGGCGGCTTCCGCCTTCTGGCGCTATGGCCTGCGCTGTTACAGCGGAGCGTCGGCCTGAGCAGGCGTGCGAGAACGACAAGCAGAGCCGCGACCGTTCAACAGAGCCGCGACCGTAAGGGAGCGGTCTTCGCGTACGCTACGTGCTCGCGGAGAGAGACGAAGGCAGAAGGCACAGAGGTACAAAGGCATGGAGGTACGAACAGTCTTCGCGTACGCGGCATATCCTTCCGAAGTCCGCTCCCTTACGGTCGCGGCTCTGCAGCGGCGCGGCTCTGCGTGGTCGCGGCGCTGCAGGGGTGGCTCCGGCGATGTGATGGCGTCAGGTTGGGACGGGGGTGGCGGCGGCTTCCTTGCCACGACGTTCGTCGACAAACGCGAGCAGGATCATGCCCACGATGAAGAACAGGCTGATGGCCAGGATGGCCGGCCGCTGGCTCCCCGTCATGCTGGAAATGGTACCGAAGATCAGCGGGCCGACGAAGGCCATGGCTTTGCCCGCGATGCCAAGGAAGCCGTAGAACTCGGCGGCCTTCTCCTGGGGGGTGAACAGGGCAACGAGGCTGCGGGTGACGGACTGGCAGGAGCCCATGCCGATGCCGGCCAGCGTGGCCACGACGTAGAAGGTCTCCTTGCTGTGCGCGAAGTAGGCGAGCACGACCGCCGCGATCCAGATGCACAACGAGAGGAGGATGGCGCGCTTCTGCCCGATGCGGTCGGCGAGGTGGCCGAACACCAAGGCACCCAGGACAGCCACGACGTTCATGGCGATGAACAGGGTCATGACTTCGCCGGCGGTGAATCCGATGGTCACCTCGGCGTACCGGGCCGCGAAGTAGATCACGGTCACGATCCCGTCGTTGTAGACCAGAAAGGCGATGAAGAGCTTGAACAACTCACGATAGTGGCGGATATGGCGGAAGGTCTGGGCGAGTTGCCGAAAGCCGACGGTCAGGTAGCCGGTGCCCGGCGGCAGCGGCCTTCTCACGCTGCGGTCGCGCAGGAAGAGAAAGGTCGGGATGACCATGATCGCGTAGTAGCCGGCAATGACCACGGGCACGAGGCGGGCCAGGGACAACTGCTCACTGGTGGGGTTGGCGGTGATATTGCGGGCCAGCGGCAGGCAGAGGGCTAACGCCACCAGCCCGCTCGCGTAGCCCAGGGCCCACTTCAGGCCGGAGATGCGGCCGGCGTTGGCCGACGTGGAAATGCCCGGCAGGAAGCTGTCAATGAACACCCCCCCGCCGGCAAACCCGACGTTGGCGATGATGAACAGGATCAGGCCGAGCGCGACCATGCCCGGCCCGACGAACCACAAGGCGGCGGTGAAGAAGATGATCACCGCGGCACAGACGCCGAGGAACTTCTTGCGGCTGCCGGCGAAGTCGGCGATGGCCCCGAGCACGGGAGCGACGAGGGCCACGATCACCTCGGAGATGGACGCCGCCCAGCCCCACAGTTGGTCCGCCCGGTGCGGATCGCCGACCACGATGGTGCCGAAGTAGATGGCGAACGCCGTGGTCACGATCACCGTGGTGAACGCCGAGTCGGCCACGTCGTAAAAGCACCAGCCGAGGATCTCCCGCCGGGTGACGGGGGGAGCGGTCCGAGCATCGTGTTCATCAGCCATAGCTTCACTCGCGCTCAGGCCAACATCGTCTATTTCGTAGCAGCCGCCCCTGTATCCCGTAGCGGCCGTTCAGCAGAGCCGCGACCGTAAGGGAGCGGTTTTCGCGTACACATCATATTCCCCCGAAGACCGCTTCCTTACGGGCGCGGCTCTGCAGTGGCGCGGTTCTGCAGTGGCGCGGCTCTGCTCGGGCGCTACAGGCGGCCTTCGATCGCCTCGATACGCCGCCGCAGTTCGGACAATTCGGTGATCACCTCGGCCAACTCGCCCTGGAGGTCGTCCAACTGCATCTGCATTCGCGTCACGTCGGCGGAGGCCGCGGCCGCGGGTCCGACCGCGGGCACGTCGGCGGACGCGACGGTGGCCCGCGGAGCCGCCGCCGATCGCACCGCCGTGGGCGGTGGGCCGACGGCCGGCTGCTCGCCTTCCGGATAGAACAGGTGGGTATAACGGACCGTGGCATGTCCCGACTCGCGGGGCAGCGGGGCCACCACCGGCGGGTCCGACGACTGCAGCATCTCCAGGATGTTACCGACGATCTCCAGGTTGTCGAAGGGCACCATGCGCGAGCAGCGGGTGCGCAATTCGCCGACGGTCTGCGGGCCGCGGAGCAGGAGTTCCGCCACGACCGCCCGTTCGCGCGGCGACCAGGCGAACCGGGCCTCGACCTTGTGCCGGAAGCGGTCGGTCCGCCCGCCGGGCGCGGGCAGCACGTGTTCCACGAGCCCCCGCTGACGAAGGGTGTCCAACGCCGCCTGCACCGCGATCTCGTCCAGTTCCATCACCGGATCGCGGTTCGAACGCTGACTGCAACCCGCGGTGATCGCGTTGAGCGTCATCGGGTAGTAGTCCGGCTGGGTCATGGCTTTCTCCATGAGCACGCCGAGCACCCGCCGCTCGATCTCGTTGAGTACCCATTCCACGTGCAGGCTCCCTGGAGCGGGCTGCCGATCCGCTTGCCGGCCCGCCCCGTACGCAAGGGATTCTACCCGCCCCGGGATTGCGGTCCAGCCGGCCGGGGAGGCTACAATGGCTTCGGCCCGTGACGGCTCGGCTGGGTGGCCCATCCATCGCAACGCGATGGGTGGGCTCACGATGATGCGAATGCGGAAAGGGTTCCTGGCAAAATAGGCTTTCCCACGCGTTCGATCATCGCGAGCCCACCCTTGCTGCGCAAGGATGGGCCACCCATCGGCCGCCACGGGGGGCGGCCGCTACCGAGGATGGGCCACCCATGGGATGAGGATTGTGCCTATGTTGCTGCCCGAGTTCATTCAGATCCGCCAGCGTTTCTCAACCGACCGGCTTGGCGACGTGGCGGCCGGCGTGCGCGGCGAGTTGGACGGTTGCGGGGTGGCCATTCCGCCCGGAGCACGGGTGGCCGTGGCGGTAGGCAGCCGCGGCATCGCCAACCTGGCGCTGATCGTGCGGGAGACGGTCGCGTGGCTGAAAGCGCGCGGGGCGGAGCCTTTTGTTGTGCCGGCCATGGGCAGCCACGGGGGAGCGACCGCGCAAGGCCAGCAGGAGGTGCTCGCGGGATACGGCATCACGGAGGCCGCCGTCGGAGCGCCCATTCGCTCCTCGCTGGCGGTCGTGGAGCTCGAACGCGGCGATCTGGAGACCGCGGTCTACTTCGACGCCCTCGCCCACCAGGCCGACGCCACCCTCCTCATCAACCGGATCAAGCCGCACACGTCGTTCCACGGCCCCTACGAGAGCGGGCTGATGAAGATGATCGCGATCGGCCTGGGCAAGCACGCCCAGGCACTGGCCATCCATCGCTTCGGCGTAGACGGATTGCGCGAGTTGATGCCCCGGGTGGCCCGGCAGATCCTGCGTCACGGCAACATCGTGCTGGGCCTGGCCATCGTCGAGAACACCCGCGACGAGACGCTGTGCGTGCGGGCGATCCGGGCGGCGGACATTCCCGAGGTCGAGCCCGCCCTGCTGGACCTCGCTCGCCGGAACATGCCCCGCCTGCCGACGGACGAGCTGGACCTGCTCATCGTGGACGAGATCGGCAAGAACATCAGCGGGCTGGGCATGGACCCGAACGTCATCGGGCGCTTGAAGATCCGCGGTCAGCCGGAGCCCGCCGGGCCCGCCATCGGCATCATCATCGCCCGCGACCTGGCGGCCGACTCGCACGGCAACGCCATCGGCATGGGGCTGGCGGACATTGTGACGCGGCGGCTGTTCGACAAGGTCAACCTGCAGGCCACCTACGAGAACGTGCTCACCAGCACCTTCCTCGAACGCGGCAAGATCCCGCTCATCGCCGCGACGGACCGCGAGGCGGTCGAGTTCGCCATCCGGGCACTGGCGGTCGCCGACAGCGAAAACCTCCGCATCGCCCGAATCCGCAACACGCTGCAGTTGGAGAACCTGCTGGTCTCGCCCGCGGCCCTGCAATCCATCGACCCGGCCGCGGTGGAAGTTCTCGGTCCCAGCAGTCCGATGTTCAATCGCGAGGGAAACCTCCGAGCCTGAACCGCACGGAAGTTTCGAGCCTGAACCGCACAGGAGCTTCGAGCCTGAAAGGCTCGTTCCGTCAGCCCAGGCCGAAGGCCTGGGAACGAGGCCATACCACCAAGGTCGGTCCTGAAGGGACCGTTCACGCCGCTACCCGCCTTGGCGCGACGGGTGTTGTCTTCCGGTGCGGCTTTGCCCGCAAGCCAAGGAGTGCCGGACCGCCGATGGACGCCGATAAACGCCGATGAAAAACCAGCCGAACTGGCGCAACCGTTCACAGGGCCCTCTTTGTCGCGCCAACGCCAACGCCAACGGCGTTCAAT
>CAZEEJ010000167.1:0-13150 GCA_964511155.1 uncultured Planctomycetales bacterium | reverse complement strand
TCGGGATTCACACGAGCCGGGGACGCAAGTCCCCGGGTTGAGAACGGCAAGATCGGGGTTCGCGGATCGGGATTCACACGAGCCGGGGACGCAAGTCCCCGGGTTGAGAACGGCAAGATCGGGGTTCGCGGATCGGGATTCACACGAGCCGGGGACGCAAGTCCCCGGGTTGAGAACGGCAAGATCGAGGTTCGCGGATCGGGATTCACACGAGCCGGGGACGCAAGTCCCCGGGTTCAGAGTCCCGGGATTGAGGGTCGGGGATGATCGGCCGCTTGCGGCTTCGCACGACAGCGTGTGGATCCCCGTGTGCCACTGCTCTATTGAGCAGTGCGGGACGCGAGCAAGCCGGCGATCGAGAGTCAGCGATCGCGCGCCAGTAACAACACCCGACGCGCCAGCGCGGGGTTCCCGCGATGCCCAAGATCGACTTATCGCGCCGGGGAGATAAGCCTCTCACACCTCCGTGTCTCCCTCTAATGAGGGTCAGTACTGCGGAGGCCACCAACAACGGGACTCCGCGTTGAAGTCTCTTATCTGTTGCAGCGCCGGCGCTCATTCGCGTACACTATGACCATTGCCATTGGTACCAGATATAGCAGTGTTGATGAAGAGGAGGCTCCATGTACGCTCGATACACAAAAACGCGTGTCGGCACTGACGCTACAGCATATCACTTTCAAGAACAGGTCTCGCTCTTCGGCTGCAATAACGGATTCATCCCATGGTTGCTGACATCGAAGGTGCCGGCCAATCGGGGCGAAGCCTATCCATGGCACGTCGACGTCGTGGCTGAGTTAGGTGCCCATCCAGATTACCCCCAGAGCACATTGCTGATCGACCTGAAGCCCAAGCAGAAGAAGACCAACCTGTCCTTGTATGAAGTTATGGATGTCTGGGGCTTTTCAGACAAGGGCTGGACTCCGATACTGCTTCGCCTCAATGGGCTCTTTGTGGACCACGAGCCTACAACTGTGGATCGGAAGTCGTTTGTTCGCGAAGATACCGCCATCGATGGTCCGATCTATGAGTTCTTGTATCTTGCCGGCTCGGTCGCGAATGGCAAATTGACTGGACCGTGGGTACCGCCGCCTGCAAGTCCAACAAACGCAGCTCTTTTGTGGCCGCAAGCGCTCAAGTACTTCTTCCAGTGCATTCTCGCAACAAGCCCGCAAGTACTTCAGACATAACGGGGAAGCCCGACAAGGGATAGCAAGACTGAATTGCTCGGCCACTTCACCGTCAGACATCCATTCCCCTCGCGTCTTTGCGTCTCGGCGTTACCATAGCTTCAGATCAACTGACACGGCGGCATGAACGGCCCCTTCAGGGCCGACTGCTCGTGCACGGTCCGATTCCCAGGCCTTCGGCCTGGGCTTACAGAACGAGCCCTTCAGGCCCGAAGACCGCCGCCGCCTCCCCGTCCAGCAGGTCGAGCGCGAGGATCCAGGCCTCATCCCCGTCCTGCAGGTCGAGCGCGAGGATCCACGCCCCCTCCGCGTCCGGCAGGCCGAGCGCGAGGATCCACGACTCCTCCCCGTCCAGCAGGCCGAGTGCGATCAGCAAAGGCGCAAACGCCTGCTCCTTCAGCGGCGCCGCTTCAGCTACCGATCATTGCGCCGGCATTCTCGCCACGGCGAAAGTGGGCTACCCGACCGCCGGACGTTGCGATGCCGCCCGGGACCGCTTACAATGATGACAGAGTGGGCCGGCAAGCCCGCCTCGATGGTTCCAAGCCTGTGCTGTGAGGCTTTCATGGTCGCGATCAAAGCTCACTTCGACGGCAATGTCTTTGTGCCCGATGAGCCGGTGCAGTTTCGCCCCGGCGAGCCGGTTGTGGTCCAACCCATAACCGGGGCCCAGGCCGATCAAACGCCGGGATCGGATGTGTCCTTCGTCCGCAAGCTCAACATCGACCTTGATGCCCGGTCACTCCGCGAAATCGCCGAGGACCCGGAGTTGAACCTCGAAAACTTCTGATCCATGCCACTCAATCTTCCTGCTGGTACTGAGTGCTTCATCGATGCAAACGTGTTCGTCTACCATTTTACCAGCCGCGACGCCGCTGGGATGGCTTGCACGCAATTCCTTCAGCGGGTGGCGGGAGGGGAGATCAGAGCCACGGTGAGCATCCCAGTCCTGGCGGATGTCCTTCACAAGGTCATGCTGGCGGAAATCCGCGTTCGGCACGGGCTGGATCGGCTGGGCCTTGTGGGGTGGATACATCGGCACCGGGCGCTCCTGGCTGAACTGACCGAGACGGTGGCAGCCTGCGATCAGCTGGAGCGGTTGCCATTGATGGTGCTGCCTCTGGACATGCTCTTGCTGCGAGAAGCCATGCGGCTGTCGGCCTCCCATAACCTGCTTACCGGCGACGCCCTGATTGTGGCCATGACGCAACGGCACGGAATCGCTCACCTGGTGACCAATGACGACGATTTCGATTCTGTTCCCGGCCTCACGCTCTGGAAGCCCCGATGATTCAAGGAGCAGGTGGACCGAGTTCAGTTCTCCAGATTGAGCTGCATCGCTGGCCTCTCATTCAAGGATAACGTGCCGCTCGTTGGCGGGCAATGCCCAGGTCGTCCATCCTCGCTGCGGCGGAGGTCCGGGCCACATCGGGCGGTTTTTCACTTCTCACCTCTCACCTCTCACCTCTCACTTCTCACTTCCTAACGCCTGATTCCGACGCGGGTCGGTGGCGGCGATGATCTGGCTGACGCCCGTCTGGTTGAAGCCTTTGAAGCCGTCGTTGCGTTCGAGGTTCTCGAGGTGCGAGCCGATGGCCCCGTGCTCGCGGAACTGGGCGGCCTGGTCCGCGGTGATGCGGCCGGCCTCCAGCAGGCGGCCGATACGCGGCTCGGCAACCGACCAGCGCTCGCCCTCGGTGAATGCCTGGCGAAGGTAGGGGAACTCGGTGAACGGGGCCATCATCTTCACGGCGTGCTCGGCCTCGAGCTGGCGGCGGAGGGCCTCGAAATCGAACTGGCATTCCAGGTGGTGCATACCCGCCCGGAGGATGGAATCGCCGTGCAGCCCGCACCACAGCCCGATGGTGCCCAGCTCCGCGCGCGGCGGCAGCGGCTCGTGGGCCAAGTCCCCCATCAGCTCGTCCGGGGAAAGGTCCACGTCGTTGAAGGTGACGATGCCCGCGACGGGATGCTCCATGACCTGGGCACCCCATCCGGCCTCCGCCCCGGCATAGAACCGTTCGCGGGCCACGAACCCCAGCCTCTCCCACAACCCGATGAGCCCGGTCAGGTTCTCACGCGAGCTGCGGTAGGTGTGATGATCGTGATTCGCCCAGCCGAGCCCGAGCCGCTGCTGCCGGGCGTATTGCACCTGGGCGGCCCGGTTACGGCCCATCCAGTACTCCCGCTCCGCGGCAAAGAACAGGTCGCAGACCACCGCCGCGTCGATGCCCGTGCCGAGGGCCTTGTCGATGAGCGCCGCGGTATGCTCCAGCCCGGCCGCGTCATCGTCGAAGTCCCGGCGACGGATACGGAACCTCTCGAAGTGCTCGAGGCGGGTGACCGCCTCCGCCGCGTGAAAGGGCGGTACCGAGAAGCCCCGGTAGCCATGCCGCTCGACCACCACCAGCCGGGTGTCGGCGTTCGAGGCCACGATCAGCCGCCGGAACAGGCCCAGCGGTGGCCCGTCGATCGGGTTCTCGATGCGGTGAACGGCGGCAAAGTCGGCCACACAGGCCGCCTTGAGGGCCACCTCGAAGATCAGCGCGTCCCCGACAATGATCGGGGGAAACAACCCGCCGGCGTGGCGGTAGATGGTGATAGGAACGTCCGAGAATCCCGAAGCCCCACCCGTCGAAAACCAGGGCCACGTAGGCTCCGGGGCAGGCCCGAGGCCGGCCGGCCCCGGTTGGGCCTCGTAGCCGACATCCGCGAGCCCTTGCACCCGGGAATCCTCACGCGGGATGACGAGGTAGTCCACCCAGTCAACGAAGCGCGTCCCGGTCTGCTCCGCCATCCGCATGGCCAGCGCGGCCGCCGCCGGGCAACGGACACAGAAGTCCTCCACCCACCCGGTCACCACCGCCCAGGCCGCGGGCTGAGGTTCCCAGGCAAACACACGCAATGCGCCGGCGGTCTGTTCGGGCATGTTTCAGCCTCCTTGGTCTGACCGGCGCTATTATAGCACGTCTTCCCAGGGCCCATTCGATCAGGGCCAGCCGATCTGCGTCCCCACGACCCACTCGACGTGCGTATCCGCGAAGATGGCGTTAGTCCCCCCGCCGCGGGTCGTTTCATGCCCGCCGATGTTCACCCGCCCGATGCCTCCCGTCCGTCCGGAAAACACCATGTGCTCGCCCTGAGCACAGAAGATCGCCGTAAGCTCGGCCAGGCTGCCGCCGCCCTCCGCGAGGGGACGGTGCGTCCAGCGCCGATGGAGCCAGTTGCGGCGCGCGTCCGTGTTCACCTCTTCCCCGTTGGGCCCCACCTGATTGAAGGTGACGTTGGAGTATTTCACGCGGCCGTTCTGCGAGGCATCGCTTTCGCCCGGCCAGTTGCCCTGCGGCTTGGTGCCGCGCCTGATCTGACGCCAAAGCCAGGTCTGGTAATGCTCATGCTTGCCCTGCCACTCCCAGATGTCGAACGCCCCAGCGGTGCGGAGGTAGGTCTCGCCCGGCCCCTTGTCGCGGCCGAACGGGCAGGTGAAGAACTCCGGCATGAGACTGTTCTCGTACTGATCGCGCAGGATATTGGTCCAGAGCCGCTCGGGATCAAACTTGCCGCTGGACTGCCCCTTCATGTTCTTGGTACCCGCGTGGTAGTTCCGCAAGGCGACCGAGATCCAGCAGGCCCGGGCCGGGGCTTCATGATTGGGAACCCCGTTCGCGTAGTAGTTGTACATGATCGGCACGTAGCCGCGACCCTCCGCCTGGTACTGCGTGATCATGTTCCCGATCTGTTTGCAGTTGGTCTGGCAAACGACAATCCGGGCCTGGACACGCACCCTTCGCAGCGACGGCAGAAGAATCGCGATCAGCAGCGCGATGATCGCCACGACCACCAGCACCTCGATCAAAGTGAACCCGCGGCTTCGCAAGCCGTACCGCGACCATTGAGAGTGGATTCCGCTCGTCATGGCTGGGGCCTCCCGCATTGAAGATGAGGATTGTTGAAGCGCTGGATCAAGGCCGCCCCGGGCATGGGGCATCGGTGAGGTGCCCCAATAGACGCGCGAGTCGGCCCTGTCGTTTTGTCTGCCATCACCGCCATCCGCCGAAAACGGGCGATCCATCGATCGCCACCCTACTCGGCCCCGTCCATGGGCAGGAGCCCCGGGAGGGGCGGCGTGAACCGCCCCCTTTCCCAGGACGGCCCACAACACGGCTTTATGGCCGACTGCAACGATAACGGATCGCATCCCAAAAGTAAAGCGCGCGATATCCGGCACCGCCGGGGTGTATCCCCTAAAACGTGGCGGCTGGCGGGGCGGGCACACGCCGCCGTGCGCCACTGCTGTGTCAGCAGTGCCCCCCTCCAAGAAAAACACTGCTCACAGAGCAGTGGCACACCAATGAGGCCTGCCCCTCAACAGAAGATGCACCCGGCACCGCCGGGGGTCACGGGGTGACCGCCAAACCCAGCTTGGAACCGACCGCGACGTGCCGCGGGCGGGTCTCCCCGAGCCCCCGACCCGCCACCCAGCGGACCGCCTGCTCGACCAGCCACCATCGGTGGTCGTCCGACTCCGGATGGGGACTGATCAGGATGCACCGGCCCCGCCCGAACTCGGCGGAGACGATGGCCGGCGTATCCACCATGACCTCCTGGACTTGCCCCTCCCATGTCGTGCCGCTGCGGAAGCGGGCAACGACCTCAAATGCGGGCAGATCGAGGTCCGGGACCAGCCCGGCCTCATGGAAGAAAAGCGGCCCGTTGGCATATCGGACGTCGAACGGCCCCGGCTGATCCGCCATCCCCAGCAGGTCGCGACCGTATTCCGTCAGTTCGATATCCACCCGCTGTTCGCCTCGCTCCCAGGGACTGTAATGGAACGCCCGGACCATGCTCAGGTACTGTTCGAGCCGGCAGGTGCCCAGGTAGGCACCGGCACAGATCCCCAAGTACCCCCCACCGCTGCGGACAAACTCGCGGACGTGGTCGCGGCCCGCTTCGCGGATCGCCTGCCCCTGGGCCCGCGCACTGCCACCGGGGAAGACCACCACGTCAAACAGGTCCAGCACCCGATCGCGGATATCCGCCGGCCCGACCAGGGTCACTGTCGCCTCAGGCATGCCGCGAACGATCGAGGTGATGTTGGGCACCCCCTCGCCGCCGGTACCCGGCCCGTCATAGAGGGCCACGTGTAAGCGTCCGTCGGCGGCACGGCCCCGTCCCTCGGTGACCGGGACCGGCGGACGGACCTCCGGGCCGTGGGCGACCATATCGAGGTCGGAGAGGAAGCGATGCACCATGAGCCGGTGCTGGCGGGTCCGCAGCGAAAGGGGCTGCTCCTTCCAGGTCGTCTCGAGGATCATGCCGCGGGCCTGCAGGTGGGCGATCGCCGCCCGGACCAGGCCGCTGTTGACCGGCCCGCGGGGGATGCTGACGAGCTGCTTCTCGGGCTCGGCGACCTCGGCGTTGACCGTCGCGAGCATCCGCTCGACGTGCGGCGTAGTCTCCTCATCGTTGAGGTGAATGATGCTGGAGCCGACGCTGGATTGGTTCGCGGCGTGGAAGTCGTATCCCTCGTGCAAGTCGAGGACCCAGTCTGGCCGGATCTCGCACACGAATTCCCAGATGGCCTCGGCGATGGGACCGCGCGGGGTTTCGTCGGGAGCGTCGGCGCGGGGGAAGTTGCGATTGAGGTTGGCGGCGGCGGTCGGTTCACCGGGGATGCCGCGGGTGTTGGCCGCCAGGGCGGGCGGGTTGGCCCGGGGCACGACGACCAGTCTGCCGCGGGTGATCTGCCAATGGCGGATCTGGCCCGCGGCGGCGGCGCCCGCCGGCTCGTTGCCGTGCATTCCCCCAATGATGAACACCGTCGGGCCGGGCTGCCCGCTGTCCTGGATGAAGTACGGCGTGACGTGCGGCTGTCCGCGGGCGATCAGACCCGCGGTGATCGGCTCCGCGGCTCGGCTTGGCCAGACGCCCGGCAACGAGCAGCCCGCCCCAGCAACCAACGGTATGACACAGGTCGAGAGATAGCGCCGCCAGCCATGCCTGTTCATCAAAACCTCCATGGCGTCATGGAGGCAGGCCAATGCCCACCCTCATGCCGACCATCCGCCGGCACGGATCGCGGGCCGCAAACCCGTTGTACCGTCCGGGGTGTCATGGCGACAGGATACCATTTCACAGGAAAGTTTCATCGCGAACCCACCCTTGCTATGCAAGGATGGGCCACCCGGCAGACGGCCGAAGTGCCGTTCTACAGGTCGGCCGCCACGGGGGGCGGCTGGGTGGCAACTGCCTGTCAGCGGTCACAGGCGTGCGTGCAACCGCAGGTGCTGAGCAGGTGACGCGGGACGTGGAAGTCGTACGGGACGGCGAGTTCGGCGGCGGACCGGTTGCGTGCAACATCCTTGGTGGTGAGCAGCGGCGGAGGCAGGAGCGAGCCGCCCAGGGTCCAGGCCAAGAGGGTCGGGGCGTCCTGGAGGCCGGCGGGGAGAACGGACTCATGCAGATCGGCGAGCAGGAACCACTGATTGCGGAGCATCCGGCTGGCGGTGGCGGTGACATCCATGAGGTCGTCAGGATCAGCGGTGTGACGCAGGCCAAGCAGATGCCCGATCTCGTGGCTGGCCACGTTGGCCAACACCTGGGCGATCTGCTCGGTGGTGGGCAGGAGGGCGCTGAATATGGCGAAGGTGTCGGTGAAGAGAATGGCGTCCTGCTCGGGATTGGCGTTGAAGGGATCGATGCTCTCGGCAAGTCCCAGCAACCGGGCGTCGTAGGTGCCGAAGTGGACCACCGAGCGATTCTGCGTCGGGATTCCCGCATCCCCGTCGCGGTAGATCTCGATGTCCAGGCCGGCAAAATGATCGCGAACGCGTTCGAGGATCAGGGCGATGATGGGCTCCGTTTGGCCGGCGAAACGCTCGTCAATCGCGGCGGCGTCGAAGGGCGGCACGTCCACGGGCTCGCGCGTGCCGATCTGCACATCCTCGGCGCCCGCGAAGCTCAGGACGATGACCTGCGGACGATAACCGAGCACGCCGGTACCGCGGGTGATCTCGACTCCGACCGTGTAGGCACGGGCCCGGGCGGCGACGGAACGGGTGGCCACAACGAGGTACAACTCGGTTACGTCTTCGCGGATGACCAGGTCGACGTAGGCGGGGCCGCTGGTGATGCTCCACGGGTCGGTGTAGGCCAGCAACTGCTGCGCGCTATCGAGCAGGCCCACCACGACGTCGAGACCGTGGGCGGTGTCGAGCTCGATCCGGATGCGATCGCCCGCGGCCGCGGGGCCGATCTGGAAGATATCGCGGTCGAGCGGCAGGCCGACGCCGATGTCGCCGACGATCTCGAAGCGGTCGGCCGCGAGCACGGCTTCCGCCTGTGACCAGGTATCGTTGTTCTCGGTCTCGAGGTATCGGGCATCCGCGGGTAGCGGCCGGAAACCGCCCGGTGAGCCGGAATCCGTCGCCACGGGGACGGCCGGTGCGCATCCCCCTGTCCACATGGCCGTCCACAGACCAGTCACCGCCAGCCGCCGCGCGCGCGGAGAGAGCACCATTGTCCACCCCGTTCCAACATCTGTCTGGCTGCGGTACGGCGAAGCCCGTCAGCAGGCGTGCAGGAGCCGCCAGCCCCCGCATCGCATGGGCACCCGGCCGGGACGAAAAGCCCGCGGGTCTGCGGTTATCGGATGGCCGAGTCCGAGCCCATGTTGTGTGCGGATGAAACGTACGATTCATTCGCGGGGGCGGGCAAATGAAACAGGCGTCACTTGCCTCGCGCGGAGCGAAATGGGGACAGGCACCGCTGGAGCGATGTGTCACCGGCCCTCAATTTGGCCCGCATCCGACGGTCCTTTCCTCATCCAGCATCGTTGGGGCGGAGCCAGTCCCCATTTCGCCCCTGCGTCGCTGTCCCCGCATACGCGGCTGGCGAGTTACGCCCAAACGAAATCGTGATGTGGCAAAGGGCAAGGTCCGGGTATACACTCAGGCGGGGTGATGTGGGGCTTTTGAGGCCGGCGAGGTGTGTCTGAGTGTGCGTCCGCACCGGCGAGACGCCGGTGCCACACCGCCACACCGCCACACCGCCACACCGGCACACCGGCACAGCGGCATGTGCGCCGGGATGTGAGCAGGCGGGATAGAGGGACGAACGACATGAAGGTCAACGAGATACGTGCGCTGTTCCCGGTGACGCAAAGCTACAACTTCCTCAACCACGCGGCGGTGGCCCCGCTGAGCAAGCCGGCGGCCGATGCGGTGCGGCAGTATGTGCAGGAGGGGCTGGACGAGGCGGGCGTGCGCTCGGGCTTCTACAAGCACGCGGAGCACGTGCGGCGGGTGGCGGCGGAGTTCATCAACGCCGGGCCGGACGAGGTCACGTTCGTCAAGAACACGACGGAGGGCCTGGGCTGGGTGGCCAACGGGCTGAACTGGAATACTGGGGACAACGTGATCACGACGCGGGTGGAGTTCCCGGCCAACATGTACCCGTGGATGGGCCTGGAGCCGCGCGGGGTACGGCTGAAAACGGTGGCGGAGGAGAACGGGCGCATCCCGCTGGAACGGATCGCGGAGGCCATCGACAGCCGGACACGCGTGGTGGCCATCTCCGCGGTGCAGTACGCAAGCGGGTTCCGCACCGACCTGGCGGAGCTGGGCCGCATCTGCAAGGAGAAGGGTGTGCTGTTCTGCGTGGACGCGATCCAGATGCTGGGCATGCTGCCGCTGGACGTGCGGGCCATGCAGATCGACTTTCTGTCGGCCGACGGGCACAAGTGGCTTTGCGCCCCGGAGGGCTGCGGCATCTTCTACTGCAACCGGTCGCTCCTCGGGCACCTGCACCCGGTCATGGCCGGTTGGATGTGCATGAAGGATGCCCGAGATTACGGCAACTACCGGTTCGAGTACGTGGAGACGGCCTGCCGGTTTGACACGGGCAGCTACAACCTGGCGGGCATCTACGGCTTGGGCGCATCCATCGAGATGTTCCGCGAACTGGGCATGGAGCAGGTCGGGGCCCACGTGCTGATGCTGACCGACCGGCTCGTCGCGGGGGTTCGCGAGAAGGGTTACCGCGTGGTGTCCTCACGTCAGCCGGGTGAGGCCAGCGGGATTGTAGCCTTCACCTCCGGTCTTCACGACATGGCTGCCGTCCGCGGGCACCTGGAGTCCGAGTACCGGGTAGTAATCGCCCTGCGTGAGGGCCGACTGCGGGCCAGTCCGCACGTGTACAACACCGTCGAGGAGATCGATCAGCTCATCGAGCTGCTGCCGGGGCATTGATCCTGGGGATGAGCGCGGGTCTCGCCATGGCGGAGTCATCCTGTAACCGTGCGAAGCCGCAAGCGGCGAGGTACGCAGCACGAGCAGCGCTACTGCTGGACGAAAACGTAAACGCGCTCCTGCGAAGCCGCAAGCGGCGGTTCAGCGTTTCGATGGTTTGGCCGTCCTGCCCGCCATGTAGGTCGTAGCTGCCCGGACCAGGAGCCCGGATCGCGTCTCACCTTCGCGCTCGGCTTGGCGATCGACCGCCCGCAAGACCCGCTCCGGCAGGGTGATGTTGATTCGCCTGGCCTTGAGCGGGAGCTTGGAAGTATCGACGCTGACAATCGCCCAGGTGCCGTCGGCGTAGTCGCGGTTCCGCCGATGGTGCTCGATGGTACCGGCACGCGGAATCGCCTGACCCTCTTCGATGAGCCCCTCGATATGCAGTTCAACGGCCTCCCTGGCCAGGGCGATGGCCTCATCGAGCGTGCGCCCGGCCGAGAAGCACCCGGGCAGGTCCGGTACGGTCACGCCGTAGTCGGAATGCTTGTCCTTGTGAATCAGAATCGGATAGTTCATGTTCCAGCCCCCGGCGGGATGCCCGCCTGCTTGAGAATGCCCCGCACCGTACCCACCGGCAAGTCTCTGCGCGGGTGAGGCACCGTGACCAGCCCGGGCTTCGTCGGATGCTTGAACTGGTGGTGGCTGCCGCGGCTGCGAACCATCCGCCATCCGTCCGCTTCCAGCATCCGAATGACCTGACGGCTGCCCATCCGTGTGATTATACACACGATACACACCCGGTCAAGCGGAACCGGCGAACCGCGAGAAGCAAATCGGGGCGCAGGCTGCGTCCGGCGGAGCGAGGTTTGAGCCTGAGGAGAACCCTTCGCACGACTGGGCGCATCGTCACCAGCTAGAACCATCTTTCCTTGTGCCGCAGAGGGAGACCTCGATGCCCAGGGCGGCGGCCATGGCGGCTTTGGCGAAGAGGGCGCGGTCGGCATCCTCGGCGCTGCGGGCGTAGACCACCTGGATGTGATTGGCTTTGTGGCGGGCCATCATCTGATCGCGGGTGATACCGTAGGTGACGGCGTGCATGATCGGCCACTGGGAAGTCGTGGCTCGCCAGCGACGCTCGGTCTCGGCGGGCGGCAGCTTGATGGCCCCGGCCCGGCCGAGGTCCATCTTGAGCCGATCGTTCTCGATGAAGATCCGCGACCAGACGACCTCACCCGGACGGGAGATGCCCTTAATTGTGCCGCCGCCCAGACGGAAGTACATGCCCGGCTGCCGTTCGCTGGAGGCCCCCTTCCATCCGCCGACCAGGTGGGCCGGCGGCACGGAGCCGCTGATGAGGAACACCCACACGTAGTCCTTGACCGTCCCCGAGGCGTCCCAGTCGCCCCAGCGCAGATCGTGCAGCGTATTCTCGACCGGCTGCTTCATGGCCCGATGCACGCGATAGGTCAGCAGGCCGTCCAGCCCGCTGCACTCGTCCACTTCGTTGAAATGCGGCACGGGCTCGCCCTTGTAGAGCACGCGCTTGCCGTCGCGGCTTTTGACCGGCGGACGTTCCCGGTTATTGAGCGTGCCTTCGACGAGGTCGCTGGCGGGGAGCAGATCCTTGAGCCCCTGCTGGTACTGGATGCCGATGGTGTGGCATCCGAAGTCGTCGGCGATGCGGACCGCGGCGACGTACATCTTGCATTGCAGAAGGATCTGCTCGTCGGTCAGGTCGGTCTCGGGATTGGGCCCGGTGACGAACTTCATCCCCTTGGCCTCCATCCATTGCCGAACGGCCAAGGCGTCTTCATCGCCGGTCTGCATGGTCTCGTAGTACAAGGCGGACTGGCTGAGCCGCTCCTTGAACAGGCCGGTCGGATGCAGCAGGTGGTCGGGGATGATGGCGTTGAACATGCCCATGCAGCCTTCGTCGAAGATGCCCATGATGGCCTTCTCGCGCTGAAGCTGGGCGGCCAGGGCTTCGCCGAGTTGCCGCTCGGCCGCGGGCATCGCAACCTTCTTGAGCGCAACGACGTGGTCGGTCTTGTGCTTGACGGTGCCGGTCTTGAGCCAGGACGCGAGCTTGCGGGTGAAGTCCCCGTCAGTGAAATCCTCGCTCCACAGCGTCGAGTACTTGACGCCGGCTTTGGTCAGCGAGCCGTTGAGGTTGAGCATGCCGACGAGGCCCGGCCAAGTGCCCGACCAGTTGGCCACGGTGCAAATCGGGCCCTGATGGCTGGTCAGGCCGGCGAGCACGTGGTGAGAGTACTGCCACACGGCCTCGGCGACGATGAGCGGCGCACGCGGGTCGATGTTGGCAAAGACGGCCATGCCCTCTTTCTGCGAGCCGATGAACCCGTGTTTCTCCGCCGGCTTGTAGGGATGGGCGCGAACCAGTTCGTACCCTGCAGCCGCGACCGCTTGCGCAAGGGTAGTCTCCATGTCGTGTTGGGCCGGCCAGCAATTCTGGTTGGCGGACAGGCGGAGATCGCCGCTGGCGACGAGCAGAACTTGCCTGGACTTGGCCTTGGCGGATTGGTTGACCTTGGGCAATTGGTAAGCGGACATGGTGTTTTGTTTCCTCGTGGTCACGGGCCTGCTCAGCATCCGGGCTGAGTCTGGTTGTCTCCTGTATGTAGCCCGAGGAGTGCGGTTGTGCAAGTGGAGGGTGTGTGGCGCGGGTGCATGTGTGGAGGAACCGCTCCCTTACGGTCGCGGCTCTGC
>CAZEEJ010000166.1:0-13163 GCA_964511155.1 uncultured Planctomycetales bacterium | reverse complement strand
GCTCACTTGCTCACTTGCTCACTTGCTCACTCGCTCACTTGCTCACTCGCTCACTTGCTTACTTGCTCACTTGCTCACTCGCTGCCTTCCCTACTCCCCGCAGTACACGTCGGCGGGGATATCGGCGCCACTGACACAGAGCATAAACTTAAACAAATCCGTATTGTCGATATACCCGCTGCCGTCCAGATCGGCGTTGAGGCATTGCGGGTCGGTCACGGCGATACCCAATCCGGTCAGGCAAGCCTGCAGGTGGCCGAAGTCATCGAGGTCGACGTCTTCATCGCCGTCGAAGTCGGCCATCGCCCGGGGCGGCGTCGTCACGGTGAGGGCCGCCTCGTTGGACGTAGCCGTCCCGCAGCCCGCGGTGACGACGCACCGATAGTTGCCCGCATCGGCCTGGTCGGCGTTGGAGATGATCAGGGTGGCGGTGCCCGTGCCGGCGTAGTGCCCGCCGTCGGCCAGGTTGACCTGTTCCCGCTGCCAGCGGTAGGTGAGCGCGCCGTCGCCGGTGGCGGCCACGGAGAAGCTTGTACCACCGCCGACAAGCACGCTCGCAGGCAGCGGCTGGGCGGTGACGGCCGTAGCCGCCTTGAGGGTGAGGGCGGCCTGGTTGGAGTTCGTGCTGCCGCCGGTATTGCTGACCACGCAGAGGTAGCTGCCCAAGTCGCCGGCGTCGGCCCCGGTCACCGTGAGCGTAGCGGTGGTGACGCCCGAGTAATGCCCGCCATTCGCGAGGTTGGCGGCGCCCTTGCGCCACTGATAGGTCAACGTACCCTGGCCGGTGGCGGCCACGGTGAAGGTGGTGTTCGTGCCCGGGCAGATGTTGCGGGCGGCCGGGTGCTGCGTGATGCTCGGCGCCGCGACGCCGCTGCCGCGCCACTCCCACTTGATCGCGTCGGCGTACATGCTGCCGCTCACGTCGATGATCGTGTTGTTCACGTCGACCTGCCCGGTGTCGGTGCCGGCCAGGAAGCGGAAGGTGCCGAGCGAAACCCACTCGTTAGCCGTGGCGGTCTGATCGACGTTGACGCCGGCGGTGCCGTCGGCGTGGGTGACCTGATGACGAATCGGGCTGCGGCGGTTGCCGCTGGCCGCCCAGGTGGCGAAGACCTCGTACATCCCGGTGGCGGGCAGGTTGGCTTTGAAAAGGGCATGCTTCTCGCCGGCCGCCGAGTAGTAGGTGCTGCCGTAGCGCGAGCCGATGCCACCGGTCGTGCCGGCCGCGCTGCTCTTGCCGGTCACGTCCGCCCAGACGCCGGTCTCCGAATACTTGGCGAAGTTCTGGCCGCCGGTGCGGCTCTCGACAATGAACAGGTTCGCCGTCACGGCGAGCGTGGCCGCGTTGGAGGTAGCGCTGCCGTGAGCGTTGGTCACGACGCAGCGGTAGCTTCCCTGGTCGGCAGTCTCGACGCTGGCGATCTGCAGCGTGGCCGCGGTCGCTCCGGAGACCCGTCCGCCGTTGCTGAGGTTGGCCCCGTTCTTCTGCCATTGGTAAGCCAACGGCGTGCTGCCGCCGGAGACGACGGTGAAGGAAGCGGTACCGCCGGCCGCCACGCTGGCGTTGGCGGGGTGCTGGGTGATGCTGGGGGCCTGGGGGTTACCGCTGCCGACCTGGATCTGTTTGCTGAACGTGGCTCCGAACCAGGTCACCAGCTCGCGGAGCATGCGCCAATCCGTGGTGTAGGTCCCGGGCGTGGTGGGAGCGGTCATCGTGAAGTTGAAGGTGTACGTCTGGCCGGTGTTGACCTCGCCGCTGACGTTGACCCGCAGGTTGGCGGTGAAGGGGTCGCTGTCCCCGACCGCTCCGAGGCGGAAGGCTTGAACGCTGGTCCACAGCACGCCGCGGTTGCGGAGCGTGAGGCTGACGTTGTAGCTCTGCCCCGGGTTCATGGTCGAGGGGATGGTGTCGCTGACGTACTCGCTTGCGTAGAACCCGTAGGTGGGACTGACGCCGAAGTAATCGCAGAGGCCCTTGTAGACGCCCCACATGGTGGCCGATCGGAAGAAGTTGTCCCGCAGGTAAAGGGCGTCGCGGTCGCAGGAATCGTGGAAGGCGAGTTCGATGAGGATGGCGGCGCGGTCGGGCATGCGTGTCTCGGCGAAGCGGCCATCGGCGTCGAGGGCCCCGCGGTCGCGCCAGGTGGCGTCCGGGTAGTGCGTGCGGATGGTGCTGATGATGTTGTTGTTGACCGCCTGGGCGAGGTTGCGGCTGACGGTGGCCCAGGCGGCATGGCTGCTGCTCGCGTCATAGTAGGTGCACGTGCCGTTGGGGCAACCGCTCCCGAAGCAGTCGCCGGCCAGGGCGTTGGTGTGCATGGAAACGTGGGCGTCGGTGTTGTCGTAGTCGGAGGCCAACGGGCGTGAGCGGATGCTGTCGCTGGTTTCACTGGCGCCCGAGCCCAGCGTGCAGTGGCCGGTGGCATTGGCGTAAACCGAGCAGGGGTAGCCGCGGAGCTGAAGCCAGTAGGAACCGGACATGTACCACCACGGGTTGCCGGTGGCGTGGTTGCCGAAGCTCTTGTCCAGGCAGCGGTAGTCCTTGACCGTGGCCCCATCCTGCAACAGGTAGATCTGCAGGTATTGCATGAGTTCGGTATTGTGCAGGTCTTCGCGGTTGAGGGGGGCACAGGTCTGGGGGCGTTCGTAGGCCCAATAACTGCCGAGCCAGACGAGTCCGTGCCCCGGCGAGAGCGAGATTTTCTTGCCGGCCAAGGCGGTACCGGCCGCCTGCATGGGCAAGGCTTCGTCGATTTCGGGAAGCGCCGGCCCGGGCTCGATCTTCGCCGCGGGCGGCAGGTAGGACCATAGCGGCTGCTGGTGGACCGTCAGACTGACCGAGCCGTCGTGGCCGGCCGAGTGCAGCGTCCAGGTGACTTGCTCGAAGATCTCCTCGATCCGATGATCGTCCAACCCCTCAGCCAGCAGGTCCGCGGAGAAGTCGACCGTTACCCGGCCGTCCTGCACGTCCACCGCGATGATCTCGGTTCCCGGCGGCAGGGCCGAGAATAGGCCGACGGCCTGCTCCTGCGGTGATGGCCCCGCCGCCAGGGCGGACAGGGCGAACTCGACCGGTTCGCTCCCCGCAGGTACGAAGCGCTCAGCCGCCCTGAGGCCATCCTGATGTTGCAGGTAGATCCCGACCGCGTCTGCTTTTGCATTGCCGGGCACCGCCGCCAAAACGGCCAGCACAACGGAAACGACCATCAAGCGGTTCATTATGGGCGATCCTCCTTCGCGCAACGTGCCTGCCCGCCGCAGTCTCACGACAGGGCATCTCCAGTGTTCACCCACCCAAGCGGCCATGACCGGAAATGCCGAAATACTGCTACGCCGGACTCCGCATGTAGTCTATCAAATCGGGCGGGAGAATGCCACGGGCCTGTCGAGGGACAATGCTGGGTCTGGAAACCAGCCGCGGCTGCGCAGGCAGAACCTGACCAACATGAGCATGACCGGCACCTCGATGAGTACGCCAACCACCGTCGCCAGAGCCGCCCCGCTCGACAGTCCGTATAGCATGGTCGCCGTCGCGATGGCCACCTCGAAGTGGTTGGACGCCCCGATCATGGCCGTCGGGGCCGCGTCCTCGTAGCTGAACCTCAGCAGCCGCGCGAGGGCATAGGTAACCGCAAAGATCAGCACCGTCTGAATGAACAGGGGGATGACGATCCAGAGGATGGTCAGCGGGTTGCTGAGAATGGTCTCGCCCTTGAAGCTGAACAGCAGCACCAGGGTCGCCAGCAGTGCGATGATCGAGACCGGCGTCAACACGTGTAAGAACTTCGTCTCGAACCACGGCCGCCCTTTGGCCTTGATGACCCACTGCCGGGAGAAGTAGCCCGCCACCAGCGGCAGAGCCACGTAGATGGCGATGGACAGCAGCAACGCCTCCCAGGGCACGGGCATCCTGTTGATCCCCAACAGCCAGCCGCCCAGAAGGCCATAGAGCACCAGCATGGTCAGCGAGTTGATGGCCACCATGATCAGCGTGTGGCCCTGGTTGCCCCTGGCGAGGTAGCCCCACATCAACACCATGGCCGTGCAGGGCGCGATGCCCAGCAGGATCGCCCCCGAGATGTACGAACGCCAAAGCTCCACCTGCGCGCCGTCCTTGAGCGTGTCCATGCCGGGCATGAGATCGCGGAACACGTAGCCCAGGAAGAACCAGGCGATGGCGAGCATGGTGAAGGGCTTGATGCCCCAGTTGACGATCAGGGTCAGCAGCACCGGCTTGGGGCTCTTGCCGGCCTTGATGACCTCGGCGAAGTCGATCTTCACCATGATCGGGTACATCATGAAAAACAGGGCGATGGCAATGGGGATGGATACCACCGGAGCACCATTGACGTAAATCGCCATCGCATCCAGCGCATGGGCCACTCCCGGCGCGAACTTGCCCAGCGCGATGCCCCCGACGATGCACAAGGCCACCCAGATCGTCAGGTACTTTTCGAAGACGTTGAGACCCCTGGCTCGGGCCGCCTCGACGCCCCCCTCCTGCCGAACAGTACATTGCCTTTGCATAGACATGGATCCAGTCACTCCTTCGCTGCCCGGCCGCATCACCCCGGCTTCACCGCATAGATCCGCACGCTGGCGGCATAATCATTCACGTCGTACCGGGTCACCAGGTCCGCCAGCCCGCGGTGCAGTGTGCCACCGGCGTCTCGCCGGTGTACCGGTGTGCCACCGGCGTCTCGCCTGTGTATCGGTGTGGCACCGGCGTCTCGCCGGTGTAACGGTGTGGCACCGGCGTCTCGCCGGTGCAGGCGGGCCTCTCCCACCGCCGATGGTGAACCGCACGCCGTCGGCTCCCGGCCGCCAACCGTGACCGCAACCGTCTCGGGCGCCGGCGAGCAGCAGCCCGACGCCCCCTCGACCCGGGCGTAGGCACTCAGGTCCGCACCCGTATCCACGACCTCCACCGCCTCGAAGCCCGCGGCCGGCAACTGGGCGCGGTACTCCGTGATGGGAATCGCCCCGGCAATGCACCCGACGTAGGCCAGCACGTCCTCGGCCAACTCCGGCGGCAAAGGCTGCTTGAGGGCAATGTCGCTGACCGCCAGCCGACCGCCGGGCTTGAGCACCCGGGCAATCTCCCTGAACACCGCACCCTTGTCCGGCGCCAAGTTGATCACGCAGTTGCTGATCACACAGTCCACCGAGGCGTCCGGCAACGGCAGTTGGTCGATCGTTGCCAGGTGAAACTCGACGTTGCCCGGCACACCGTCGCCCGCTCCGACAGCGTTACGCCGGGCCAGCTCGATCATCTCCGGCGTCATGTCGATGCCGATGGCCTTGCCCGTCGGCCCCACCTGCCGAGCCGCCAGGAACACGTCCAGTCCGCCCCCGCAGCCGAGGTCCACCACCACTTCGCCCGGCTTCAGGCCGGCGAACGCCGTCGGGTTCCCGCACGACAACCCCATGTTCGCTTCTGCCGGGATGGCGGTCAGCTCCTCCGGGCGGTAGCCGAAAGCCTGGGCCACCGACCGCACGCCCGCCTGCCGGCTGGACAAACCCGCCCCCGCCACCTCCGCATACTTCGACCGCACTTGTTCAGTGATACGCTCGTTCATCACATTCTCCCTATCTACCCATCTACATGCCTTGCCGCCGGCCATCCCTTATCTGCGTCAATCTGTGTGATCTGTGGGCACACCTCTTCCGGCATCCCTTTTGACCCACAGATCACTCAGATGGACAAAGATGAAAGCGAGGCTGCGATCCCTGGGCCGGGTTACCGCGCCGTCAGACCCTCCGGCAAACCGGCCACGAAATCCCGGATCTCGTCCCGCACCCGGCGATAGTGGCCCAGGGCCTCCTCTTCGCTCCTAGCCTCCTTGGCCAACTTCGGCGGATCGTCGAAACCGACGTGGACGACCTTCGCCTGGCCGGGGAACATCGGGCACGTCTCGTGCGCACGACTGCATACCGTTACCACATAATCGAATTCCTGGCCGGCCAACTCTTCGAGCGTTTTACTGACGTGGTTGGAGATGTCCACGCCGGCTTCCGCCATCACCCGGACCGCATACGTGTTCAGGCCGTGTTTCTCGATCCCCGCCGAGTAGGGCTCGATCGCGTCGCCCTTGAGCTCCCTCGCCCAGCCCTCGGCCATCTGGCTCCGGCACGCGTTGCCGGTACACAGGAACAGCACCTTCAGTTTCGGTAGCATGCGCTCAACTCCGTGGGATCCCGTTTTTTGAGGCAAACCAGCGTGCGGCCGTCCTGCCGAATGGCCGGGTCTCGCGCCAGCGACGCCAGAACCCATCGAATCGCCTCCCGAGCAGGGACCGGCGCCTGCTTGCCCGCCAGGCGGAAGTAGCACCAGCGCCCCTCTTTGCGCCGCTCGACCAGGCCCGCCCGGAAGAGCAGGTCCAGATGCTTCGACACCGTCGACGGCGCCAGACCCAGCAGCTCGATGATCTGGCACAGGCACAACTCGCCGTCCCGCAGGGCCAACAGCGCCCGCACGCGGGTCGGGTCGCTCAAGGCCCTGGCTACGTCCAGAAACGCGTTCATCGCCGTTCCGTTCCTTTCTTCCTTACTTCGCCAACTAACGAAGTATAAGCGACGCCCCTCCGCCTGTCAACTCCTGGACCCGGCCATGTATTGCGCGACTGGGGAAGTGAGAAACCTCGCCTGCCGTAGAGGTCAGCGCCCCTTGGTGGCGAACCGGAGCGACTGGTACAGGAGGCGGCTCATTCTCAATTCTCCATTCCTTATTCTCCATTCCCTCCGGTTGCAGCATGCAACCGGAGGGACAAGGTTGCCCTCAGGCCGCCAGCAGGTAGGCTCCCACGCCGAGGACCGCTACACCGGCGATGCGCTTGCACCAGAGGTTGGCCTGCTGGAAGTTCCGCGATTCGATCATCTTTTGTACGAAACCCATCGACGTGCCGCCGATCAGGATCAACAGGCAATGCCCCAGGCTGTAGGCGATCAGCAAGGTCGCCCCGAACGCCGCCCCCTTGAGCGGCACCATCGACAAGAGCACCAGGAGGATCGGCCCCGCGCAGGGCAGGGATACCAGCCCGAACAGCAACCCCAGCAGGAACGCGCCCGCGAAACCCTTCTGTGACGGCTGCACGCCCGCGGGCGCGGGAATGGTGAATTGCAGGACCCCGAGCAGATGCAGACCCATTAAGAAGCACACCCCGGCGGTGACGTAGAGCCACCAGTGGGCCTTCAGAAAACTGCCCGCCGTCCACGTGGCCATGAACAGGATGGTGAACATCACCGTCAAGCCGATGGCGAAGGTCAACGACAGCAGGAAGGAGCGTCCGACGGTGCGCTTGTCCTGTTCGGCCAGAAAGGCCATGGTCAGCGGCACGGCCGCGATGACGCACGGGTTGGCCGCGGTCAGTGTGCCGCCCGCGAAGGCCGCCAGCGGAGCCACCCAGACGTTCGTCTCGATGACCTGGGTCAGAGTCTCGGTTAACTGCTCAAACACGATTCTGCGTCCTCCCCGTCAGCGGCCATGAGCCAGTCCCATGGTCGCACACTGCAACAAGGTAGAATTGGGAATGAAGAATGGGGAATTGAGAATGAGCCACCTCCTGCACCTGCCGTTCCTCCTCATCAGCAGTGAGGTCTCGCCGACCTTCACGCGAGGTAAGGTTTCTCACTTCTCACCTCTCACTTCCCCAATACTACTGAGCGCAACACCAAGCCTAACCCTCCAGCATCTGGGTGACTTCCCTTTGCACGTAACGCGCGAACGCCTCGTAGTTGCCCACCAGTTGCCAGACCATCGTCAGGTTCTTCCGCTTGACCAGGCCATCGCCCCCAGCCCGCACCAGGATCAGACCCTGGTTATCCTGCCCGAAACTCGCCACCAGGTCCCTGTTCTCCGACTGCTGAATATCAACCGACTGTATCTCCAACTGTCCGTCGGCCAGTTCCTGGGCAAAGGCCTGCCGCATGACCTGCTCGGCATAGCTCTCGATCGTCTGGCAGGTCGGGCAACGCATCGTGCGGTGCAGGTAATAGGCGACAACTTTGGCCTCCTCGACGACGGAGGCCTCCTGCTCAGACGCATCCTCCCCGCCGCTGGCCGCCGGGGCAGGCTCGGATTCCTGGCTCACGACAGCGATGGCGCCGCCATTGTCCGCCGCTGGCGCGTCGGCCGACTGGGTCTGGCTGCCCGCGATGGATCCGCGCAGGTCGTAACCCAACTCCACCCACTTGCCGAGGATCTCATCCTTCGGCAGGAACCCCTCATTTCGCCATAGCTCCCGGCCGTCCGGGGCCAGAAACACCTGGCAGGGAATCAGTCGCCAGTTGAACACTTCCGCACGCTTGGGCTCGCGCTCGACGTCGATGTTCTCGACCTGCAGCTTGCCTTCGAACTCCCGGGCCAACTCCTCGATGATCGGCTTCATCTGTTTGCAGGCCACACACTTGCCCGCACCCAGTTCGACCAACCGCGGCAGGGTGCTCGCCTGACCCGCCGCCTCCGGCCCGCTTCGCCACCAGGCAACGCCGACCACCACCACGACCACCCCCGCGATAACCAGTATGTTTTTCATCGCAACGACTCCATCGGCATCATTTCACGAGGCTACCGCGGACAGGATGGACTTGATCGACGCCTCGTCGACCACCTTGCCGCTGACCTTGACCTCCCCGTTCACCGCCAACGCCGGAGTGAACACCACCCCGCGCCGCATGATCTCCGCCAAGTCCTTGATCTTGACCAACTCGTAAGCGACGCCGAGCGATTTGGCTGCCGCATCCGCGCTCGCCGCCAGCTTCTCACACTTCGCACACCCCGTTCCGAGAATCTCGATTCTCATGCTATAACCTCCCTAATCATCAACTCAGCGTCCCGAAGATCATTCCCGAGATCGTGGCCATCAAGATGACCAGGGACACAAATACGACTGTCTTCTGTGTGTCCATGATGCTGCGGATGACCAGCATGTTCGGCAGGCTCAGCGCCGGCCCCGCCAACAGCATCGCCAGGGCCGGGCCCTTGCCCATGCCCGAGCCCATCAACCCCTGCAGAATGGGCACCTCCGTCAGCGTGGCGAAGTACATGAACGCCCCGACCACCGAGGCGAACAGGTTGGCCCACAGCGAGTTGCCGCCCACCAGGCCGGCCACCCATGCGTTGGGGATCATGCCTTCCTCGCCCGGCCGCCCGAGCAAAAAGCCCGCTACCAGCACGCCGAACAGCAGCAACGGCGTGATCTGCTTGGTGAACGTCCACGACTGGTTGAACCATTCGCCGCAGGCGTCTTTGTGCCACGCCAGGATGATCGATAGCCCGACCACCGCCACCGCGAACGGCACCATAGCCGCCCAAGGCAGGTGCTCGCCTGCGGGTTCCGCCCAGGCCGCGCCGTTCAACACGGCCGCCGTCACTCCCCATGCGATCACCGTCGCCGCCGCCACCAGTGTCAGCTTCCACCAGCGAATGCCGAACCACGCCATCAGGATGACCGCCAAGCCCACCGCGAAGCCGCTGGTAATCAGCCACTTCGCCGCCCAGACCGCGTGCCAGAGTCCCTCGGCATCGCGGGGGCGTCCCCAGTTGGCGAACACCAGGATCCCCACCATGGCCCCGAAGTACACGATGTTCTGCCACAACGGCCGCGCAACCTGGGCCTCGGGCATGGCCATGGCCGCATCCGCCTTGGCCGTCTCCTCCTTGCGGTAGATCAGATGCATGGCCAGCCCGATCACCACGCTGAACACGATCGCCCCCACGGCCCGGGCGATGCCCATCTCCGCACCGAGGATCCGGGCGGTGAGAATGATCGCCAGGATGTTGATCGCGGGCCCCGAGTAGAGGAACGCAGTGGCCGGCCCGAGCCCCGCCCCCATCCGCCAGATGCCCGCGAACAAGGGCAGCACGGTGCACGAGCACACCGCCAGGATCGTCCCGCTAACCGACGCCACGCCGTAAGCCAGCGGCTTGGGCGCCTTCGGCCCCAGGTACTTCATCACCGACGCCTGACTGACGAACACCCCGATCGCACCGGCAATGAAGAACGCGGGGATGAGGCACAGCAACACGTGCTCCTGGGCGTACCACCTGGTCAGGGCCAGGGCCTCGAGGACCGAGCGGCTGAACCGCGGCCAGTCCACCGGCATAACGAAACACGCCGCGAACACGACCACGCCCCAGAGCAGCTTCTTCCACTCGACCTTCCAGTCCATGAAGCGATAATTCCCGGTTATCCCCTAACTGACTGCCCCAGTAGCGGTCGCCCCCCGTGGCGACCGGACTCAGCGGCGCCATTGCTCATCGCCGCGAAGCGGCAAGCCGGAAGCAGCGCCTGACTCGCTCTTCCACTGAGTTGCCGCCTCGCTCACTTACTTGCTCACTTGCTGACTCGCTCACTTGCTCATTCGCTGCCTCGCCACCCTTGCCTTTATGCCCATATCGCCATAGATGGTGCCACAAAAAAACGTCGCGTGCTACCCGTCACACCTCCATCGCCGCCCGCTGTTCGTCCAGGTTCTGTTTCAGCACCGATTCAATGCACTCCCACAAGCCTTGCAGGCAGCATATCTTGACGCGGTAGTAGGTCATAACGCCGTCCTTGCGGTCTTCCACGATGCCGGCATTCTTCAGAACCGCCAGGTGCTTGGACACGGTGGACTGGTCCGCCCCGACCAGCGGGGTCAGCTCGCACACGCACCGCTCCCCCTCGGCCAAAGCATCGAGGATCAGCAGCCGGCTCGGGTGGGCCAGCGCCTTGGCGATCCGTGCCCGGGCCTCATACTGTCGTCGGGATCTGATCTTCATGGCCATATGGGAATGATAGCATACAACGCCCGCGAGTCAAGCTGTTTTCCGGACCACCTGCCAGGATGGGGTGAATGCCCGGGTCCGGCAAGGGTAAGTATCGCGGAAGCAGTGTGTTACGGTGTGCCGCGAAGCGGCAAGCTGGGACCAGCGTCCACCTCGCTGACTCGCTGCCTGCTCGCCACGGTCCGCTTCCTGACGGGCGCGGTACGGAACGGACGCCGACTTGCTCACTTGCTGGCTTGCTCACTCGCTCACTTGCTAACTCGCTCACTTGCTAACTCGCTCACTCCCCCAAGCGGCCGGAGGCGAATGTTGCGGTACTCGATGGGGGCGCCTTCGGACTGCAGGCTGATGGTGCCGCGGGTGACGTTGCAGGCGGTAGCGTGGTTGACTTGGACGCCGTTGACCTTCACCAGCACCTCGTCGCCCCGGCAGGTGATCTCCATGTGATTCCATTCTCCCAAAGGCTTCTCGACGTCGTTCACCAGGCGCAGGTGCCGCCGGCCCTGGCGGCGGTTCTCGATGTCGGTCACCTGCAGCTCGGTGCCGATAATCCAGAAGTCGCCCGCGGCACCGTGCTGGAGCTGAACCTCGATCGACTTGGGCCAGATGCCGATGGCGCCCGGCGTGGAGGTGTGCACGAGCACGCCGTTGTTGCCCGGTTCGGAACCTTCCGGCCAGCGCCACTCGACGTCGAGGACATAGTTCTCATACTCTTCGAGGGTCTTGAGATACCCGACGGGCTTGCCTTTGCAGTGCAGCACGCCGTCGCTGACCGACCAGACATCCTCCATCTTCGCCTCTGGATCGTTGAGGACGTGGGTCCATCCGGTCAGATCGCGGCCGTTGAACAGTTCGACGGTGCCGGCCGGGACCGGCGCCGTGGCCTCGGGCGCAGCCGGCGGTGCTGGAGCATCAGGCGCAGTCGGCGTCGCCGGGGGAGACGCCGCTGGAGGAGCTTCGGCCTCCGGGCGCGACTCGCAACCCAAGCCGATCATCATGGTCATCGCTACGAGAAGTGTGCAGTATCGCATGTGGGCCTCCATGAGGGGTCGAGCCGTAAGGGGAATCCGCCACGCCACGGGATTCATCCGTTGCCTACGGGCGGGGCATTATAGCATGGAAGCGAGACCGCGGCAGCAAGGCAACGAGGCAGCAAGTGAGCGAGAGAAACGCTGGTCCCGGCTTGCCGCTTCGCGGCGCAACCTCACACGCTCCCTTCACGTTGTCCCTGCGCGAAACTGCGTAACGCCGACGGGTACAGAGGGCGGACCACGAACAAGTTCGCCCGGTCCTGCCACGGATCAATCCTCGGGATCCGGGAGCACATGCTCGAAACGGTCGAGCGGGCAGTCGGCACAGCGGGCCCGCGGGCGGCAGTGCAACTTGCCGACCTGGACCAACAGGGCGTGGTATTCGTTGAACAGCGGCACGTCGGTCGGCAGCGAGGACTCGAACAGGTCCTTGATCTCGTCGTAGTCGGCGGGCTCGTCAATCAGCCCGTGGCGGTAGAGCACCCGGGCGGTGTAGGCGTCAACGACGAAGCTGGGCAACTGCCCGGCATAGAGCAGAATGGCGTCCGCGGTCTCGCGCCCGATCCCGGATACACTCAGCAACTCCTCGCGGAGGGTCGGCAGTGCGGTGGCGAACATGCGCTCCAGGTCGCCGTCGTAACGTTCCCAGAACCAGGCGATGAACGCTTTGAGCCGGCGGGTCTTGACCTGGTAGGTGCCGGCCGGGCGGATCAGCTCGGCCAGTTGCTCCGGCGGCAGATCGCGCAGCCGGGTCCAGTCGAGGGCATTGGCCTCCCCGAGGTTGGCGATGGCTCGCTCGACGTTGCGCCAGGCGGTGTTCTGCGTGAGGATGGCCCCGATGATAACCTCGGTCGGCGTGCGGGCGGGCCACCAGTGCTGCGGCCCGTAGGCGGCAAACAGGGCATCGTAGAAGGCCCGCAGCGTGCGGGTGGTGGGTGTACTCATGATTTCTCGTGCTCACTTCTCTGCCGGCAGCGTGTAGCTGTACAGGTGGGAGCTGCTGGCGAAGTAGATGCGGCCGTTGTGATAGTCGCCGCCGGGGCCGACGGGGACCGGCGATTCGGCCAGCAGGCGAATCGCGAACGTCCCCGGCTCCACGCGGGCAATGCCCTTAGCCAGCAGCATGTATACCGTGCCCTGGGGATCGAGCACGAAGATGCGCGGGCCCTGTTGCGAGTTGGTGCGGCCGAGGGTCGGCGCGAGATCCTCCTCGTGGATGATTTTGCGCTTGGCCGGGTCAAACACGAAGAACCGCTGCCAGTCGGCGACGCCGTAGACGAGTCCGCCGGGTGCCGGGCACAGATCGGAATAGCCCTGCACGCCGGGCAGCAACGGCTCGTGCCATTCCAGCTTCTTCGTCGCGA
>CAZEEJ010000165.1:6825-13288 GCA_964511155.1 uncultured Planctomycetales bacterium | reverse complement strand
CTCTTGATCTCCTGCGGGCCGCGGACGTACTGGATGGTGGCGAGTTGCCGCAGGGGGACCTGCTGCTCGCCCGCGCCGGGGACCAGAATGCGCTCCATGGCCTCGATGTTGTCGCGGATCTCGCGTGAATAGCGTACGCGCACGGGGTAGCGCTCGCGGCCTTCGACGGTGGTGGTGGCCCGGATGCCGCCCATGGCGATTTCGATGACATCCTGCACGTCGCGGATGTTGACGCCGTAGCGGGCCATCCGTTCGCGGTCGATGTCGATCTCGAGGTATGGCTTGCCGATGACGCGATCCGGCACCACCGCGGCAGGCTCGACGCTGGGCACGGTCTCCAGGATCTTGGCAATGGCATAGCCGGCCCGCTCAATGTCCTCGAGGTTGCTGCCGAAGACTTTCACGCCCATTGGCGCCCGCATGCCCGACTGGAGCATGACCAGGCGGGCGGAGATGGGCTGCAGGAACGGGGCACCGGTCGCCCCGGGAAACTCGGCCGCTTTCTCGACCTCGTGCCAGATGTCGCGGGGCGTTTTGATGTGATTGCGCCACTGGCGGATCGGTTTGCCCTGCCCATCAAGTACCAGCTTGCCCGTGACGGGATCGCGCTGGTACTCGGTCTTGTAGAGAATAACCGTCTCGATCATGGAGACGGGGGCGGGGTCGATGGCGGTCTCGGCGCGGCCGATTTTGCCGACAACACTCTCGACCTCGGGGATGGCGCAGATGGCCCGATCCTGGGCGGACAGCACCTCCAGCGCGGAGCCGATGCTGGCGTGAGGCATGACCGTCGGCATGTAGAGGAACGAGCCCTCGTCCAACGGCGGCATGAACTCGCGGCCCAGGCCGGGGAAGGCGTGCAGCCCGCCACTCCAGAACGCCTGGTACCTGTCCGCCGCCGCCGTCCAGACCTTCTGGTAGATGCCGCCCTTGTCTTCGGACTCGTCGGTCCGCGGTGAGGGCGGCGGCAGGATGGCCCCCGCCACCGGTCCGAAGCCCAGCCAGACGACGAGCCCGAACACGATCATCGACGCCGGCAATGCCAGGAAGGCGGCCTTGTAGCGCAGGAACAGGCTCAGGAAGTAGGGATAGAAGTCGATGAACACCAGCCGCAGGGCGGTCCAGATAATGTTGAGCACGAAGACGAAGACCAGGTTGCGCACCAGTCCGGCGCCATGGCCCAGCGGCATCCAGTGCAGAGTGAGCAGGTAGAGGATGGCGGCGGCGGCGACGTAACTGGAGGCATAGGTTCCCCCCTTGCGGCCCCAGGCCGGCAGAGAGGGCTCCAGCAATGACCAGAGCGCATACACGGCCAGCAGCCACGCGGCAGGACTCACCGCCAAGCCGCCCCAGATACCGGCCACCAGCAACACGGTCCGCCATGACCACCAGACCACGTCCCGGCGAGGGCGCTCGCCCGGGCGCTGGCGGCGGAACATCAGGTGGGCCAGGGCGGGCAACACGCTCAACGCGACGGACACCGAGGCGATGAGGGCGAACGTCTTGGTGTAGGCCAGCGGGATGAACAGCTTTCCTTCCGGCCCGAACATGGCGAAGATCGGCAGGAAGGAGACCACCGTGGTGGCAATGGCGGTGACAACGGCGCCGGCTACCTCACTGCTCGCCCGGTAGATGGTCTCCAGCGTGGGCTCTTCTTCGGGGGCCTCGTCGAGATGCCTGACCATGTTCTCGGTCAGGATGATGCCCATGTCCACCATGGTGCCGATGGCGATGGCGATGCCCCCCAGGCTCATGAGATTCGACTCGATGCCGAACACCTTCATCATGATGAAGGCCATCATGATGGCCAGCGGCAGATTCAAGCAGACCAGCAGGGCACTGCGGAAGTGCATGATGAAGACGATGACCACGAACATGGTGATGAACACTTCGTCGATCAGGGCGTCTTTGAGCGTGTCGAGCGTTTCGTGGATCAGGGTGGTGCGGTCGTAGAAGGGGACGATCTGCACCTGGGAGATGGTGCCGTCCTCGAGCGTCTTGCTGGGCAGGCCGGGGGTGATCTCGGCGATACGCTTTTTCACCCGCTCGATGACCTCCAGCGGGTTGGCCCCGTAGCGGACCAGCACCACGCCGCCGACGGCCTCCACACCCTCCTTGTCCAGTGCTCCCCGCCGCAGGGCGGGCCCGAGCTGCACGTGGGCCACGTTCTTGACGTAGATGGGGACGTTGTCCTCGACCTTGAGCAGCGTGTTTTCAACGTCGGCGACGGTCTTGATGAATCCCTTGCCGCGGATGATGTACTCGACGCCGTTCCATTCGACGGTCTCGGCTCCGACGTCGATGTTGGAGCGGCCGACGGCCATGAAGATCTCGTTGAGCCGCACGCCGTGGGCCCGCATGGCGTCGGGGTCGACGTCGATCTGGTACTCGCGGACGTAGCCGCCCACGCCGGCCACCTCGGAGACGCCGGGGATGGCCTGCAGGGCGTAGCGGACGTACCAGTCCTGGATGCTGCGCAGCTCCATGAGATCGAAGCCGCCGTGGGAGCCTTCCAGCGTGTACCAGTAGACCTGTCCCAAGCCGGTGGCGTCGGGGCCGAGGGCGGGCGTGACGCCCTCCGGCAGAAACTGGGCGGCGACGTTGAGCTTCTCCAGCAGCCGGGACCGCGACCAGTAGAAATCGACGTCGTCCTCGAAGATGACGTAGACGACCGAGAAGCCGAACATGGAGAACGCACGGATGGTCTTGAAGCCGGCGGTGCCCTGGAGCAGGGTGGTCAGCGGGTAGGTGACCTGGTCCTCGACGTCCTGCGGCGAGCGACCGGGCCAGTCGGTGAAGACGACCTGCTGGTTCTCGCCGATGTCGGGGATGGCATCGACGGGGATGGGATCGCGCGGAATGATCTCCTGCTCGATTTGGAAGGGCATCACCCGCACGCCCCACAGGACGATGAAGGCGATCAGCAGGAAAACAATGAGCTTGTTTTCCAGGCAAAAGCGGATGACCCGGTTGAGCGGGCCGCGGATCTCTTGGGCGGTCTCACTCATGATGGTCGTGCCGCTCCCGGCCATCAGGGCCGATGCCCTCCCGAACCACGCCGCAGCGCAACATGCGGTGGGCGAAATAGGGGTTCAGCACCTCGGGTTTGGGGAACAACCACGCCGCGCCCTTGTCGTCGAAGGCCATGGGGCAGAAGACGACATAGACCGGCTCCGGCCGCTGGTGGCCGAACATCCGCAGGTAGGTGTCCAGCGTCCGGGTGACGGCGGGGAGGGCCGCCCGCAGTTGGTCGAGCGAGGGTTCGGCGGCTTCGGGCAGGGCGTTGCCAATCGCTCGCATCCGAACGATGAATTCGCCGGCGTCCTCGCCCTCCAGACCCTCCGGCTTCACGCCCGTCAGGGCTTTGCGCAGGCCGGCCGCTGCACGAACCGACCGCTCGGCCTCCTCAGCCGCCAGGGCGGTGATCAGCTCGAAGTATGCATCCACAACGCCGGCGGCACCGGCGTGGTAGGGGGCGTCGGCAACGTAACGGCTGGGCAGCGACGGCTCCGATGCGGCTGCTTCCTCCGGCTGCATCATGCTCGGCTTGGCCTGGATCTGCAGGGCCGAGTCGATCATCAGGGCCGCCCGCGTAACCACCCGCTCGCCCTCGCTCAGTCCGGACTCGACAATGTAGTCATCGCCCGCCCGCGGGCCGAGTTGCACCACCCGACCCTCGTATACCGTCCGGTCCTCCTTCTGCTTCTCGACGTAGACCACCGCCCGCTTGCCGGTCAGCAACACCGCGGTTCGCGGCACCGCCAGGGCCCGCGGGGCCGTCTGGACCTCACTGGCATAGCCAACGGATTCCGCCTTCACCAGATCCATCCCGCAAATGTCGCAACTGCCCGCGTCGTCCTTGACGATCTCAGGGTGCATGTAACACACCCACTTGCCCGCCAGCGGGTTATCCACCACCTTCCCGCCTTCGCCCACCCGCACGCGCAGGCGGGCGCGGGCAAACATCCCCGGCCGCAGTTTCAGGTCCGGGTTGGGCACGCTCAGTCGTACCTTGATCGTCCGGGTCTCGGCGTTGAGGATCGGATCGATATACGACACCCGCCCGGTCACGCTCTCGCCAGGGAACGCCTCCGTCTCGAACTCCACCTCCTGCCCCAGCCGGACGTAGCCCACGTCCAACTCGTAGGCGTCGAGCAGCACCCAGACGGTTCGCAGGTCCGCCACGGTGAAAATCCGCGTACCGGTCTCCACGTACATACCCTCGAAGGCCATGCGCTCGAGCACCCAGCCCTCCACCGGAGCGTCAATCCGCATGTGATCGTTGGCTTGGCGGTCGCGGGTCAGCGCCTCGATCTCGTCGCGGGGGATGCCCCAGAGATCGAGCTTGCGGCGGCTGGCTTCGAGCATGGCGTCAGCAGTGGCTATGGCCACCTCGCTTGCCCCCGGCTGGCTGCGAGCCCGTTCGACCGCCTCCAGGGCCAGCAGGTACTCGCGCTGAGCGACCAGCAGCTCGGGGCTGTAAATCTCCGCCAGGTGGTCACCCTTGCGCACCAGGATGCCGGTGTAGTTCACGAACAAGCGATCGAGCCGACCGGAGATGTAGCTGCTGATGTGCGTGATGCGGGTTTCATCGGGCACGACCTTGCCGACCATCCGGATCTCGTGCACCAGTTCCCGCTGGACGACCACCGCGGTCTCCACCCGGGCGAGTTGCCGCGCCCGCGCCGACAGGGCCAGTTGCGGGGCACCGCCGTCATCCGCCTCGCCTGCCCGCACCGGCGTCAGGTCCATGAAGCAGATCGGGCATTGGCCGAACTTGGGCAACTGGATCTGCGGATGCATCGAGCAGGACCAGTAGAGGATGTCTTCCCCCGGCGGCGTTGCACCGGCGGCCTCTTGCTTGCTCCCAACGCTCCAGCCGTACCAACCGCCCAGCCCAAAGCCGGCGATCACCAGCAGCGCCAGCAACAGGGCTCGCACCGCGGTCATCCGCCACGCTCGGTAGGCCAGCTCCGCCGGCCATGCCGAGAGGCTCGGCTCGCCTGATGCCTTCTCCTGCTCAGTCACTTCGCTCACAGAGCCTTTCCCTGAATCGTTCGTCTACCCGTTCATTCGTGCCGCAACCGCGATTCGTACTGCGACCGTTAGCAGAGCCGCGACCGTCCAGCAGAGCCGCGACCGTCCAGCAGAGCCGCGACCGTTAGCAGAGCCGCGACCGTAAGGGAGCGGTTCTTCTCGGCAGCGAGGAACCGCTCCCTTACGGTCGCGGTTCTGCCCAATCATCACGTGCCCCAAACCGACAATCGCTCCCCCAGGTCCAAAGGACCTGGGCCACCCGTGCAAGGTCTCTCACTTCTCGCGTCTCACTTGTCACCTCTACACGCGGGTTCTTCTCGGCAGCGAGCGACCGCTCCCTTACGGTCGCGGCTCTGCTTGTGGTTCCACCGCCTTCAGCCTGCCGCCCACCTGCCGCTGCAGTTCCGCCTGCGTGATCAGGTAGTCCCGCAGAAACGCCAGGGCGCGCAGCCGGGTGCTGACCAGGTCCTCCTGCACGTCCAGGTAGACGGTGAGGTCCTCGCGGCCGGCGATGAACAACTGCCGGGCCAGTTCGAGGTTGCGCTCCACTTCCGGCAGAATCGCGTCGCGGTAAAAGACCACCTGTTCGTACGCCTGTTGCCCGGTGACCCGGCTCTGACGCACGTCCCGAATGATCCGTTGAGCCAGAGCCTCGTAGTCCGCCACCCGTTGCTGCCACTCATGCACCGCCCGGGCGGTCCGGGCCTGGCCCCAGTCGAAAATGGGGATCTCCAGCTCCAGCATCGGCCCGACCGCGAAGTCAACGCCGCGCATCTTGGGGGCGAACGGCCCGGAGCTCATCCCGCCGCCCATGCTGCCCGTCACCGCGCTCGCCGCCCCGGCGTAGGCCGCGTTGCCCGCCCGGCCCACCCACGACGGGTTGTTCGATCGCGGGGCGGCCATCCGTTCGAGGCTCAGACCTAAGGCGATTTTCGGCCAGCCTTCCCGCCGCCGCAGCCTGATCCGCTCTTCCGCCACCCGCACCTTCCACTCCGCCGCCCGCAAATCCAGGCGGTGCTCCTCAGCGAGCATGAGCAGATCATCCTCCGGCGGCGGCGCGGCCACCGCGTACGCGGTCTCGGACACCCCCTCCACGCCCCAACTCGTCTGCGCCAACGGCCGGCCCATGAACAGGAGCAGTTCACGCTGCAGGTTCCCGTATTCGGCCTCCGTGGTTATCAGCTCCGAACGCAGCCGCAACTCGCGAATCCGCGACAACGTCACCGCCACCTGCGTCGCTTGTCCCGCCTCCTGGCGGATGCCAATGATCTCCGTCGTCTGCCTGACCACCTGAAGGTTCTCGTGGATCAGCTCCAGGGCCCGCTGGGCATACTGCAACCGGCTATAGACCCGACTCACCGCCTCGGCCGTCTCCACCGCCCGATCCGCGACCCGCAACACGGTCTGCTGCAGTTCGCGCTGGGCC
>CAZEEJ010000165.1:920-6815 GCA_964511155.1 uncultured Planctomycetales bacterium | reverse complement strand
CACAGGTCCTCGATCATTTGCATGGGCAAGCCCGCCCCCCGGAACATCGACCGCCCGCCGCCTGCCGGGAACATGAGCATGACGTTGATCACCGGGTTGCTCAGCAGCGTGGCCTGCACCAGATCGGCGTTGGCCTGCCCGATCGTCTCCAGGTCGGCCCGCAGCTCCCGATTGTTCCGCAGGGCCATCCGCAGGGCGTCGTCGGGCCGCAGGATCGTCTGCCCATCCCAGGCATTCGAGTCTTCATCCCACGGCACCAGCCACTCCGGCCGCGACCCCGTGTTCGCCTCCACGCGGTCCATGGCGTGTCCGATCTGCACCTCCGGATCGGTGCTCGCGCAGCCCGCCAGGGCCAGAAGGCAAACCAGGTTGACCGCGGCAACACGATTACTCATAGGGCGTAACTCGCTGCCTGCCCGATCGCTGGGGCACAATGACGAACCGTTATCCATGTGGCTTCAGGGCCTCATCCAGCACTTGGAGGTACTTGGCTGGCTCCTTCTTGAACTTGTCGATGCACATGGCACAGCAGAAGTAGACGCGGCGGCCGTCATGGTCGACAAAGACCGCGGGGTCGATGGGCTCTCCGCCCACTGGGCAGGTCTTCTGGGCAATCGCCTCCGCGCCCTCGGTGGCTGGCTTGTGTTCGGGCATGGCGTGGTCATGGCCTGCATGGTCGTGGCCGCTGTGATCCTCACTGGCGGCTTCGCTCCCACGCTGGCCCTGCGGCGTCGATGCCGCCTGATCCTTACATCCCGCGAGCAGCACCGCCAGCCCGGTCAGGGTCGCCGCGATGCAGACGTAGACGTCCTTACGTGCCATTGGGCACCTCCTCGAATGCAGGTTCTGATCCCGGTTTCTGCCGGCGGGATCTACCCGGCCTCGTCCTTTTCCTGCCAGCCCGGTAGCGGCCGGCCACAATCTGGCAAGTAGCGTGGCGGAAGCCCGTCACATCCCCCCGGGGCCGGGCTTGCAGCGATTGCAGGCCACTCCCTCCGGCGCGCAACCCGGACACTTGACCATGATCGTGCCGTCCTGCTCGTAGGTGGTCACGTCACCCTTGCAGCCCGTGCAGGCGTGTTTCGTGATCAGCCGGTACGACCTCCCCTTGGGGGTGGCATTTCGTACCTTGACTACCTCATCGTAGCAGAGCTGGCAGTGGATGACGTGGTCCTGTTCCTGGGCAGCCATCTCATGGTGCGGCCCGCCGCCGCCGTTGTCACAGCCGGCCAACAAGACGGCCCACCCCATGATCAGACTCGAAACCGCAATCCAGACTGTCCGTCGATTCATAGCACTTCTCCTGCTATTAACCATATCTGATCCGACCTCGCGCTAAACCCAGGGATTGCAATCCCTGGGCCTCTTGCGCCGGTCCATTGTTCGTTGGATGCCTGGTCCCGGTCGCTTCTTCAGCAAACGCCCTATCGTTTCGACTTTATGCCCTAACACAGTCCGATCAGTAGCCCGAGTCAGGAGACGATCCGAGGATTTCGCAGATAGAGCGCCAACGAATCGACCATCGAATCTCATCTGCGTAATCTGCGGATCGATCAGCTCTTACGATCCGATGCCATTCCATGTCGGCCAGTTTGAGTTATGTCGCCACTGCGGCTAAGCTCGCGGATGCGCCACGGGTTGGGGACGTGAGCGGACCGGCGGCGCCAGGTCGTTTTCCGGTTGGGTCGGCCCTGGCCATGAACGAGGCCCTGTGATGACGGATGGCGAATTGGCGGCACGATGCCAGCGGGGAGACCGGGACGCCCGGCGACTGCTGTACGAACGCTGTGCCGACCGCATCTACCGCCTTCTGTTGCGTATGACCCGCAACGAGCAGGATGCCCTCGATCTGGCCCAGGATACGTTCGTGCGGGCCTTCGAGCGGATCGGCACCTACGACGGGGCGGCCAGCCTGCCCACGTGGCTTTACCGGATCGCGGTCAATGAGGCCCTGCAGTTCCTCCGGCACCGTCAGGTTGTCGCCCGGTCCCTGCCCCGCCTTCAGCCGGCGGGCATCTCGAGCGGGACCGATCAGCACCTCGAGGACCGCCTCGACGTGGCCGAGGCCGTTGCCCGCTTGCCGGAAGACGACCAGGCGCTGGTCGTGCTGCGCTATTACGAGGGCCTCAGCTACGACGAGATGGCCAAGGCATTGGGTAAGCCCGCCGGGACCATCGCCTCCGGCCTCAACCGAGCCCGGCGGAGCCTGCAAGCTTTGCTCGAAGGCCCCCCGTAACCGCCACCCTCGGCGGCCCCCCTCGTAGCGGCCGCCTCGTAGCGGCCGCCCCCCGTGGCGGCCGGCGTGTGCCGCTGCTCTGTGAGCAGTGTGCCTGGTAGCCTGCAACGCGCTGGCGGCCCCGCACCGGCGGGACGCCGGTGCCACACCCGTAGCGGCCGCCCCCCGTGGCGGCCGGCGGGCCCGTGACAGAACACGCGGAGGCATAAAGTCAACGAATCTGGAGGGGCCGCCTTGAAGAAGCAGGGGGGTTCGGGCATCCAACCAGCAAGGAGCGTATCGATGGATTGCCGACAGGCTTGCGAGCATCTGGGGGCGTGGCTCGACGGCGAACTGCCGTCCGAGCAGGCGCGCGCCCTCGAAGCCCACCTCTCGACCTGCCCCGCGTGCACGCAGCAGCACGATCAGCTTGCGGACCTGCTCGCCCGGCTGCATCAGGCCGGCGAAGCCGCGGACGTCCGGGCACCCGCCGCCTTATGGGACGGCATCGAACCGCGGATGAGCACCCCCCGACCCCGTGCTGCCCGCCGGCATCGGTTGCACTCCTCGGCCCGGAGACTCCTGGCCATGGCCGCGGGTGTGGCCGTCCTCATTGGCGGCATCACCGTGGCCACTTTCCTGCTCAACGGGTCCACCCGCGTCGCCCATGCCGAAGCCATCGACTACAGCCTGCTTCTGAACGGTCTGAACGAGGATGTTGATGCGGCCATCACCCGCTTCATCACCTACTATCGGGCTACGCCGATCAGTCCGGAGCAGGCCGTCGCCGTCGCCCCCGGCCTCAGCTTTGCCCTGCCAACCGAACTACCCCACGGATACACCCGCGAGCGGGTCTTCAGCCTCCGCTTTGGCGGCATGCCAGGCATCGCGGGCATCTACCGCCGAGGCCGCGAACCCCTGGTCGCCCTCTTCCATCCCCCGATCTGCCACGAGCATGAAGAGGTGGGCTCGCACAGCCGCCTGCCCTGCATCATCGACGGCCGTCACGGCGATCAGGTCGAGGTCGGCCCCTGGCGGCTGGTCCACTTCACCGATCCCTCGACCTGCCACTGCGTACTAAGCACCCTCGATCCCGACACCCAACTTCCCGACGTCATGGCCGCCGTCGCCCCCCTGTTCCCTGGAGCCAGGTCTTCCCCGACGGGCCATTCACCCGCTGTTTCTGGTGACTCAGAATGATGAAGTATCAGATCATGCTGCGTCCGGAGCCAGAGGGCGGCTACACGCTGTCGGTTCCAGCCTTGCCGGGGTGTGCATGACCTGGGGCCGCAACACCGGGTAGCCATGAATCCAACATGGAGGTTTTCGACTCGGGTCTTGACCAGGCTGGGACCAGGAATTACACTGAATGCTGTTGCCCGTGGACGGTTTCCTTTGCCGGTGCGCCGGTATGCCGGGTTGACTCCGCGAAATGGGCACAACGCGTCTGGCCATCGGTGGGAAAGCGCACTCGGGAGGGCCAACGTGAATCGCCAGACTACCCCCGCCCGCCAAACCCCGCATCCCCGGGGCCACGCCGCCGCCTCTCGCGGAATCCGATTGCTTTGCAGTACAAAGGTTGAGCAGGTTTCATGCGGATCGGAGTATTCGAGGAGGTGCAGCCATGATCGACTCCCTGACCACCAAACATCTTACTGCCGTTCTTATTGCCGGTGGCCTCTGTCTGACTGCTTCGACGGCGGTCGGCACGCCCGTCGTGGTTGACTCATTCCAGACGCCGCAGCAGTCCAGCTTGCCTCACAGCATGGTATCCGCCCCCGAGGCCCTGGGAGGTACGCGGCTCCTGGCGACCGACAACAGCGGATCCGCAAACGTGGCGAGCGGCACTCTGCGGTATGACCAGCCCTCAGACTATGGCTGGCCACACTATTGCACGCTGGGCTACGATGCGAACGGGGTCGGCCTCGGGCCTGTGGATTTCACCTTCGGGAACAGCATGGACCGGCTGGAGATCACCGTCGATTCGTCCACCATGGCCGGGCAGTTCACCGTCGATCTGATTGGCGCCCCGCTCCCCCGCTACGCATCAGAGCTCACCATTCCTATCCAGGCCACTGCGTCGCCTGTGGTGTGTACGTTTCCGTTCAGTCAGTTCGTGCAGGGCACGGGTGCCATCGGTCCGGCGACGCTCACCAGTGTTCACTCGATGACCGTCCGATTCCTGACCGACAGATATGCCGAGCCGGGGCAGCTCGTGCTTTCCAGGATTCAGATTACCCCCGAGCCCGCCAGCCTCGTCCTGCTCGCCGGCCTGGGAATGGTGTTGATTCCAAGGCGACGATAACCCCCACCCCCCGAGCCCGCGCCGCCGCCCCTCACGGGATCGGATGTTGAACAAAGAGGAAATGGAGGAAACAGAGAGGAGCTGTCTGTCTTCTCTCTGTTCCCTCCGTTTTGTCCGTGTTCAAGACCTGACGCACTGAAGCGATCCCTACAGGTTACCCCGGGACCCGCACGTTGATCGTCGACCGCGTGTTGGAATGCTTAAACAGGTTCTCGAACTGCACGTTCAGCGTCACCGGGCCGGGCGGCAGGGTCGGCGGCAGAATGGTCAGCAGCCGCTGGTCCTTCTCCTCGTAGACGTGGCCGATGTCCCGATCGCCGGCCCGCACCCGGATGCTGCCGCGAAGGATCAGATTCCGCTCCCAGCCCCAGCTCCGCCGCGACCGCAACCCGTCGTCCAACTCGATCACCACGCGGCGATCCCCGCTGGCGGCGACCGTCCCGCCGGCCGGCTCGACGAGCCTCGCCCGCGGCAATCCCCCGTAAGCATATCGCGCCAGCCCGACGAACAGCGCCTGGGCCTCCCGCTGGTTGTACGCCGGGTCCGTCAGCCGCTGCTCCTCCTCCGGGTTGGTGAAAAACGAGGCCTCGGTCAGCACCGCCGGCACCCGGGCATGACGCAGGACGGCGAACCCCTGCTTCGGGTACATCTGATAATCGCTGAGCACCGGGCAACCCAGGTGCTCCGGCAGGTTCAACCCGTCGATCAGGGCGGTGCTCAGGTGCCGGGCAATGTCCAGGCTGGCCGGGCTGTGGTCCACCTCGCCGTGATACCAGACGGAGACGAAGTTCGCCGCCGGCCGGCTGCTGGCGTTGTGATGGATCGAGACGAACAGGTCCGCCTGGCTCGCGTTGGCCACCTCCGCCCGACGCCGCAGGTCCTCGCCGTCGCTGGCGTGCAGGAACACGTCCTCGGTCCGCGTCATGACCACGCTGGCCCCGGCCGCCGCGAGCATGTCACGCAGCGACAGCGCCACCCGCAGATTGATTTCCGCCTCGCGCACGCCCGTCGGCCCGCGCTTGTACCCCGGCCGGGCCGCGTGTCCGCCATGTCCGGGGTCGAGGCAGATCTTGAGCCCCCGCAGGTATTCGGCATAAGGGGGAGTCTCGACCGCCGGTCGCGGTGGGGGGGGAGTAGGCGGCGGTTCCTCGCCGCATCCGGCCAACCCGAAGGCTGCCGCCGCAAGACAGCCCACCTTCAGAACCTGCCGCGTCCAGCGCAATCCCTTGCTCACCGCGACCTCCATTGTGTGTCCCAAGCCCCGACCCCCCCCCCCCCAACCCCCGGGAAAACCGGCCGCCAAAAACCCCCCCCAACACCCAAAAAAACCCCGCCGGGCCCGGTTTTCCTTGGCCGCCCCCGGCCCCCCCCCCCC
>CAZEEJ010000165.1:0-910 GCA_964511155.1 uncultured Planctomycetales bacterium | reverse complement strand
CCAGTCCCCAGTCCCCGTGATCCCCGAGCAACGCGAGGACCCTACCAATCGAACCGCGCCGCGACCTCCGCCAGGTGGTCGATCCGCTCCGACGAGGCATGGTCCCGGTGCAGTTCGCGCAGCACCCCCTCGCGCCCGCGCCGCTCCTCGATGGCCTGTTCCGCGGCTTCGATCAGCCGCCAGGCGGACTCGGCATCCGGTGCGCGTCTCAGCACCGCTCGCAACGCCGGGCTGTCCATGAGTTGGCTGCCGTTCGCCAGGATGCGCAGATGGCCGGCCACCTCACCGCTCGGCCCCGCCACCATCAGCACCGTGTCCACCGCGTGCCCCTCGTGGTCCCAACGCACCGGCTCACGCAGAATCATCAGCCCGGCGCCGAAGCGGGCCAGCCCCGCCAGGCGGCAATGCGGGATCGCCGCCCCGTGGGCGAACGCCGTCGTCCGCGAAGCCTCCCGCGCAAGCACCGCCTCCTCGACCATCGGTCGGGGAACCTGCAGCCTGGCGGCCATCACGCTTGCCAGAGAACCAATAACCTCTTCCATCCCGGATGCCGCATCCAGGATCTGGACGGTCTCCGGCGACAGACTGTGCTGAATCAGAATCATCACAAAAACCACGCCCGGCAGGACTCGAACCTGCGACCGCGGGATTAGAAATCCCGTGCTCTATCCAACTGAGCTACGGGCGCTCCGGCTGTGCTCTCTTGCGCTGCCGCCCCCGCTGGGGCCATGCCCTGAGCCTCATAATCTACCAGATCCGCGAAGCGGTGGCTATCAGCCGGGCGGGGCGCGGCGCGGGTGGGTCCGTGACAGTTCCGGCGGCGGAGATCGGCCCCGCCGGGTCAGCATCTCCGTACCGCGACCGTAAGCAGCGATCTTCATCGCCTAGTTCTTTTGACTCCGTTGCGCAT
>CAZEEJ010000164.1:0-13312 GCA_964511155.1 uncultured Planctomycetales bacterium | reverse complement strand
CAGGGTGCGCTGCGCGACCCTGGGCTGAGTTATTCAACGCCGTTGGCGTTGGCGCAACAACAGGCTATTCCCCCCGGTTGCGGAATGCCACTGGGGAGCTACTGGAGTCTCCCCCCATTTGAGATAAGCGCAAACGGCCTCCGATGAAGTGATTGGTAAGCACTTCGAAAGGAGGCCACTATGGACGTTACGAGAGTCTACCAGCGCGTATCGGCACTGCTGGACGATTATCTGCACCTTTTTGGCATGACCGTGTCGGCCGGGCCGTTGCGGGCCATGGCCGAACTGACTGCCGGGATCGTCTGGACGGGATCGGTTCAGTTGACCAATGCGGCCCGTCAGTTCGCCCGGACCCCCTGCCAGTTGAAACACGGCGTTGAACGCCTCAGTGAGCACTTGGCTGATCCCCATTGGGACCATCGGGAATGGGCGGCGAGGGTTCTGGCCGAACAGACGCGACACGTCCGGGACGACGATCTGATTGCGATGGACGCCACCGAGCTGGCCAAGCCGTATGCCCGTAGAATGCAGTATCTCTGTACCGTCCGTGACGCTTCGCGGGTGGGCGATCCACTGGTGACGGGCTACTGGTGCTGGGGGGCTTATCGTTGGGGTGTTCGGCGGGGCACCCTCAGCCCGCTGATGCTTCGGCCCTATTCGCCTGAGCAGCCTGGCTACCTCAGCGAAAACGACCTGATCCTGCGGTGGATGTGGACCTTGCGAGAAGCCACGGCCGGGTGCGGCATCTGGTTAATTGATCGTGGCGCGGACCGCCCGGAGATCCTTTCGGGGCTGCTGCGGGTCCAGAAGCGTTGGATCGTGCGGCTGCGCGAGGATCGGGGCCTGATCGGCCCGGACGACACGCTGCGATCGGCCGGGGCATGGGCCGACTGGGCTTTGGCCCACCAAACGCCGCGCGGAAACGCGGTGACGCTCTCGGTACGCTTACCGGCCGATCGTGTGCCGCAGTACGGTTCGTCGCCGCCCCTGCACTTGGTGGTGCCGATCTACAGCTTCATCCGAGATCGCAAACCCGACCGATGGATACTCTTGACCTGTGGCCTAATCGGACACCATGTCGGGCCTCGCCAAGTGCGTTACGACTACGCCCTGCGTTGGCGAGCCGAGGATGCCGCGCGGTTTCTAGGCCAGATCTGGCATGTTGAGCGTTTCATGACCCGCTCTTTCCTGGCTCTGGAGCGGATCCTTTGGTGTGTGGTCCTGGCCGGCGGCTTCCTGGCCCGACTGCAAGGCCGGGAACACCGGCTGGGCGAGCAACTGGAAACGGAGGTGTTGTACTGGAACAAGCCCTACAAGATTGCGGGCTATCGCATGGCGAGGGGGCTCCAGGCTGTTGCGAGCCAGGCAGGACATCTGGCTCTGCCGAATAACGCCTGAGAAACATGCAACGGCCCCCGACAGGGAGGTCTCGGGCCGAGGCCTAACGGGTTGGTGCAAGGCGGTACAAACGTTACGAGTGTCGGCCTACCACGTTCGCCCACGCCCCCCCTATCCGTCGGATTCTTCGTTCACCAACCGGGCCGCCGGTCGGACACCAGCCCTCTGCGCCCAGCCAATCAGGGGGGAGACTCCAGGGGAGCTACCCCTCCCGCTCCACCAGCCCCAGGCCGGGCCGGTCGTTCAGCGTGAGGCGGCCCCCGCTTCCGCCGAGTCCCTCGAACGGGTCGTCCGCCAGCAGCAGGTGTCCGTCCAGGTCGATCCAATCCACCAACGGGGCGATGTGGGCGGCGGCGGCGATGCCCACCGAAGTCTCGATCATGCAGCCGAGCATGATCTTCAACCCGGCCGACCGGGCCGTATGGATCATCTGCACCGCCCGGCGAATCCCCCCGCACTTGCTCAGCTTGATGTTGATGCCGTCGAAACAGCCGACGCAGCGCAGCACGTCGGACACGCCCACGCAGCTCTCATCGGCAACCAGCGGCCCCAGCCCCGCCTCCCGCACGGCGGGCAACGCCGCGTGATCGCCCGCCGGCGTGGGCTGCTCGATGAACTCCAGCCGGTACCGGTCCGACAGCCGGCGGCACTGCTCCAGCACGTTGGCCGAGGTCCATCCGCAATTGGCGTCCACCCGAAGCACCTTGTCCGGTGCCACGCGCCGAATCGTCGCCAGGATCGCGTCGTCCTGCGGCGTGCCCACCTTGATCTTCAGGATCGGGTACTCGGCGGCCTCCTCGACCTTGCGGGCCATGACCTCCAGGTCGTCGATGCCGATGGTGAAGGAGGTCAGCGGCACGCGCGTGCGGTCCAGCCCCAGCAGCTTCCAGACCGGAATGCCCAGGAGGCGGCCCACCAGATCGTGCAGCGCCCCGTCGATCGCCGCGATCGCCGCTGACTGATCCGCAAACCGGGCCCACAGCCCATCGAGAATCGCGTCGAACGCGAATGGGTCGTCCCCCAGCATCCCCGCCGCCTCGCCCAGCATGGCCTCCGCCGAGTCCAGCGACTGGTGGTAGTAGCTGACCGGTGCCGCCTCGCCCCAGCCGACCTGCCCCTTGTGCTCGATCCGAATCAGCAGCATCTCCTTGTCGGTGCCCCCGTCCAGTCGGCGGGCAATTTTGAAGGGATGGCGCAGGTGCAACCGCCGACGATGCCAGGAAAGCTTCACGGAATAACTCCAATGTCAGGAAGACGGCCGTTTCAGAAGATCCTGCCGGGCACGCTCGTAGACCTCGAACGCGGCCTGGTTAAACAACACGAAAACAACCTGGTCGATGCGCTCATCGCGGCCCAGGAACGTCGCCACCTCGCCGAGTGCGATCCGGGCCGCCTCGTCCAGCGGGTACCCGTAGACGCCGCAACTGATGGCCGGGAAGGCGACGGTGCGGATACCGTGCGCGACGGCCAATTCCAGGGCGGTGCGGTAGCAACCGGCCAGCAGTTCCGGTTCGCCCGATCGCCCATCGCGGTACACCGGGCCGACGGCATGAATGACGTACTTGGCCGACAGATCGTAGCCGCCCGTCAGTTTCGCCGACCCCGTCGGGCAACCGCCGAGCTTGCGACACTCGGCCAATAGTCTCGGCCCCGCCGCCCGATGAATCGCACCGTCCACACCCCCGCCGCCCAGCAGCGAGGTATTCGCGGCGTTCACGATCGCTCCCACCGCCAGCCTGGTGATGTCGCCGCACTCCAGAGAAACACGCTCACCCCACGGTCTGGGCATGGCCCGGAGTATAGTCCTGCCCGTTTCCGAGCGTCAAGGCCCCCGTTGCGCCCGCGACCGTAGCGGACCGTAGCTCACACGGAACCAAGGCAACTGGTTGCTGGCAGGACGCCCGTTGCGGGATGGAGAACGGAGTGCGGGACTGTGGTCCAAGGGCTTGCCTCGCCGGCGGTACACTTCACCGGTGACACCTCGGCGCTTCTTCGGGGCGGGATGACGTGGGCTACGGTCCGCTACCGTGTCTGAACGGATCCCCCTCAGAACTGCGGGATCTGCACGCGTTCGCCGCCTTTGAGGGCTGACTGGTGGGCGCAGATGCCGGTCATCGTCCAGTTGACGCTGGTCTCGGCGTCGGGCCGCGGCGGGCGGTTCTCGACGATCGAACTGACGAACTCGTGCACCAGGTGCGGGTGCGAGCCACCGTGGCCGGCCCCCTGGATGAACGAGAGATGGGCGGCGTCCTGGATGGTCTGCGTGAACGCGCGGATCGGTTCCGGCAGCCGGTGGGCGTAGTCCGGCACCTCGACGGGCTGGGCGATCTGGTCCTCGGGTTTCTTGGCCGTGTGCAGCACGTGCGATTCGCCCTCGACCAGGGCCCACTCGAAGCTCTTCTTCGAGCCGTAGACGTCGAAGCTCTCGCGGTATTGCCGGGCGGTATCGAACAGAAACCGCCAGATGTGCGCGCTGATGTCGGAATCCTTGATCTTGATGTGGCACGACTCGACGGCGAAGCGGTTGCCCGACTTCTTCGCCAGTCGCTCGTTGATCGTACCCGAGCCGAAGCAGGAGACGTACTCGGCCCGCCCATCGACCAGGCCAAGCACCGGGCTGACCACGTGCGTCGCGTAGTGCATCGGGACCATCCGCTCCCAGTACTCGGGCCAGCCCTCCATGTCCTGCGGATGCGACGCCTGCATGTACTGGATCTTGCCCAACTCGCCCTGGGTGTACATCTCCTTGATGAACAGGAACTCGCGGCTGTAGACGACGGTCTCGGCCATCATGTACGTCTTGCCGGAGGCCCGCTGGGCCTCGACGATCCGGCGGCACTCGTCGATCGTGGTGGCGGCAGGAACCGTGCAGGCCACGTGCTTGCCCGCTTCGAGTGCGGCAATGCTCATCGGCGCGTGGTCGGGGATCGGCGTGTTGATGTGCACGGCGTCGACCTTCGGGTCGGCCAGCACGTCCTCGAACCGCTGGTAGCGCGCGCCGACGCCGAACGCGTCACCAATCCGGTTGAGCTTCTCGGCGTTGCGCTGGCAGACGGCGTACATCTCGGCATGCGGATGCTTCTGGTAGATCGGGATGAACTCCGCCCCGAACCCCAGACCGATGATCGCCACGCGCACCTGTTGGCTCTCAGCCATGGTTCCTCCTCGTTTCCTGGAGGTCGCCCGCCCCGCCGGGTTGGCCGGCCGAGGCCCCAACACCTATTCCGCACCGGCAGGCGTGAGCCTACAGGCTGCCCCGACTCCAGGCAAGACGGAACCCGTTGTATTGGCCTGCCGCTCGGTATCTGTTATAGTGATGGTATGGTGACCTTGAATGCTCATTTTGACGGCAAGACGATCGTCCTGGACGAGCCGTTTTCGCTGCCACTTCGGTCAGGAACGCGGCTGAAGGTCCAGATCGAGACAGTCGACGAGACACCAAGCGTCACCTCGGCTCCGCGTCGCTTCCAGCCGCTGAGTATCCAGATTGATCCCGAGCTATCCAATGCCATAGCCCTGGATCCTACGTTCAGTGTCGAGGAGTCGTAGGCATGCCGCTCGACCTACCCGACGGCACGGTCTGCTTCCTCGACGCCAACATCCTCTACTACGCCTTGGTCCCGACGGCGGGTTTGTCGCAACCATGTATAGCGCTGCTGGATCGCGCCATCGCCGGCCGCGTCTCAATCGCTGCCAGTGTTCCGGTTCTAAGCGATACGATCCACAAGGTGATGACCTCCGAGGCGGCACAACTTACGGGACGCGACCGCGCGGGCATCGTCGGATACCTCGGGAAGCACCCTGAAATCATCAAACAACTCGTCGAGTATCCGCAAGCGATGGAGCGATTGAGCATCGTGCCGATGAACCTCCTGCCTCTTGATGGCCAGTTGCTACGCGACGCCGCTCAACTCGCTGTCCGGCATGGCTTGCTCACCAATGACGCGATGATCGTGGCACTGATGCAGCGGCATGGGCTTTCCCACCTGGTCACCAACGACGCCGATTTCGATTCCATTCCCAGCCTGACTATCTGGAAACCGGGCTGACGGGCGGACGGGGACCGGCTTACCCGTCGCCGTCGGGCCGCCCGTCAAGGTCAACTGCCTTCCGTTTGCGCCTCCTCCTGCGGCCAGCAGGTTGGTATCCGCCTGCTCGTCGCCGGGTTCCCCCGGTCACGGCTTTTGCTGGCGCTGGCCATCAGGGGCCGCCGCCCAAGCCACCGGCTTGAGCGGGTCGGCGAGGAGGGCGGCGGCCAGGGTGTCGTTGTGCTCCCGGGCGAACCGGGCGAGAAGCCCGCGATGCTGGACGAGAACGCTGTGGTAGTCGGGGTTGCCGGCCAGGTTCACCATCTCCCCCGGATCCGCCTGCAGATCCACCAGCGACTCGCGGTATTGCCCGTGGCTGTAGAGGCAGTACTTGTACCGTTGTGTCCGGACCATCCGGCCCTGGGCCGAGGGACGCACCGCCCCCACCGCGACGGTCTGGTCCATGTGGTTCTGGGCCACGACGTAGTCAGGCCACCGTGTCACCGGCTTGCCCAGGGCAAGCGGCTGCAGACTGTGCCCCGTGAGCCTGTCCGGTACGGCGATGCCGGCGATGTCAAGCATGGTGGGGAGGATGTCCACGCCGGTGTTCACCAGGCGGTCGCAGGTGCCCCTGGGCGTCCGGCCTTTGTGGCTGATGATGAGCGGCACGCGGACCGATTCCTCGTAGAACACGGTTTTCTGGTTGAAGCCATGGGCGCCGGCACACTCGCCATGATCGCTCATCAACAAGATGGCGGTGTTGTCCTCCAGGCCGGCCTTGCGGAGTGCTTGCAGCACGGTGCCGATCTCGGCGTCGACTTTCTCGATGAGGCGGTAGTAGCCCCAGCGCAATCGCCGCCAGTCGTCTACCGTGAACTCGCCGACCGGGAACATCGGGTTGGCGTGGTATCCCTTGCGGATCATGGTGATGGTGTCCGGCTCATTCTGCTGCGGAGCCAGGTTCGCGGGCGCCGGAGGGCATTGTTCCGGCGGCGGGGCTTCGCCCACCGGACCGTCGGGCAAGGCTTGTTTCCGGGCGTACTCGCAGATGTTGTGCGGGTTCATCAGGCTCACGACCAGCAGGAACGGCTTGTCGTGCTCGCGGGCGAGGAATTGCCCGGCGGCCCGGGTGGCGATCTGGTCGTGGCTTTGTTTGGGGCTGATCTGGATGTTGTCGAAGCCGTGGCTGGCGGGCTCCTTCGCGTTGTAGCAGAGGTGCCATTTGCCGAAGTAGGCCGTCTCGTATCCGGCCGCCCGAAACAGGTTCCCCATGCACACGAACTCCGGCGCGTCCATTCGCGACGTGGAAACCGAGTTCATGGTGACACCCGTTTCGTGCGGATACCGCCCGGTGAACAGGGCGTTCCGCGCCGGCATGCACAGCGGGTTGGCCGCGTAGGCCCGGCTGAACAACATGCCCTGATCGGCCAGGCTGTCCATGACCGGTGTGTGGATGTGCTCGCGGCCCATCCGGCAACTCATCGCGTCCGCGGACTGCTGGTCGGTGATGATCAGCAGGACGTTGGGCCTGTCCTGGGCGGTGGCGGTCGCGGTGGCCGAGGCGAAAACCGACAACAGCGTTGCGACCAACGCGGTGAGGGTTCGGCATGGGCGGTACGGACCGGTTGATCGGACACCTGGGACGACGGTCAGCATTTCTACTCCCTTCATCTTCGCGAGGACAGGCGTCCATTCGCCCGGGCGACCAGCTTCAGCATGTACGCCCGGTCATTTTCGAAGGTGACGTTCCAATCCTTGTCCTGGGGAGCGTAGTCGAACACCCAGAGGGCCGACAAGGGAACGCGGTGGTCGACGATGGCTTCCACAAGCTCCTCGAACGCGGCCTGCTCGTTCTCCTTGCCCAGCGTGGCGGGCGCCCCGAACTCACCGATGAACAGCGGCTTCTTCGCTCGGAGGGAACAGCGCTGAATCGATTCGACCAACTGGGTGAGACTCTCTGCCCGGGCGGGGTACTTGTTTGTGGCTTCGGGATAGATGTGCACGGAGAGGGTGTCGTAGGGATCAGGATTGTCGCGCAGGAGTATCTCCTCGAACTGCTCCAGGGTGTCTCCCGTCCAGCTTCGCTCCCTGGAGTTGTGCCAGGCGCTGGGTCTGGGGACGGAATTGCCGGTGATGATGATCCTGTGGGGATCGTGGGAACGGATCGTCTGGGCGAGTACCGCGAATGCGTTCAGCATGTGCCCGGCGGTCAGCTCGTCACGTTCCGTCCTGGACAGGGCGGTCTTGAGCTTGGGCCAGACCGGCGGCCGATGTTGGGCCGCGTTGGGCAGATCGGCATGGAGATTGAACTCGTTGCCAAACTCCCAGCCCCAGATCGCAGGCGAATTCCGGTATCGGGTGACGATCTCCCGCACGTAATCCCTGATGAACGCAGCGGTCTCGCTTTCCGGATTGCCGAGCTGATCCACCGGTTCGCCCACCAGGTCAGGTGCGATCGCCACGGTCCAGAGTATGGAAGGGATCAGGCCGACGCGGTGTTGCTCGGCGGCCCGGACCACCTCATCGAGCAGCCTGAAATAGGCTGCTTTGTCGTGCAGGTAGAGTTCCCAGTCGCCGGGCCAGTATCCACCGCACATGAAGCGCACGAAGGGTATACCCGCCTCGGAGAGTTGGCGTAGTCCCTTGTCGTAGGACTTGTCCGCGGGATCCTGCAGCGTCCGGTAGAACAGGTTGAAGTAGTTGACCCCCATGCCGCGATACGGTGAGCCCGCTCGGCATAGAACCCCGTCCTCGACGGATAACCCCGGCGGTGGGGGAGGCTGCTGCTCCGCCCGAAGCGTGGCCCCTGCGGCACAGGCCAGCAGGACGACCCACATGTTGGATGCGGCGACGCGTTTCATCAGGATGCAAGGGCAGGTCCGGGAGCCAATCTGCTCAGGACCCTGACCAGGGCGGAACGCGGGGCAGCGCCTACAGGGCAATGAGCAGGATGGTCAGCAGGGCGGCCGGCCAGCCCACTTGAGTCGCGGCGGTCGAGATGTCGTCCGCCAGCAGCTTGGCCTCCATCTGGGCTTCGCGTTCCGAACTGTAGGACGCCCGAACGTCGAGCAGAACCATGTGCTCTTCCTGGGTCTGGATCTGCCGCAAGCCCTCGAACTGGGCCGGGGTCAGGGCCAGCGGCCGCGACGGCGGAGCGGCGGACAATGCGGCCGGGGCACACCAGACCAGAACCGCCAGGGTCCACGCGATCATCGCTCGCCGCATGACTGCATTCTCCTTCCGCTATCGCCCCGGATCGCCTTCGGCATCCACGGGGGGAGCCACCACGATCATCATCGCATGTTCGCCCCTCGCCCACATCGTCTCGAAGGCCTCCACGCCTTCGGAGTGTAGCTGCATGGGCGATGCGGGGTCAAGGTAATGTATGGTATCGGCCGGCGGCCCCTCGGGGGTTCGGGAAATTCCGATCACGACGATCGCATGGTTGAAGCTCGGGCTGTTTTCATGTCGGTTGATCACGCAGATCACCGGGTAACCGCGGTCCTGGAGCCAGTATCGCAGCGAAAGTGGCGGTTTTCCGCCTGTCGTGCCCTTGAGGACCACCAGGTGCAGCTTCTGGCCCTGGAGATACTCCTGCAGGTCGCCCACCCGCGTTTCGTAGAGGCCCGCCTGGTGCAGCGCCTGGCGGATGCCCGCCTCGGTGTACTGCCGCTCGCCCACCAGGTAGTTGGCGGTCATGGCCACACTGGCCACCAGGCAGGTGGAATAGGTCGTCGCATCCTCGTAGCGGACTGGCAGCGTGCCCTCGGGGTACTGCATCACCCGCTTGGGGGCCTCGCAGCCGGCCGCCACCAGGCCGAGACCTACTGCGGCGATCGCCGTCCGTGTACGGATCGTACCCATGCGTTCCCTCGCTCTTCGGGTCGTCGCCCCTGATCCATACGCTACGAGGGACGCGACGACGCTATGATGCTGCCCAGGACCCTTATATCATGGCCTGAACACTGGAAACCGCAACCTTCACCCGGGAGCTTGACGCCATGCGAACCCATGACGGAATCCGCGGAGAGGCAACGCATCCGCTGGCGGTGGCCCGCCTGCTTCTTGTGGCCGGGCTCGGGGCCTGCTGTCCGGGTGTGCCCGGCTCTGATCCCGAGACACTCGGCCCCGCCTTGGCGGAGGTACTAACGGATCCGACCTTCACCTGCCCGACCGATCTCGACCGCGAACGCTACAACGTCTGCCCACTGGCCCGGCCGGCGGTGGGCACGGACGAGGAGGGCGTGACCTGGAGCCCCGACCGGCTCCTGTTCGGCCTGCTGCCCAATCCGTTCCACGCGCCGCTGGACTGCCTGCGCGGTCAATCCCCGGGCTTGGGCTTTTCTTCGTACCAGTGCTGCTACGACGGTGACGAGCTGGTGGACACCGGCCCGCTGGCGGGGACCTTCGACTTCTTTTACCCGAGGTCTTCCCTGTGCAGTGTGATCCTGCACCTGTTCTGGGATGTGTTGCCGCCGTACCTGTGCACGCCGTGAAGCCCAGGGGGTGCAGCCCAAACCCAGGGGTTGCAACCCAAGCCCAGGGGTTGCAACCCCTGGGCTTACGGGCTGAAACCCTGTTTCACTACTTGGATCAGGTGCTTCGGGCGGCCTTGGTGGGGCGCTGCCAGAACTTGCTGAAGAAGCCGGCGGTTGCGGCCGGAGTCTGGTCGTCGCCCGCCTGGTCACTGGCCAGCTTGCGGGCCATCTGCTGGATCGCCAGGCGGGCCGGGCTGGAGGGCGAGTCCGCCATGATCGGGTGTCCGAAATCCAGAGACGTTTGCACCCGGCGGTAATCATTGGGGATCATCGCGAAGATCGGCTGTCCGAAGTGGGCTTCCACCTCTTCCGGCGCGATGCGTTCGAAGTTCGCGTTGCAGCGGTTGAGTACGATCTCCACGCTACCTTCGACGGCCCCCATCTGCAGCAGGGTGTCGTAGATTCGCGTCGCGTTGCGGATGAACGGCACGCCGAGTTGCGTCACGATCAACACGCGGTCCGTGGTCCGTACCGCGGCTGTGCTGACCGCATTCGCACTTCGCGGCAGGTCCACGACTACGAACGGGAACATGGTGCCCATGACCTGCAGCATGGACTCGAGCCGTTCGGGGCAAACCTCGCGGGCCTCGGCGAGCTTGTTGGGCCGGGCCAGGATGGATACATTGCATGGCAGCTCGTGCAGGGCCTTGCCCAGCAGCAGGCGATCGACCTCGATTTCCTCCCGGCACACATCGGCGAGCGTGTACGCCGGGTTGCAGTCAAACGACGAGCCGACGTCCCCGAACTCCAGGTTCAGGTCCACCAGCCCGCATCGCCGGTTGGTGACATGGGCCAGCTCCATGGCCAAGTTGCAGGCCACCGTCGTGGCCCCCGCACCGCCCGACGAGCCGATCACACAGATGCGCCTCGACGTGCGGATTTCCGCGGAGCGGGTCGCCCGAATGCGCTCCACGGCGGCGGCCAGATCCTCGTGGTCCACCGGCCAGGGCACAAACTGGCTGCACCCCGCCCGCATGGCCGCGATGATCGTCTGCGGATCCGTGCGGTGACACACGCCCAGTACGCCGCATCCCGGGGACAGATCCACGATCCGCTGCACGATGCTTAAGCCCTGCTGTTCGTGTGCGCCGAGGTTCACCGCCACCAGGTCCAGTTTCCCGTGACGCAGCCATTCCCGAAGCTCGTCCCAGGACGAGGTCTCGCACACGATTTTGATGTTCCGGAGCGACTCGAATGAGCTCCGAAAGGTGTTCTCGGCGGCCTCCTCGGCATCGAACAAGCAGATGCGCAGCGGTTCGGGCATGGGCTTCATCCTTCACATAGCGGGTACGGGACCATCCCTGACCGCGGACAATTCCGCGGCTCTGTATGATCAGATCGGTTGCCGGCGTCGCCGGGTTAACCTGGTCGTAGTCAAGTTCCGCGGACTTGTTCGGCGTTCGCCGCCCGGTACGACCGATAACCGTTCAGCGCCTGGGCCGGCGTTTTGCCACTCCGGAAAACCTGGGCTACCCGCCCGCGTGAGATAACCGCGCTGGATCGCGCTCTCGGTAGCGCAAGATATTGACTTCGGCGAGCTGCGGAGGCACAATGCCTTGGGGCACCGGGTGGCTTGGGCGTCCCTTCCCGGGAGGCGATGGAGAGGGCGTTTGGCACATGTCAAGGAAGCAGCACAAGGGCCACAAAAGCCCGGTTCTTGAGTATCGGCGGCTGCCGCTCGATGAACTCCGCCGCAGAATCAAGGGGTGCAGCGACGACGGCAACCTGCGAGCGATGATTGATCTGGCCAAGGAGTGCCAGCGGCGCGAGCCAACCCCCGCGCACGCCCAGATGCTGGGCGAACTGTACCTCCGGCGCGGGCGACAACTCATCGCCAAGAGCCAGTACAGCGAGGCCCTCATGGTTCTGGGGAACGCGTTGGGGCTGGGGCTGGGCAGTGCCGAGCTGCTGCAAGAGATGTTCGAGTGCGGGTTGCGCAGCCGGCAGTATGAAGCGGCCGTGCGGAGCCTCCGCCGGCTGGACGATCCGGTTCAACGGGAGCGGGCCGCCAAGCGGCTGGCGGATGAGGCCGTGGCCCGCGGCGATGAGTTAGGCCGGCTGTGCGACCCGGCGATCCGCGAGGACGCAGCGCGGATCCGCAGAGCGTTCGCGGCATTCGAGCGCGGCGACGACGCGGCCATGGCCGTCGAGCTGAAACCCATCGGTCTGCGGAGTCCTTGCGCCGGATGGAAATGGCTGCTCCGCGGGCTGGCGGCCCATGCGGGGGGCGACACGGATACGGCGGTGAGTTGCTGGGAGCGCACCGGGGCGGATGGCCGAGTAGGGAGGCTGGGCGCGCTGCTCCGCTCGACGGTTTCGACCGGCCCCGCCGGGTCGGTGGACCCGGCCGAGACCCTGCGTGTGCGGGCCAAGGCGCTGGCCTGCATGACCAACCATCGCATTGTGCTGCTGGAGAAGATCCGGGCCGCGCTCCACGACGAAGGCCGGGAGGCGGACGTCCTCGATACCTGCGGCCGCCTGCTGTCCGAAGTGGATACCGATGAGCGGCCCAGGTATGCCAAGCGACTGGCCCGGGCCGTCTCCCTGGTGCTCAAGCCGGACCAGGATCTCGTGGCCCGCTTTCGCCGACTGTTCGGCGAGTTCCCTGAAGATCCGGGCTTTCATCGAACGCTTGCTCTGTGGGGGGACCATTACGAGCCCGGAGAAACCATCCCGCTCTGGCGCCACTGTCTGCGCATGATCGACATGACGGCCAGTATCCCCGCCCACCTGCGGGACCGGGCTCGATCCATGCTCTGCGAACGAATAGGAGACGTGCAGCGCGGGATCGAGGGGCACCGCCAGCCTTTCGGGTTCATGGCCCAATTCATGAGTCGGGAGCCGTCCGAAGCCGTTGAATGGTACCGCAAGGCCGTGCGTTGCTTCCCCAGCCAGTTGAGCACCCAGGAGAAACTGCTCGATGTGCTGGTGGCGGAGCAACAGGCTCGCGAGGCGGAGAAGCAGGCGCTGGAGATCGTGGTTCGCTGGCCGGACCACGTCCGAAGTCTTCTGCTGATTGGCAACAACTGTCTGAACCGCCATGCCTACCGCAAAGCGTTGGGCTTCTTCGAGCGAGCCCAGAAGGTCGAGCCGTTCAATCACGAGGTGCGGTCGTCGATCGGATTGTGCTTCCTCAAATCGGCCCGCCGCCGGCAAGAGCAGGGTAAGTTCGACTTGGCCCGGCAGGACTACCAGCGGGCCGAGGCCGTGTACCCCCCGGGCGAGTGTCCACCCTCAACCTATACGAAATGGGCGGTCCTGGAGTATCTCGCGGGCAGCGACGCACGTGCGGACGCGCTGGTTGAGCGGGCCCTGGCCGGCGGTCATGGCCGCACGGCGGTGTACTTC
>CAZEEJ010000163.1:0-13467 GCA_964511155.1 uncultured Planctomycetales bacterium | reverse complement strand
CTGTTCGCCGCCGCCGAGTTCCGCGACCCGGATGCCTCGCGCATCGTCGACGCGTGGCTCAAGATGATAGAGCTGTAGCAGGACCTCAGCGGCGGGAGCGTGCAAGGTGCCCGGCTGGCGACCATGCTGCGGCTGCGGCTCAATGACTTCTCCTGGTACGAGGGCCAGGAGGGCTGCTGTCTCGCCCAGGCGCTGTGGGTGCTGGACCATGTGGATGCGTCGGCGATCCCGGCGCCGGCCACCGAGGCCGAGTACGACAAGCGCAATACGGGCACCTACCACGAGCCCAACGCCAACCTCATCTGGCATCGCGACGAGCACCGGTGGGCGTCGTTTTCCTGGCGGGCCTACCGCAAGCAGGCCCAGGCCATCGTCCAGCCGATCGGTCTGCCGCACCTGCTGCGGTTCAACGCGAACTCGACGGGGATCCTGCAGATTTCCGGCCTGAGCCCCAGCTACGAAATCGAGTGGTTCGAGATGGCCCCGTTTGCGGAGGGCGGGTTCTGGTCGCTAGGCAGCATCGGCCGCGAGTCCAAGCGGGTGATCCACCAGAAGGCCACGAAAGCCATCCTGCCCCTGGTGCGGCAATATCAGGCCCTGGTCGCCCTGCCCGAGGGGCCGACGGTGTTCATCGACCAGTGCCAGGCGCTCGACCAGCTCTGGCTGCTGCGAACGGGGGCGCTGGGGATGCGGCTGGCGGCGGATGTGTTCAACGGCAACGCGGTGCGGCTGGCGTGGGACGGGCAGGAGCGGACGTTCGGTCAGGCCGATTGCCGCGATGTCTGGCATGACCTGGGTACGCGATCGCTGACCGTGGAAAAGCAGTTGACGCTGCACGCGCTCGCGGGCGAGGGGTCGTTTCAGCTTCTGCAGAAACCCCAACGCCCGGCCGACCGCAACGCGATGCTCGCGGGCGACGATGCCTTCGGACCGGAGGAGTCACTGCTGAGCCACGAGTTGTACTTCGGCCCGCCGGCGTACGACCGGCCGCGGATACTCAACCCGCAAGAATGGGTGCAGCAGATCGTGCTGGTCGCCTATTGCGATCCGGCCAGAACACCCGCGCGGCCGACGGGCACAGTCAGCGGAACCTTCCCCTGCCTCGCGGTTCACCTTCCGGATGTGGGCTGTACAATAGCCGTCAACTTCGCGGAGGAGGAGCAGTCGGTGGAGTCGCCGGGCGGGCGGATCAGCGTGGGGCCGCGCAGTGTACGCGTCGTGCGGTAAACGCAGCGAGGCAGATGCAGAGCCGCGACCGTGAGGGAGCGGTTCTTCTCGGCGGCGGGTGGCCCATTCTTGCGCAGCAAGGGTGGGTTGGCGATGATCGAACGCGTAAGGGGTGGCATGGGTCGGTACGCCGACCCGTGGTTGGGCCGGGGAAGCCACGGGCCTGAGTACAGGCCCATGCCACCCGTCGCGACGAGCACTCGCAGGCGCACTGCTCGAAGAGCAGTGGCACACGGTGAGGTTCCACGGGGTCGTGCGAAGCCGCAAGCGGCGGGGTGGTGGCACACGGCGGAGCACCGGCGAGACGCCGGTGCCACACCGGTGCCACACCGCAAGCGGCGGTAGAGGAGAGCTCAGATGTTCGGAAGCGGTGGGAACGTGAACCCGGGGCGCATGGTGGGGTTGGTGGGTGTGGTGATCGCCCTGCTGCCTGCCGGGCGCGTGGTTGCGGCGGACGACGTGCGGCAGGCGCTGTATGAGCGAGTGTTCGGCAAGGCCGCGGTGTTGGACCCGGATATGGTGGCCCGCGTCAAGGCCGCCAAGCCGGGCGAGTTCGTGCTGGTCGACTCCGACGGCGACGGGCGCATGGACGAGGCCTGGTTCATCGACCTCTCGCCCCGCCACCAGGAGAAGAACCGGCCGATCCTGGTGCGGGCGATCGATGAGGACGGCGATCTGGAAAAGGACAGGCGGCCGGACCTCGACAGCGACCTGTACGTCGTGGACTGGAAAGCGGACGGCCAAGTCGACGTCCTACTCGATTACCAGGACAACGACGGCGACAACGACGTGGACGAGATGGCCGTCTATTTCCACATGGCCAGCCATCCGTGGTTCGGCAAGGACGTGCTTCGCGTCTGGTGGGGCAGCGACGACGGCGACGACAACCTGCTCTGGTACGACGTGGACTACACCTATTATCAGGATCTCTGCCAGTACCGCTGCCATTTCAGCGGAGACGAGTCGTTCGTGGCCTTCGGGCTGTTGGCCGACAGCAAGGAGTGGCTCAGCGCGTTCGAGAATCCGTTTTTGTTTTACGACGAGGACGGCGACGGATGCAGCGAGGTGGTGCTGCGGGTCGAGGGCCGGGGCAACGAGGTGCGGAGCATCCGGTACAGTTTCGACGCGGACGACGACGCCTTCGGGCGGCGGACGCACGACTACGACTTCTCGATCACGGCCGTCGCCGCGCCGGACCAGCCGGTGCGCCTGCCGGAGAACGGCGTCACCAGCACGAAGCTGCGCGGCATTCCCACGCAATCCTGGCTGCACCGCGATCACGCCCGGCCGTTCGTCACGCAGGCACCGTGGGACCGTGCTCTGCTGACCTGGGACGAAGTGAATGCGAACACCGACGGCAACATCGAGCGCGACCCCAACGAACGGTGGGAAGGCATCCTCAATCACAAGTCCGAGCACTTCCCGCAGATCGGCGGTCCGCCGTGCAGCCCGCTCAACAAGCGTAACGAAGTCAGCCTCAAGCCGGTGACTCCCCTGCGGCTGTACTACGATCCCACCGACCACCGGCTGCACCTGCTGGGGGCCAACGAGGGCTGGCTGCACGTGGATTACAACTTCGACGGCGAGGTCGATGCCCGCTACACCTACCTGGACGAGGACGGCGACGGTATCTTCGATCGGCGGCAACTCGATCTCGACGCCGACGGACAGGTGGACTTTGACTGGAAGATGGCCGGCCGCGCCGACCACGAGGTCGCCCTCGATTTCAAGGCCATCAGCCCTTTTTATAAGGCCGAGCTGACCCGCACGCTGGACGCCAGCGATGCGTTCATCGAGGCGGCCTACACCGCCGTCTCCAGCATGACCGTCCCCGCCGCGGAGACCGCAGCGGGCTCATCGAGCGGGACGACCGATCTGTCGCCCGCGTTGGTCTCCGCCCTGCTGGCGGCGGACTTCCTCATGCAGGGAGTCGAACACTGGATGCCTGAGGCCGGCCTCGGGGCCCGCGTCCGCAAGACCCCGGCTGGTATCCGATTCTACTCTGATCTGGTGCGGGACCGCTTTCTGCTGGCGCTCAAGGGCCAGTTCGGCATCTACCCCGCGTGGGAACGGATCGAGGCCCTGTATGCCGCGGGCGATTACGCGGCCGCCGCCCTGCTCATCCGGCAGGAGCTGCTCGGCGACCCGGCGGAGCTGGACAATCTGCGGTTCGACTTCGGTACGCACCGCATCGCCGTGCGGATCGAGAACCCCTCAGGCGTACCGCGGCACGACTGGCCCATCGCCATCCCGATCAGCCAACTCAAGGCGAGCGATCCGGGCTTCGTGGTTCGGACCTGCTCCGTCGAGGCGCCCGAGCAGTGGATTGCCAGCAGGCAGATCCCCCACCAGATCGACGAGATCGACCCGGCCATCGGCCCGGAGTTGACCTTCCTGGCAGACCTGCCGCCCGGGGGGGCAGCGACTTACTACGTCTCCTACATGCCCGACGGCCAAACGGATTGGCGGTTCACAGACCAGACCGCCACCGCCGAGGACTGGGTGCCGCCGAACATCGGGTGGGAGTCCAACCGTCTCGGCTACCGGGCCTACTGGGGACAGTTCGACTTCTTCGGCAAGAAGTCCGACCAGCTCATCTACCCGACGATCGGAAAGAGCAGCTATCATCAGGAGGTCGAGTGGGGCATCGACGCTTTGCACGTGGGGGAGGCGGCGGGCCTGGGCGGCCTGACGCTCTACGCCGGGGACAAACCGTTCCTGGTGCGGAATCCGGCCGGCAAGGGCGAGGTCCAGTTCACCAAGCGGCAGCTCGTGCACGGGCCCGTGCGGGCGGCCATCGAGTTTGTCGCCGCCAATGTTTGCCCGCAGCAGCCGGACCTCGCGATACGCGTGCTCTGCACGATTTATGCCGAGCGGGCCGAGAGCGAGGTGCGGGCGTATGTGAGCGGTGCCCGCGGGGAGGTGCATCTGGCACCCGGCATGGTCAAGCTGCCGAGCGAGCGATGGTTCACGGACGCCGCCCGCGGCCTGCTGGGGGCGTGGGGCTACCAGGAGGAGGCGATCGGCGACATCGGCATGGGGCTCATCGTCCCGCCGGACCTGCGGGTGGATACGGTGGACCTGAAAGCCGAGCGGCAGTTGCGTTGCCGGCTCGTGGATGACGCCACCCTGCAATACTGGATCATCGGCGACTGGCGGCGCGGGCGGCAGCACCCGGTCGCGCCTACGATTGACAACTGGCAACGGGAATTGAGCGAGCTGGCCGACTTGCTGCACCAGCCCGTCCGCGTCAGCCTGAGCCGGGTGGAGAAATAACCGTGAGCATGGTCATCGACGGCCACGTGCATATCGGGACCAGCCAGTTCCTGCAGATCGACACCGACGCCGCGCGCTTGATCGCGATCGCCGACGCCGCCGGCTTCGATCGCATCTTCGTCACCCAACTGACCGCGCTGTACTACGAGATGCGCGAGGGCAACGACGACCTCGGCGAGGACCTCGCCCGGTACGGGGAACGGTTGCTGGGCTACGTGACCATTCCGACGCACCGGCTGGGCCAGGCGGCCTCGGACGAGATCCGGCGATGCGTCGAGCACTATGGGATGAAGGGCGTGAAGATGTACTCACACCCGGAGTCGCCGATCACCGAGGCCGCCTCGACCGGCATCCTGGAGACGGCGGCCGATTTGCGTTTGCCGGTCCTGGGGCACTTCACGCCGGCCGAGTGCGACGTGCTCATGCAGCGCGTGCCGGAGGCGGTGGTACTCATGGCCCACATGGGCGGCCAACCCTACGCCCTGGGCAATTGGCACCTGGCGGTCGAGGTCGCGGCTCGGCATCCGAACCTCTACCTGGACACCGCCTCGTCGCAGATCGACAACGGCATGATCGAATACGCCGTCGAGCAGCTCGGCCCGCAACGCATCGTCTTCGGCACCGATACCCCCCTGCTCGACCCCTGGGTGCAGCGGGCTAAGGTCGAGGGGGCCGAGATCAGCGACGAGGCCAAAGGACTCATTCTGGGCGGCAATCTGCAACGTCTGTTGGGGCTGTAAGACATGCGTATCGACATCAACGCGTTTTTCGGCCACTGGCCCTACTATCCACTGCCGCACACCTGCGGCGAGGATCTACTGGGCCTCATGGACCGGTTCGGCATCGACCGGGCGGCGGTGACCTCGCTGCGCGGGCTGCACGGCGACTGGCGGACGGCCAATGCCGAGACGCTCGCCCTGGCCCGGGCCCATCCCGACCGGTTCACCCCCATCGCCTGCCTGAGCCCGATGAACGACGGCGGGGCCGGCCCATTGCGGGAACTGGCAGCCGAGGGCTTTCGCGGCATCCGGCTCTACCCTTTGCTGATCCAGGGCTACAGCCTGCGCAGCCCATTCACCCACGAGATCGCCGCGACTGCCGGCGAGTTGAACATGGTGGTCATCGTGCCCACGCGGCCGATGATGAACTTCCGTTTTCCGACGCTGCCCATCGGTGAGATCGGCGCCCTCGCCCGGCAATACCCAACGACAAGGTTCTTGCTCAGCGGCCCTAATTACCTCTCCGAGTTCCGGGCGGCAACCGAGGCTATGGCCGACTGCCCCAACCTCAGCATCGAGTTCGCCTGCATGCAGGGCTACGGGGCGGTGCGCAACCTCGTCGAAGCGGTGGGCGAGCAGCGAGTCCTGTTCGGCACGGGCACGGTACTACACTACCCAGCCTGCAACGTAGCCAAGCTCGACCACGCCGGCCTGTCTCCCGCCCAGCACGAAGCCGTCGCCTGGCAAAACGCCGCCCGCCTCCTGGGCCTCGGTGTAAATTGAGCGAACGCCCGCGCGCTCCCGCGTCTCCCCGTGCTTGACAGCACCGGGTTTTTGTCTTCGGTCAGCCCGGATGGCCTGCAATGCGGATCAGTCGCCGGCTATGGCGTCGAGCTCGCAGTAGCAGCGTCGAAAGACCCAGAAGCATCACGGTCGCCGGCTCAGGGACAAGGTCGGCTGACATGCTCATCGTCATGACGGGCTCGCTGAGGGTCTGGTTTCCCGGCAGACGGTTGAGGCCCAGGAGGAGTCGGACAGAGCCGTCACCCAGCACGGTGGCATCAGCGTCGACCAGTTCCAGGGGCTGGAACGAGGCGATGTCGCCCAGCCAGACGTGCTTGTGGACGCTGCCGTCCCCCGGGATCACGTCAAACATGAGGCTGAAACCAGCGGTGTGAAAATGGAAATCCTGCATGACCGCGCCCTGGCGGACAGACCCGTCACCGAAGGCCTCGATGAGAATATCGATGTTGAGGTTCCCGGCGACAGCATCGTCGACGGAGAAATTGAGCGAAGCTCGCGGTCCGACCCCTGCGCCCGCGCCGTTGTCGCCGCCCAGGATAGCAGCGGGCATGACTGAACCGTCGCCGAGCACATTCGTAAGACCGACCTGAATCAGTGAACGCTGGACGGCGGGGAGCAGCACCCCTTCACGCAGGCCGAACTGGACGCGCCCACTCGAGGGGTACGGAGGGCCGGAGGCTGCTTCGAACAGCGTGTTCCATTCCATCGCCCCCGCCGAAGCCGAGGCGGCCGCCACCCATGACGCCGCAAAGCCCAATAAACAAACAATCGCATGGTTCCGCATCGTTTTCTCCCTGTCTCCCATATATCTGAAAAACGTCAGACGACCGCCACCGCGGCAGGCATCCGTCGAACCGGATCAGGCCGCATCACGATTCCGTCTCCGTGCGAGGGCCGCCCCCCCCACGAAGAGCAGCAGCAGCGTCGCGGGTTCTGGAATGAACTGCACGCGCTGCAAGTCAACACCACCGATGTTGAGGATGTTCCAGTAGAAGTACTGGGGAGTAAGTCCAAGGCTCGGGACTTCCAGCATGGCCTGGAAGTCGCCTTCAGGCAGAGGGGTGAACGAATACCCGTACAGGTCGGCGCCGGCGGCGATCTCCGCCAGCGCGGCCTGGACGCCAAGCTCGGTGCCGGCGAAATCCAGCAGAACCTGCGCCGGTTCGCCCGCGGGGGCGACGCTGGCAAACCGGATGTAGCCGGAATCGCCCAGGACGGAGACGATATCACCGGCCGTTGCCGGCGTCCCCAGGCCGTAGCCGTTCACCGCCGCCCCGCCGAGGACCGGTGCGATGTCGCTCACCCGCGCCGTCCCGCCGACCCGCGCCATCACCGCGGCTGACGTGCCGTCCAGGAAGGTGGCGCTGAACGCAAGCTGCGAAGCTGCATTGAAACTGCTGCTGCGCCCGTCCTGCCCGCCGGATCCGCTGAGCAGTTGCAGACCACTGACCGTTCGGTCATCGCCCGGTCCGAGTCGTAACGGCTGCCCTTTTCGTGCCACCGGCACCAGCCGATTGAATGGATCGACGGCCCAGATGCCCGAATCATTGGAGGGATCGATACCATTGCCGGTCAGAGAAACCTGAAACGCGGTCTGACCGTGGAAGTTGGCGGTCGGCGTGCCCAAGGCGAAGATACTGGCACTGGTTTCGGGGGCCGTGTCTCCCTGGCGAGCCACTCTGGTGAACACACCCGTTGGATTGGCCCAGATGCCGTCGTCGTTGTCTGGGGTGACGCCGTCGCCTCGCAGTTTGACCTGGGCCACGACCGCTCCCGAACCGCTGATGAACGGCCGGGCCCCGAATTCATCGAAGACCACGCCGGGGGAGGTACCGGCCGCAGTGCCGCCCTCGCGGGCGACCATGCTCAGGCTGCCGGGCTGGCCGGCGTAGAGAGCACGTTCGTTGTCGGCGTTCACCGGTATTCCGGCAAGCGTGCTGGTAAAGGCGACGGCGCCCGAAGCGTTGATGGCCGGTTCTCCGAAAACATCGCCGAACGCGACGAACGATCCCGCACCGGGTGCAGCGGTGCCTTCACGCACGGCGACACTCGAACTGCCGCCGGTCCGCAACCAGATGCCGGCATCGTTGTTGATGGTGATACCGGGGCCCTCCACGCGTGCCAGGTATGCGACCTGCCCGCCGGGATTGATGGTGGGCAACAGCGCGCTGCGAAACTGGACTCCGGCGGCGAAACCAGGAGCCTGCTGACCCGGGACGGCGACCGCCGTGATGACCCCGGGTGCTCCCGCCCAGACGCCGAACTGCGCGCCGGGCAGGTTCGGGTCCTCATAGATGCCGGCGAAAGCAACCTGCCCCGTGTTGCTGTAGACAGGAAACGCTGCGGTGGACACGTTGATGCCGGGATTGACGCCGGGCAAGGGATCGCCGTTGCGATAGGCAAGTTGGATGGCGCCCGGCAGGCCGGCCCAGGTACCGTATCCGTTGCCGGAATTGACGGCGCTACCCCTGAGTTGTGCGAAGAACTCGACCTGCCCAAGGTTGTTGAGCGACGGGAACTGAAACTGCGCGAACCGGGTATCCCCCAGGGCTCCCGGGGCTGACGCGTCCTCGCGTGCAGCCAAACCGAGCGAACTGGCGGTCCCACCCCAGATGCCGGTGTCGTTGTCGGTGGTGACGCCCGAGCCCGCCAGACCGCCAACGAAAGCGGTCACGCCCAGATTGTTGATGACCACTTGGCTGAAGCCCTTGAATGTGGCGCCGCCTGGCGTGCCAGGTGCAGGATCCCCGTCGCGCGCGATCACGTGCATTGGCGTCTGGGCAAGCACGACGCAAGCTCCAGCGAGAAGCATGCAGGCGGCGAGTGCCGACCAGCTTAGAAAACGGATCGAAGTCATCTTGTCTCCTCTACCTCACACGCACGGGTCAGCCTTTTCCCGACCCTCAAAACCTTGTGAAACCAGGATGATTCCGCAACCCTGCAACGGGCTACTGGGCCCCAGAGTTGCTGTGTATTCAAGAGCCGCTCGGGATCGATGTAACCCCTTGTCAAGAAGGGCTGCAATCCACCTCGTAACGGACGTGCACCATATGGAGCTCGCGTCTATGCCGCCGCAAATTCATGTTCATCATAGCGCCATGCCCTCCTCGCGGCGATCGGTTCGCATTTTTTTTCGCGATGGTTAACCTGTGTGACCTCGAGCACGTCTGCGACCAGTCGACCTTCCGGTGCGGGTCCAAGGGCGCGGCGTTTGGCGCAACGGCAGGTTGAGCGCCCCGTGTTGGGCCTCCAAAACCGCCGTTGCCGCCGGTGGTCCGGTGCCTTGTGCCCATGCGCGGGGCCATCTCTACAGAGATGCACAACCGTTCCGAACGGTACGAAGCCAGGCTGAGTTGATGAATAGGGCATGGCTCGCTGGCCGCCCGGCTCCTTGGCCAAAATGGCGAATGCCCAAGGCCCAATGGCCAATCCATGACCAAGCCCGGAACCTGAACTCCCGCTGCGGTTTGCGGATGTTCGTTATTCGGACTTGATTGGTCATTGGTGATTCGCCATGGGTCATTTTGCCCAGCGGATGCGGGGCAAGTCCAGGGCCTGGAGCACACCACTCCAGCGATGCCTGTCCCCATTTACCCCCCGGCAGGCGCGCTGCACCATTATCAACAAGTCCTTTTATCCCAAGTCGGTACCCGAATCGCGCAAAGGTCGGCCTCCTGCGATGACGCTGTTGTCACACCGACATCCCCGCACGGCGGTAGGCCAGCCATGGGAACGACCGGCTTCATCCCCGCATCCCGCACAACAAGTGTCGAGACAAACCCAGTAGCTCGCCGCTTGCACCACCACGCCCCCGAGTGGACAACCCGGTGATCAGTGGCTGGCAACATGGCATCTGTTCCTGCGATGGGTACGATCCGCAAGCTATGAAGCACGCACGATATCGACAACACGTTGCCGTGGCGAACCTCGCTTTGTCCCGGAGGTAAGATAGCTGGTCGGTTTTGACAAATCTTGAGGCATCCTTACCATTTCGAATGTCAGCGTCGAGGTCGAACGAATCGGTATCCGGCATGACCCATAATCCCGGCGAAGGAATAACGCAATGCTCAGCGCACGCAACCAATTCAAGGGCAAGGTCATCTCGCTCACCCGGGGCGCGGTCATGAGCGAGGTCATCATCGACATCGGCGGCGGTCACCAGATCGTCTCGCTCATCAGCACGTCTTCGGTGAAAAGGCTCAAACTCAGGCAGGGCTGTCCGGCGATCGCGGTCATCAAGGCGACCGAGGTCATTGTGTCCACTGACGAGGAATGAACATGGCTCGCCGGCGGTCAAAGCTTCCCGCGGTGGCCTTGCGGGCCCGGGCGTGGATCGAGGTGAATGGACAGCCGGGATTGACCGACGCGGGCGCCGACCTGCTCGAACAGATCGACGCTTTGGGGTCGCTATCCGAAGCGGCACGCAGGTTGCGGTTCAATTATCGCCGGGCATGGCTGCTTCTCGACGCCATGAATACGCGCTGGCCGGCCCCGCTGGTGATCACCCGGACAGGAGGCAGCAGGGGCGGCGGGGCACAGCTCACCGAACTGGGCCGCCTGATCCTGAGACATTACCGGGACATGCAGATTCAGATTGAAGGCACGCTGGATTCTTGTCTCGGCCAACTCCAACTCACCCTGCGCGGTGCGATCCCGCGATGACTTTTCGGGAGACGGGCTGCTTGTCGAGTTTCGCTTGACGTTATATACTCAGTTACATAACGAGGGAGAGGCGACCGAGAGAGAGTGCGTGACCCATGAGGGCAAACCCCTGGAGCATTCTGAGGCGCGAACAGGTGCGTCGGGCCTTCACGTTGGTTGAAGTGCTCGTCGTGGTTTCGGTGCTTGCTCTACTGATTGCGGTGCTTCTCCCCAGTCTGGCCGCCGCTCGACGTTCCGCACAGCGTACGGCGTGCCAGGCGATCCTCTCTCAATGGGCGACGGCGGTCATCATGTATGCCGAGGCGAACAAGAGCTACCTGCCACGCCGGGGCCAGGGAGCCCAGCCGACGATGATCGTGGATCGTCCCGAAGACTGGTTCAACGCCCTGCCGCCGCTGATGCGCGTACCTTGCTACTTCGAGCTGATCTTGGCGAACCGCAAACCCCAACCCGGTGACAAGAGCGTCTACGTGTGTCCGCGGTCCGGTCCATCGCAGGGAACGCAGTTCTTTGCGTACGGGATGAACATGCTGCTTTCAACCTGGAATGCGGAAAAGCCAGACCGCATCGATCGGGTCGCCCCGCCTGGCGTGCAGGTGTTCATGGCGGATGGGCCCGGCGAGTACTGTTCCGTGTTGCCTCGATCCAGGCCGTACTCGCCCGTTGCTCGACACGACCGCGCGTTGAACGTCAGCTTTCTTGACGGGCACGTGGCCGCGTTCCCGGGAACGTACGTCGGATGTGGAGTGGGAGATCCACTTCGCGGCAATATCCGTTGGGTCGTGCCGAACAGTTCATGGCCCGGGCCGGGAACTCAGGCATGGCCAGCCGGTAATCAACAAGGAGAGTAAGATGCGTACAAGAGCTGTGCGGTGTCCGATCGTAGCGGGGATCATGGTCTTGCTGAGCGTCCTTCCATCCGCCGCTGCCGCAGACTTCAGCATGAATCCCGTAGCCGACGCCTTTGTGACGTCGGCCTATCCGGACAACAATTATGGCGGCGCAGGGGCGTTAGCGATCTCCGCGGCCGGCATGCCAAAAGGTGAGTTCCAGAGTGTTCTGCAATTCGACACCGCGGCCGCCAAAGCCGACTTCGACGCAACCTTCGGTGCTGGGCAGTGGTTCGTCAGCAGTATCTCGCTCCAATTGAACGCAGCGTTTCCCAATAACCCGATCTTCAACAGCTCCAACGCGGGGCAGTTGTCGATCGAATGGATGCACAACGATGGCTGGGCGGAAGGGACCGGTACGCCCAGCACACCGGGGGCCACCGGGATCACCTTCGCGACCCTGCCGGGCTTCCTGCACGCCGGGGATGAGTCTCTTGGCACATTCAGCTTCGATGGGGCAACCAGCGGCGGTTTCAGCATGGATCTGACACTTGCATCCGGCCTGTTGACAGATGTCAGCGCGGGTAGTCCGGCGAGCCTCCGCCTGGCGGCGGCCGATTCAACCGTCAGTGCCCTCTTCAACTCGCGATCGTTCGGAAACATTGCCGCACGGCCCGCACTGACTGTCACCGCGGAACAGATACCGGAACCTTCAACGCTGGCTCTTCTGGGCGTCGGTCTTGCAGTGCGGAGGCGTCGTGGCAGGAGGACATCATGACGGCGCCAACGACGTCTTCCTCTCTACTCCTGATTCCAACGATCCTTTGGGGCCCATTGTTGTGCGGCTGTACATCGGTTCCGAATGATTCACCGGTGATCATCCGGGCGGCGGTGATCGGCGGCATGGTCGACACAAGCTTCTGGGACGCGCTCACGCAGCGGTTCGAGGAGCAGACCGGATACAAGGTGGAGGTGGTTGCGACAGGCCCCAAACGGATCATTGCCGATGCCTTCCGGGCGGGCAAGGCGGACATCATCACCATGCACGCAAGCGATACCATCATCAGCCTCGTGGCCGATGGTTATGCGAGGAATCCGCAGCCATGGTTGAAGAACGACTTGGTAATCGTGGGGCCGCCTGATGATCCGGCCGGTGTTCGCGGGTTGACAGACGCCGGCGCCGCCCTTCGCAGGATCGTTCAGCGCGACAGTCGATTCGTGGTGCATTCGAGCCTGGGCGCTCAGGAGGTCCTGCGCGAGCTGCTCGACTCAGCCGGCGTCACCCTCGATGTGCAGAGGACGACCATCCTGCTCAGCGACCGGGCACGCGAGGTGCTGCCGATCGCGGCCCGCCAGCGGGCTTACACACTTGTGGGAAGAATCCCATTCCTCAGCGGCAAGATGCCGAACGACGGGCTGCAACTGATGGTGCGCGGCGATGAACATCTGCGCAGGCCGTATGTGATCGCCGTCGCCGATCCCGTACGCTTTCCGGAGGCCCGCGTCGTCGCTGCAACCGCGCTCGCAGGCTTTGTCCGACAGGAAGCGACTCAGGCGTGGATTGCCGAATATGGCCGCGGATTGATCGACAGCGAACCCCTCTTCTTCCGTGTGCGGCTCTAATATGACATCGCTGCTTCGTAGCGGCCGCCGCCTCTGGCGGCCGTTGGGCGGCGAAAGGTTTTCGGGCGCCAGCCGTGTTCATCGCGCGCAGTGCCGCGATCCGTTCCCAGCGTTCTGCGCCAGGAGCGCCGGGTTGCGTGGCCATGCCTCTCTCGCAAAGCGCCGGGATAAACCCGCCGTTTGGGTCGCGGCCGCTGAGCGAACGCCCGTGCGGTCTCTGTGTGGCAACATGGCATCTGTTCCTGCCGATGGGTACGATCCGCAAGCTATGAAGACGCGCCCCTCACAATGCCGCCTTCACGCCGCGGCGAGCAGGAGCGATTGTC
>CAZEEJ010000162.1:0-13531 GCA_964511155.1 uncultured Planctomycetales bacterium | reverse complement strand
CCATCCATCGCAACGCGATGGGTGGGCTCACGATGATGGGGATGTAAGGGCAGACTTCTGCTCAAGCAGGGTCTGCCCACCCGTTCGATCATCGCCAACCCGCCCCCGTCGCGGCCGGGATCGGCCACCCGGCGATACGGCGAGGCTGAACCACTGGGGCCGACGTCCGCTGCCCGAGCTGTCACCGCCCCTTCGCTCGCCCCTTTCGGAGCGTCCTGCGGCCGCATCCCGTCCGAGAGGCTGTGGTAATCATAACATAATGTTTCATATATAGATACGTTCGCTCGCGGGCCTCGCCCAGCCGGTTTGGGCCGCGTTCGGATCCTGGGCAGGACCGGTAACCTGGCCGCCTAGGGACGCGGTGCTCGATGGAAGTTGGTAAACTGTGGTGCACGGTTCATCCCGAGACCCGGTCTGCCGATCAAACAGGCGGAAGGCTTGCCGGCTGCGGTCGGGATCGGGATGGCAAGTAGACTGAGTCGCGGCGGGGGCTCGGCCACGGTCCTGGGAACCTCCACAGCCACCGGACGTAGGAACGCCATACCCAGGCCCTCAATCTGGACTGCTCTGGGCGTTACCCACTGAGCCCACGGGTCGCACCCCGTCGGGTTGGCCGGGGGGCGGTTTCCGTTGGCCTCGTCGATCCGTGGGGTTCGGCCGGCTCTCAGTCGTGTGCAGCAAGAACCCCCCCGTGCGGGTGGGTGACAGGGCGGTCGCGAGGTTACAATGATCTGTCTTGTATTGTTCGGTATAGGTGCGTGATCGGAGACACAGGCGATGAGGTTCCAGGATCAAATGGACGTAGCGGGAGGACGTGCGATGCGACGGGTCAGTGTGCTGGCCTGGATGGCGGTTATCGGTCTGATGGGGGCGGCGGCGGCAGGTCAAGAGGCGGCTGCTCCGGAGGCTCCCAGCGGGCCGGCACCCAAAGCGGTGTGTGATGAGCCGGTCTTCGATTTCAAGGAGATCTGGTCGGGCGACAAGGTCGAGCATGCCTTCGTGATTCGCAACACGGGGGATGCCGTGCTCGATATCACGGAGGTGCGTGCCGGCTGCGGTTGCACAGCCACCGAGTATGACAAGCAGATCCAGCCGGGCCAGACGGGCAAGGTCAAGGCGGTGCTGACGACCACGCGCATGAGCGGAAAGCTCAGCAAGCAGGTTTTCGTGGGCACGAACGACCCGCAGAACGCGAGGATCACGCTGACGCTACAAGGCTCGGCCAAGGCGCGCGTGGGCGTGACCCCGCCGACCGGTGCGGACTTCGGGCGGGTGACTTTGGGGGAGGTGGAGCCGCGCAAGGTCCGGTTGACGAACCACACTGAGACGCCCATGAAGGTCGAGCTGGTGGATCCCAGCGCTCAGCACGCGGTCTTCAAGTTCGCGATCGAGGAGATCGAGGCGGGCAAGGTCTACGAGGTGACGGTGACGCCGCAGCGGCCGTTCGCGGAAGGGGCGAACTTCGCGATGATCAGCGTGAGTACGGGTCTTGAAGGGGAAGCGCAGATTCCGATCGCTTGTCGGCTGTTCTCGCCGCCCATCCTGGAGGTCAGCCCCGAGTCGATCATCCTGGGGGCCCCGCCGGCCCGGGACATGCCGCGGATCGTGGAGCTGCGCTACAACGGCGAAGGCGAAATGAACATCCTGTCGGTGACGACGACGGATGAGGCCGTTTCGGCCAGCGTCAAGGCGCCCGAGCCGGGCAAGCGCTACCAGGTGACGATCACGCTTCCGGCGGGCTTGGAGATTGCGGGCGAGCGGCCCATTCAGGTCAAGATCGCGACGAGCTATGACCAGCGGCCGGAGATCATCGTGCCGATCACCATGCGGACGGCGGTGCCGCGGGAAGGGGTCCGGACGACCGCGGAGGCCCTGGTGGGCAGGGCGGCGCCGCAGATGACGGTGCGCACCACGACCGACGGGGTGGTGGCACTTGGGGGCGGCGAGAAGGTCATGGCGGTCAACTTCTGGGCGAGTTGGGGCCAGGACTCCGCCCGGCAGTTGCCGATGATCAACCGGATTGCCCAGACCTACCGGCGGCGCGGCGTCGAGTTCCTCTTGGTGAGCGTGGACGACATGCGGACTCACGAAGAGATCATGGAGAAAGCCAAGCAGCTTAACGTGAACCTGCCGATCGGGCTGGATTCGGACCGGAACGTGAGCCGTACGTACGGGGTGGATCGCTGGCCGGCACTGGTCCTGATCGGGAAGCACGGGGCCATCGAGGCGGTGCACCGAGGGATCGGCCGGACCACGGAGGACATTGCTGCTCTGCAGGCCAAGATCGAGAGCCAGTTGGACACGTTGCTTGAAGGCCAAACGCGGCAGGCGTTCTCCTCGGCATCTGCACCGACCGGCTCGACGGTCGCCGACGACGTGGCGGATCTGTCCCCGCCGCCGATCGAGGCCCCGCTGCTGGTGGTCGAGTCGCTCCGGCAGGACACGGGACTGCACAAACCTGGGCAGCCGGTGCAGTACAGCCTGTACGTTCACAACGCCGGCCAGAAACGCCTCGAGGTCAGCGAAGTTTCCGGGCCCCAAGGGGTGAAAGTGGATATCGACGAGATCAGGATTCTGGAGACCGGCGTTCGCGGCAGGCTGAAGGTGACGTTTGACGCTCCCGCGGAGCCGGGGCAGTTTGCCCGGGCGATCACGATCAAGTCGAACGATATGCGTCGCCCGTCGGTGGTGGTCGCGCTGACGGGCAGCACGCGGTCCTACATCGAGGTGGATCCGCCCGAGGGGGTGGATTTCTCGCGGCTGCCGCGGTTGCACTCCATGCCGCGATTGGTGACGCTGACGTACAACGGCGAGGGTACGGTGAAATACCTGAAGGTCGAGTCGTCGTCGCCGCGGTTCAAGGCGGAGGTGGACCCGATTCCGAATACGCCGTACGCCAAGGTGACGGTGCGGTCGGAGCCGCCGTTCCAACCCGGTTTGAACGACGGGGTCATCCGCATCACCACGGATTGCCCGCAGCAGCCGCTGGTGGAACTGCCCGCCAGACTGTTCCTTCCGCCGCGGATCGAGGTGACGCCGGCCGAGGTGGTCGTTCCGCAGGCCCTTCGCCTGCAGCAAAGTACCGTGCAGATCGTCAACAACGGGCAGCAGCCGCTGAATGTCCTCGGGATCACGAAGAGCAACGAGCAGATCGCCACGCAGTTCTACCCGCTGCCTGACGGACTGTCGTATGAAATGCGCATGACGATCCCGGCGGGGTACAAGTCGCCGGAGGGCGGCGACAGGGTGACTGTCCGCACCGATGACAGCGAGCACCCCGAGATTGTGATTCCGATCCGTTCAGCAGTCGGCCCGGTGTCGCAACGGTAGGGGTCGGGGGTCGGGGGTCGGAGAAGGCCAGGGATAACCGGCCCGCCAGCAACCGCCCGTATCACCAGCACGACCTCTGCAGGGCCGGTTATCCCTGGGCTTGGGGGGAGAATAACGGTCCGCCGGCCGGTCGGAACAGATCCCCGCGCAGGCAGAACCGCCGGGAACGCGACGCGAGGATGATCAGGCTCAACGCACACATGCCGAGATTCTTCGGGATTTTGGCACAGATCCACTCTTCGCCCGCGCCACAGCCGCAGTCGAACTTGACGTCGCAGAAGGGGATGCCCTGGCTCTGGTGGATGCCCACCGCGCGCATGGCGACGACAATGGTGAAACCGACGAGCATGATGAGGATGGACAGAGCGGCGCCGCGCAGGGCGACCCCGGCGATCAAGAGGAGGCCGCACCAGACCTCGACCCAGGGCAGGGCGGCGGCGATCAGATTGAGGAAGATGGGCGGGCGCTCGGGCACCATCTGGTACTGCCGGACGAGCTTGAGAAAGTCGACCGGGTCCACGACCTTGTTCCAGCCCATATAGATGAAGAGTCCGCCCAGCAGGAACCTTGCCAGGGCCAGCGGTACGCTGGTCTGGTCCATTCTCCGAAGCAGGCCGGGTTGGGCGGGATTCACGAACGGTCTCCTTGTCCTTCACGCGCAGACGTTTACCGGCTACCCGGGGCGATTCGGCCGCTGCCGCGTTCGCCCTTCTCGGTGGGCAGACTCTGGGCGATCCACATGTCCATGCCGCCGGCGTAAACAAACACGCGGCTGGGGTCGATGCCGCGATTGAGCAGCTCGGTCGCGGTGAAGCCGCTGTCCTCACACTCTCCGCCGTTGCAGTACACGATGATTTTCAGGGCCGCCTGGCAGACCGGCAGCACCTCGTCAATGTACCGATCGATGCGGTAGTGGTCGAGCTGGTAGGCGCCGGGGACGTGCCCGCTGACGTAATTGTGGGTATCCCGGGCATCGACGAGGACGTAAACGCCCGCTTCGTAGAGCGGGTCCTCGAACAGGGCGACCACCTCTTCATGGCTGGCCACCTGGAGGCCCTGGGCGTGGATGTGCTCGACGGCTTTGGCCAGCTCGGCGGGGAGTTCCTGCTGCGGCGGGGTCTCGGACCCTCGAGCCCCGGGGTCGCCGTCGCCTGTCGGTTGAGCGTCCACCGGCGTGGTCGTGGGGGCGGGCCGAGTGGCGGAGGTGTGTCGGGGGAAGTAGTCGCGGCTCAGCCGCACACCGTCACTGTGGAAGGCGTTGGCGGTCAGTCCGATCAGCAAGCCCGTCGCGGTAATCACGACGGCTTCCAGCAGAATGTTCCTGGTGCTCATCATCACTTCGATCGATTACCGCTGCTGCAACTCGGGCCGGGTCCCCCTGCGGGTGGGTGCCGCCTCGTGGCGTTTGCGGAGCTACGCGGGATTATAGCCGCCAGCCAGCGGACGGGGCAATCGTCTCCATTCAGGTGCTCCTGTCTCGGGCCCCGAGATTCTGTGAGGTCTGTGCCGTACCGATCTAAGGTCTGCGAATACAAGGTGTTAGATGTCTACCAACCTTCGGGCGTGTGATTCGGGATGAATCCCTGGCCCTCGGCGAATCTGCGGCCGCGTGCGGCGGAAGGACCGTGAGCGTGGAGGGGGGCCATGAACGAGGTTGAGCGTCGGAGGCAGGCGGTCGATGCGCTGCGAACGGTGACGAGGAGCGGTCGAACGCGTCCCCACGGAGCGCATTGTGTTTCAATGTCGTGCGCTGTATAATCGCGGGACACTTTCTGGCGGGTGGTCATCTGGGAAAGGTCTCATCACATTGGAAGAGGGAACACGCATGCTTCGCCAACTATCTGGACTGTCGGCCGTGTTGATCGTGTGCGCCCTGCCGGCTGTGCCGGTCGCGGCCAGTCAGACGGTATGGAATTTCCAAAAGGCGGAAGTGACCGGGCTGCCCGTCGCTTCAGACACAGCCGTGGCGCTGGGCATGCGGACGGGGGCGACCTGGCCGACGGTCTTCTATCAGACGCAGAGCGTTTCACAAATCGTCGCCTCGTCGCTGACCCCGGCGGGTTGGCTGGGCAGCGTGGTGGTGACTCCGCCCACGAGCGGCCCGGTGTCGCTGCGCAGCCAGGCGGGGCCGGACGGTCAGGTTGGCGTCGCCTGGCAGATGAACAACGGCCTGGGCATGGTGCAGTCGTCGCGCTATGGCTGGCAGAGCAGCTCGCCCGGGGCGATCACCTCACCGATGCCACAGGGCGCCAGCGCTGCGGATCTGGCCTACCTGGCCAGCGGTCGTCCGGTGCTGGCCTACGCCGATGCCGGCCAGATTCAGGTTCGGGTCAACGACGGGCTGACCTGGAACGACGACGTCGTCGATGTCCAATCGGGTGGAGGCAGCAAGAGCTACGCTTCCGTCGCGGTGAACAGCCAGGATCGACTGGGTGTCGCCTATGCTGACTCGGGGGTGGTTCGCTTCGCCACCAGAGACATTGCCACCGGCCAGTGGTACGGTGCGGAGGTCCGGGGTGGGTTTTCGCCTGTCCCGACGACCCGCGTATCCATTGAGTTCGGCCTCAACGACCGTGTGGGCATCGGCGTTCTCGATGCCGGCGGGGTCAGCGTGTCCAGCTTCGACATTCAGGCCGGCGAATGGGATACGTCGTGGCTGGCCGGCGGCGTTTCCTCGATGAGCAGCTTGGTCTACAACAGCCTGGGGCAGCCCGCACTGGCGTACATCAAACCCGGGGTCAGCAATCTCGAGGTTCACTATGCCATCTACGATACCGGCGGTTGGGTTGATAGCGTGCTGCCGGCCGGCGTCGATCCGGTCACCGGGCTGGATGTCACCCCTATCGCTCCCAACGCCAGCGTCGCTCTGGCGTTCGACGCTGAAGATCTCCCGGTGATCGCCTATAAGGCCCAGAGCGCCCTGGTGCTGGCGTACGATCCTGTGATCGTGCCCGAGCCGTTGTCCCTTCTGTTGCTTCTTCTGGGATGGGGCCTGGTTCGTCGGCGTTGACGTGAACCGGGTGCCGACTGTTGGATACAGCCGCTTCGTCGTTCCTGATTGGCAAGCCTGTGCGAGGATGGAGGCGGGATGATGCCTGGTCGCAGTCCGATGTTGGCCCTGGTGGGGGCGGCGGCTGTGCTGAAGCTGTTGGCGGGCAGTGCTGCTGCTCAATGGCCGGCGTTGACGGTCGAGTCTGGGGTGAGCGACTTCTCTTACGGCCGACCTTCCGCCGTCTTTGACCAGGACGATCATCTGCTCATCGGGTATTACCATTTTGCGGATCGGGACCTGGGCCTTGCCGATCTGACGCCTTGCGGGTCGGTGAGCATTCGGCCGCGTACGTCGTCGGGAAACATCGGCCGATCCGCTTGCGTGCTGGTGAATTCGGAGAACGCCCGGCACGCCGTATTCTGGGGAACAGGCGATGATCTCGCTGAGGGTGTTCGCTACAGGGTTCTCGGTAATGGGTTGTACGGCGACGCGACCGTGACGATCCCAGCGATCCCGATGATTCCCGGCGCCGCGCCTCCCGCCGTCGTGAAGGCCTTGCTGGACGCCCGGGATCGCCCCTATGTCCTGGCCCGTCATACCAGGTCCCTCACCCTCGCCCACTTCAACATTGCCGTCGGCCAGTGGGAGTCCATCCCGTTGGGAACGCCCGAGTTGCCGTTCGCGAGCAGCAGCCGGGTCGGAGCGGACCTGGCGATCAACCGGCAAGGTGAACTGGTGATCGCCTGCGTCACCAGTGACAACCGGATCGTTGTAGGCACGCTCATCAGCGGCGGCTTCGTGTGGCGCTCACATGCGGTGCCCACGTTGGCGACCGATTGCGATATCGCCCTGGCCTGCGATCCCGTCGGTGCGCCGCTGGTGATGTGCAAGCAGCACGACGGCCTGCACTTGCTGCGTTTTCACGATCTGGGTGTCGCCGATCAACTCATTGAGCCGACGGTCGCCGCAGGATTCGGGGCGCATTCGTTGGCGGTGGATCAGGAGGGGCGGGTGTTCCTGGCCTGGCGGGACCTCGCGACCGGGGCCGTGAAGCTCACCGAGAACAGTTTCGGCTGGCACACCACATCCGTTGATTCCGAGGCTTCGATGAACCCGGGCAGCTACCCGGCGGTCGCCTTGAATCGCCAGGGGCTCTGGGCGGTGGCCTATGTCGACGCGAAGAGCGACGCTCTGAAGGTGGCCGGTCCCGGAGCACGACTGCGGGCGCCCGGTGACTTCGACTGCGACGGCCACGTCGATCAGCTTGACGGCGATCATTTACGCAACTGTTGGACGGGCGCGCATCTCGGTCCGCCACAGGCCGGCTGCACCGATACCGACCTTGACGTAGATACCGATGTCGACCTGGATGATCACGCGTTGTTCCAGCGTTGTCTGTCGGGTCCGATCAATCTGGCGGATCCGGACTGCCTGCGGCCATGAACCGATAGCCACAGCACTTTGAGTCAATCGCGGTCGGGGTCGGCTTCAGCGGATGAAGGGGCTACGGGCGCGCTGGATGAAGATGGGCTGGTCGGTGAGTTTGATCTCAGCTCCCTGCCGGACGAAACGCTTCCCGTTGAACATGTGGATCTCCCACCAGCCGGGAATCAGAAACGGTGATGGGTCGTAGTTGTCGACTTTCCAGACGGCGTAGGTGGGTTCGCCCGCGCCGGTGAGCATGTACACGCCTGGGGCACGCGGGGTGAGGCGGGGCTGTTGGGCCACCCGTTGGAGCAGCGTCTGATAGGCCCGGAAGGCGGGTTTCCTCTGCGGGGCCTTGCCGTGTTCGGCTTGGCAGACCAAGCCGAAGCTGTTGCCGACATGCTTTCCGTCCGGCTGTCGGCCGTCGCGCAAGCTGTGGAGGTAGAGCCGGTCGATGCCGATCGCCCGGCCGTGGAGGGCCCATCGGACGATGTCCCGGGCCTGGCGGCCTTCCTGGTCGGTGCCGCTACCGGCGCCGTAGGCGGTGACCCAGACGGGCAGGTCGAGATGATGGTCGGCGAGCACCTGCCGGATATGCGCGAGCTTGTCCTCAAAAGCCGGTCGCCCCGGGTAGCGGTGGGGGTAGCTGTGGAACGCGACCACATCAAAGTACGGGAAGCCGTCGCCCTGTAATTCTGGATCGGCCAGAAGCCGTTCGAGGTAGTCCGCACGGTCGTCCTCCGGCTCGTCGGCGGCGGTGATACCCGGGCTGGTGAGACCGCCGAGGACCACGAGGGCGGAGCGGTCGGATTCTTTGACCGCGGCGTGGAAGCGCTTGAGCCAATAGGCGTACTCACCGGGAGGGACGCGCTCGATGTCCTCGAGGAACTCATAGGCTCGCACGGGGTGGCCTCGGCCGCCGGTCTGCCGACTCCCGTATCGGTCCACGAAGGTCCGCACGAAGGTGAAGAACGCAACCGCGTGCTCGCGGGCGGGTACGCCGCAGTGGATGGCTGCGCCGTCCGATTCGGCTGCTGCCCATTTGGGGATGCCCGTGAACACCATCAGCAGATCCGCCTGGGCGGCCTGTGCCCGGCGGACCAAGTCGTCGGGGAAAGAGAAATCGTAGCGGCGCGTGGGCTCCGGTTGGATGACCGCCCAACTCATGCCGGCGTCGCGGATCAGGGGCACGCCGAGTTCCCGGAGCATTTCGAGGTCGATCTGGCGGTCAGCTTTGGTGAGGGCGGCCCCGGGGGCATCGGCGGCCAACCCGTACAGCTCCGGCGGGCCGAAACGCGTGTTGAGCCCCAGCCAGGCCTTCTGCGCCGGATCGCCGCAACCGCCGATCGCCGTCGCGATCAGTAGGGCGAGCATCGGGCCGATAGTTGCCGACCGGGTGTGGCCGGTCTGGACAAAACGACGGTCAGGAACAGGCATGACGATCTCCAGTGCAGTCAGTTGACAGGCCGAAACTCCGGCGGGATGGCCTCGGCGGGGAATGCCTGCTCCATCCTCAGGGCCGGTTTCGTGGCGAAGGGGCGGTATAGAGGATCGCCCAGCAACATCATCATCCAGGAGTTCATGGTGTGAGTATAGGCAAAGCATTCGGCCAGAGAGAACCGCCCGGTCAACAAAAGCCCGAAGAACTCGGAAGGCTTCGGGAAGGCTTGCAGGTAGGGCTCGGCCACCGGCCCCAGGGTGGCGGTGATGCCGTCCAGGAGCAAGCCCCGGCACCAGCCGCCTTCGCCGGGCCGCTTCAGGCTGATGGCCTCGAAGCTGGCGATGTGATAGCCCACGGCGCCGGGTACGAAGGTGCATGTGGGCACGTATTTCCGCAGGCTGTACCACCCGCAGTAAAGCATCGTGTCGGCGCACTCGCCGCGCTGCAGCAGGCGGCTGTCCACGTCGAGTTGCACGGGCAGATGGGTGTGCTCGCGCAGCAGCCCGGCCAAGTCGCGCAGGTCGCGGTCATACGCGGCCAGGCCGGCCTCGTCCTGGATGCCGCGGGCGTCGAGACAGGCCAGGCCGCTGGGACCCTGGCGTTCCGCCTCGATGGCGACGTCGATCATGCGTCGGGCAATCGAGGCGGCCGGTGCGTCGATGCGGCTGACCATCAGGGTAGGGTTGCGCTCCTGGCCCGGCGGCATGAAGATGCGCATGGCCGGGTTGGTCCGCACCTGCCAGCTCAGCGTGTTCAAGACCCAGCGGTGCCGCGGATAGTTGTCCCACCAGAGAACGGCCAGCTCGCTGTCGACGGCCGCCTCGGTCTCGTCGGTGCGCAATCGGTTGAGGTCGTTCTGCAGACTGGCCAGCAGTCCGAGCAAGCCGCGGAACCGTCGGATCTGCTCGCGAGCCTTGTCGCGGGCGGGGTCGGCGAGAGCGTCGGCCATGGTCCGGTCCGCGGCGTCCAGCGCGGCCCGCAACTCTCTCTGCATGGTGTCGACCTGCTGCTCGATTCGAGGCCGATGTTGGCCCTCCGGTAACTGAAGCTGGCCGAGCAGGCTCTCGGGCCCTTCGACCTGTTCGAGAATGCTGATCAGCGTGCGGTTCTCCGTCTGCCCACCGCCCCTCTCGATCAACTCGCGAACCCGGTGGTGGGCCGTATTGCGCACCTGAGCGTATTCCTGCAGCATGGCCATGTAGTCGGATTCGGTGGGCTGCGTGGTTGCGGGGCGGGTGGTGGGGATTTCGCCCGTCAGGGGGATTAGATTCTGTGTGACGCGAGCCAGGTCACCGAGGGCCTCCTGAAACTGGGCGAGCCAGCGGGAACGCAGCTTCGCCGCATCGGGAACGGGCGGGGCGGCACTGACACGGATCGGCAACCCGTAAAAGGTGACCAGGCAACGTACCTGGTCGCGCAGGTTGTAGCGCAGCAGATGCTCGCGGATCGGTTGGCGCATCGCGGCCTCAAAACGTTCGGGGGATATCTCCTCGAACTCGGCGGGCACCTGGACCGCACAGAACCGATCGGGGGGGACGTTGCGGGATCGGGCGTAATGGCCGGCCAACTCGCGGGAGACCAAGTCGCTGCCGTTGTATACCAGGAGGAGGTCTTCGGGCTTGAGCGGCTCGGCTGCGAGCAGCGGGCCGGTCAGGACAACCAGCAGGATACCGTTCAGAGGACGTACGGATCGTCTCATCATGGACCTGACTCGCACGACTCACCGCACTCCGTTGTACCCCAACGGAGCCTTCGGGCACAACCGGTGTGGCCGCGGGCTGCCCACCGTCGCGGCCAACGGCCGGGTGGCACTGGTCTGTACTCAGACCAGTGGCGACTCGGCATCGAGCACGGGTCTGAGTACAGACCCATGCCACCCTCTGCCCCCCCTCGCGTCAAGATCGGGACAGCCGGTGCAGGGTGACGAAATACCTCTGGGCCTCGATCGCGTCGGCGGCCTGGACCTCGACGGTCTGAGCATCGAGCCGGCGGACGTGCGGCACCACGGCACAGGCGTTGACGTTCTCCCAGTTGCGGAAACGCAGGGTGAGGGTCAGCGGCATGGTCGGCCGGTAAACGGACAGGGCCTTCAGATCGGCCAGGGACTTGGCGGCCATGGCCCGAACCTCGTCGTGCACCTTCTTGAGGGGGCGCAACCGGGCAGCCGTGGGCGTCCAGCCCGTCTTGGTCGTGACGGTGAGGTAGCCGCCGGGCAACTCCTCGCGGATCTGGGCCACAAACTTGTCATCGCCGGCGGCGAGAGCGAGCGGGACCTTGTAATGACCTGCATAGATCGCGGCCCAAGCGGCCTCGCCATGGGTCTTGCCGTTCACGCTCAGGTCGAGCACGTTGCCGGACCAGGTGTGGGCCAGGGTGCCGTCGATGGTCATCGCCCGGGCGTGATACCCGATCAGGAATAGAGCGTCGAAGCTCTCGTCGAGCCCCTCGACCATGCTGCCGAGCGGCCCCCAGCCGTTGATCAACTCGGCGGCGGGATGGAGCTTGTCCAGCTCGATGTTCGTGCCGGTATTGTGGGAGTCCTTGACGACGATGCGTTTCGCACCGGCTGCCAGGGCGCCCTCGATGGCCGCGTTGACCTCCTGGACCATCCAGTCGCACGCCTTGCGGTAGTCTGCACCCTCGGGATCGTGGTGGCTTTTGCTCATGACGCCGCCGATGCCTTCGATGTCCGCCGAGATGAAGACGTTCACGTTCGATCACTCCTTTGTCAGGATGATAGGGTCACGGCCGCCCCCGTGGCGGCCCGAGTATCTGTGTGGCACCGGCGTCTCGCCGGTGCCCGGCCGCCACGGGGGGCGGCCGCTACAAAACGGCGGCTGCCACGGGGAGCGGCCGCAACGGAATGACGCTGTCATATCAGGGTCGCGGTACCAGGCCCCGCTGGCCGAAGACCTCCCGGATGCCCTCCAGCTTCATGTAGTGGTCGCCGCGAGTGGGGGCCACGATCCCCCCTTCGCCGAACTCATTCCATGCGTAGATCAGCAGCATCTTGACGCGCCGGTCGCCGCCGAGCGGGATGCCCAGCTTGGGATGCTTGTCGAGGGCCGCCCGGGCCCGCTCCAAGGCCTGGATCCACTCCTGGCGGGAGGGCATGGCGAACGAGGGCCGCGGGTCGTTCCATGGCTTCGGGTCCCAGCCGGCCGGCAAGTAAGGCACGTAGGGCTTCTCGCTCCGCTCGGCATAGCGCCGCCAGCCCTGCTCGGCGAAGTCAATCAGCGCCGTGTAGGGGTGCGGCTTGTCCTGCGGTTCGAGCGGGGGCATGTCCATGTACGTGGTGAGAAAGTCGAACGGAGCGACGGCCGGGCCGGTGGGGACCTCCCCGGCCATGACCCCGGCGCTCACCAGGGGGTCCGCAAGATTCGTCTCCCTGGCCACCTCCCGCAACACGTCGACTCGCGCCGCCACGCGGGCTGGGTCGTTGCCGCACTCCTTGAGGAAGTGGTGCAGGCCATGGATCTTGAATACCGGGCGGTCCTCGATGCGCAGATAGGTCCGCTCGGTCATCGCCGTGCACCACTCGCGGCAGGTGTCTCGCCAGTTGTCTTCGTCGGTGATGCTGAACGGCGGGTGGTTGACGTACTCCAGGGTGAAACGCATGTCGTGGCGGTGCGGCGAGCCGCGGAACTGGGCCACGCCGGCGTTGAGGCGTTCGGGTTGGTCAGGGCCGTCGGGGCTCTGCGGGCGTGGGTACCAGAGGAACTGGAAGAAATCGACGCCGTAGCCGGCAGCGTGCTGGATCTCCTGGTCCATGGTCTGCTGGGTGTTGTACTCGCCGAGTAATGGCCGCCGTTCGGTGTACGACGTGCGCCAGTCCCGCCCCTCGACGTGGTACTTGTTGGGCTGCTCGGGCCACCAGCCGGAGAAGTAGTACACGCCGACCAGGTACTCCGGCGGGTGCTGCGCGTCCACACCGCCCTTGCGGAGCGGTGGGGGGGGCTTTTGTGCCTGTGCGTCAAGCTGCCGCTGCATTCCCAGGCAGCCGAGTGCCGCGAAGAGAAGAATCGTCGCCTTCCCCATCGCTATGCCCTGACCGTTGGTTCGCATGGCTTGTTCCTCACGCCGGCGAATGACGTTTCAACGGAGCATATCTTAGGCGCTTGTGGCGAAAGATGACACTGATTGGCGGGTGGCGCTGATCGCAACTCAAAAGAGCCGCGGACTTCAGCCCGCGCGGTGCGGGAACGAGCCGCGGGCTTCAGCCCGCGCGGTGCTGGTGCGTAAGGCAACCGCTTATCTCGGCCAACGCGCCGCGCGAAGGAAAGCCGGGTGGCCCATCCTTGCACAGCAAGGGTGGGCTCGCGATGATCGAACGTGTGACGGGT
>CAZEEJ010000161.1:0-13588 GCA_964511155.1 uncultured Planctomycetales bacterium | reverse complement strand
CGAAAGCGCGTGGGCCGGCGGGACGTTGCCGGGTATTATGAGGGGCGCGTCTATGAAGGATGCACGATACCGAAAACACGTTGTCGGGGTGCTCCACCTGGCCCTCGCCGCGACCGTCGCGCATGCCTGGCCGGGGTATGAGTTCGAGCAATGGCGACAGGTCAGTACGTGGAAGAAACCGGCGCTCGATACGCCGCAGGTGGGCCGCAAGGATCTTGCCCCCCTGCTCGAGGTGGCGGGCGAGCCGCCGGGCGGGATCGACGAAATCCGCGTCTGGGAGCAACGCGCCGGTGAAATCGCCGACGTCATCGGGGGGATCCTGGGCAAGCCAACCAATCTGCAATCCCCACCGCTTGAGGTGCGGGTGCTGGGCGAAGAAACGCACGACGACCACGTGCGGCAGCACATCCGCATCCGCAGCGAGCCGGACGACTGGATCCCGGCCTATGTGTTCATCCCGCGTCCCCTGCCCGCCGGCCGGCTACCCGCCATGATCTGCGTGCACCAGACCTCCGCCCGGGGCAAAGATGAACCCGGCGGTCTCACCGCCAGAGAAGACCTGGCCTTCGCCCGCCAGCTCGTGCGGCAGGGTTTCATCTGTATCGCCCCGGACATGATCGGCTTCGGTGAACGCATCCCGGACGGCGAGCTGCCCTACCACGACAGCATCGCGTTCTACCGCCGCCATCCCCAATGGTCGTTCATGGGCAAGATGGTCTGGGACGTGGGCCGCGTGGTCGATTACCTCGAAACCCTGCCGGCCGTGGATCCGTTGCAGATCGGCTGCATCGGCCACTCGCACGGGGCGTACACCTCGATCTTCGCCGCCGCGTTCGACAAGCGCATCACGGCCACCATCGCCAGTTGCGGCTTCAACACCTTCCGCGACGACCCCGAGCCGAACCGCTGGTCGCACCTGACCGCCCTCATTCCACAACTTGGCCTCTACCTGCCGGATAAGGCCGCCATCCCCTTCGACTGGCACCAGCTTCTCGCGCTGATCGCCCCCCGACCGCTCTTCGTCTGGTACGCGACGCGCGACACCATCTTCCCCGAGACCCTCGGCCTGGACGCCGTGTTCCGCGACGTGCGGACGGTGTACGGCCTCTACGGGGCGGCGGATGATCTCGCATGGCACCCGTTCGACGGCCCGCACGCCTTTCCCGACGCCGGCCGCGAACTCGCCTACCGCTGGCTGGGTGAGCGATTCTTTCCCGCAGCCTGCATCGCCGGGCCGCCGGCCAACCTCGCCGAGTGGGAACGGTGCCGCCCGATCCTCCAGCGCAGCATTCGCCGAACGCTCGGCGAACCGCCAGCCCAATCCCCCCCGCTTGCGATCAAGGTCATCGAGACTGAGCCACTCGCCGGCTACGAACGCCGGCTCATCGAATATGCCGTCGGCCCGGACGAGCGGGTGCGGGCCTATCTGTGCGTGCCCCACGACCGCGCGGCGCCCGCCCCGGCCGTGCTCGCCCTGCACCAGACCGTCCCCGAGGGTAAACGCGAATCCGTCGGGCAGGCGGGCGATCCGCGGCTGGCCTTCGCCGCCGACTTGGCCCGGCGCGGGTACATCACGCTGGCGCCCGATTCGATCACCGCCGGTGAGCGCATCGACCGCTTCGGCCCGTTCGACACCCGCGGGCATTACCTGCGTTACCCCGCGCTGTCCGCGATGGGCAAGATGCTCCACGACGCCCAACGGGCGGTCGACGTGCTTGCGGAGACCGAGGGGGTGGATGCGGCCCGCATCGGTGCGATCGGTCATTCTCTCGGTGCCGAGACCGCCCTCATGCTGGCCGCCTTTGACGGCCGCGTGCGGGCGACGGTCGCCAGTTGCGGTTACGCCACCTTCGCCGCCGAGCAGGACCGGACCCGCTGGGCTCGCGACCGATGGTTCAGCTACCTGCCCAAACTGCGGGTAGCGTTCGGGCTGGGCCGGTTGCCGCACTGGGACTGGGATGACGTGCTGTGCCTCATCGCTCCCCGGGCCGTCTTGCAGCACACCACCCGGGAGGACAACATCTTTCCGCAATCCATCAGCGCTTACGAAGCCGGCGAACGGGCGCGCGGCGTCTGGCAGCACTATGGCCAAAGCGACCGCTTCGCCAACCTGCTCAAGCCCGGCCGGCACGAGATCGCCCGCGAAACCCTCGACGAAATCTACGCCTGGCTGGACCGCCAACTGGATAAGTGACCCGCGGCCACGGGCGGAACCGCTGATCGATCACCTCGCCCAAAGGTCCCCCACGTGATCTTCGCAGGTCGCCGCATCCGGCCGTATCCCATTACAAAAGTTTCACAACCGGGCGCGTGGATCAAAAACGATACACACGCCTATACTCCCGCTATAGCGCCGCTGGTTGGCGGCAGAATGGAGAAACATCATGAGCAGCGCAAAGATCCTGGTGGTTCCGCTGGCGTTGACCCTGGCCGGCTGTGCAGCCCTGTATCCCCCCCTCGACGTCGTGGATGAGGTGGACTTATCCCGTTATGCGGGAACGTGGTACGAGATCGCCAGCTACCCGGCCATCTTCCAGGCGGGTTGCACGGCGACCACAGCCGAGTACACCCTCCGCGACGACGGCCGGGTAACCGTGGTGAACACCTGCCGGGAGGGTTCCCTGGACGGTCCGGTGCAGCGTATCGAAGGCTCGGCCCGGGTGGCCGATTCAACGACCAACGCCAAACTCAAGGTCACCTTCTTTCCACCGTTCGAGGGTGACTACTGGATCATCGAGCTGGGCGAAGACTACGAGTATGCCGTCGTCGGCGTGCCCAACCGAGCGTTCCTGTGGATTCTGAGCCGGACCCCGACGCTCGACGAGGCGATCTACCAGGGGATTCTCGACCGACTCCCCGCCCGCGACTACGACGCCGATCGACTGGTGCGGACCCTGCAACCTGCCGAATAGAGCGACCCTCGCCTCCACGCAGCCGCAAAGACGCCCGTTCCACGCCGTAGCGGTCGCCCCCCGTGGCGACCGGGGGCGCAATCAGAGCCGCAATCAGAGCCGCGCCCGTCAGGAAGCGGTACACGCAACCAGAGCCCCGACCATCAGGGAGCGGTTCCTCGCGGTCGCGGTTCTTCGCCCTCAGGACTTTATCCAATCCCCGGCGTTCGCAGGCGCCGCTCCCTCACGGTCGCGGCTCTGCCGGATTCGCACTCCGCCCGGCAGGGGTTAGTATGGCGGCATGATGCCGTCGCGGCCGCCACGGGGGACGACAGCCGTGTGCCACTGCTCTGTGAGCAGTGCGGCGGCGAGCACGGCCGCCACGGGGGGCGGCCGCTACGAGAGGAGACGACCCGTGAGATGCGTGCGACCGAGGAGGATGATCATCATGGGCTTGGCCGCCGTCAGCTTGGCGTGCCCCGTTCACGCGGCTGAGCCGATCACCGCAGTCGGAGCGCGGGCGAACGGCCCGATGCGCGTCGACTGGGATGCCGACCACGGTCGCGTACAAGTGTATCAGGCGGATGGGCGACTCCTGCTGGCCAACGCCAACGCGGCCGTCGCTTTTCCCGACGCCATGCTGCCGGCCGATGACGCCCGGTTCGTGCGTGAGAGCCGCGAGGTGGCTTCACCCGAGCCGATGCTGCCGGGCACGTGCCTGGAGATCACCGGCAAGGACCGCGAGGGCCGGCTCGACCTGTTGTGGCGCGTGACCGCGCTGAGCGATCGGCCGGGCGTGGTCTTTGAACTGCTGGTGACCAACACATCGGATGAGCGTATCCAGGTGCGGCACAGCGAGCCGCTGCGGCTGCTGGCCGACGAGGGCGGCGGCTGTGGTTTCGGGAGCCAGGGAACGGGCAGCCGGGTGCGCAAGGCGCTGACCCACGGGCGGATCTACTATGACCCCGGCCAACTCGTCGATTTCACGCCCGACGGCCCCGGCGAGCTCTACAGTCATTTCAACGTGGCCTTCTTCGCTCCGCATCAGCCCGAGACGCTGGTGGTGGGGTATCTGGAGAACCGCCAGGCGGAGGGCCTGCTGTCCGCCGGCTGGATTCCGAGCGGCGCCGACCCGCAGGAACGCGGGCGTTTCAATCTCGTGGCCCAGTCGCAGTACAACGACTACTTCGTGATCGAGCCCGGTCGGACGGTCTCCTCCGGCCGACTGCTGGTGCTCTACGGCGGCAACCCGTTCGACACACTGGAGACCTACACCCGGCTGAGCGGTCGGCTGCACCAGGTGCGGCTGAATCCGCCCATCAACGGATGGTGCTCCTGGTTCGTCACCTACGGCGGCGTCAGCGAAGAGGAAATCCTCAAGCATGCCGAGTTCGTCGCTCGCCACCTCAAACCCTACGGCATGGACTGGATCCAGATTGACGACGGCTACCAGACGGCTTTCGGCAATTGGGAGGGCAACGCCCGGTTCCCCCACGGCATGAAGTGGCTGGCCGACCGGATCAAGGATCTGGGGCTCCGGCCGGGCATCTGGGTCGCACCATTCGCCATCTCCGCCGACACGGCCATCGCCACGGAGCACCCGGACTGGCTGGTCCACGACCTCGATGGTCGGCCGCAACCGATCGTGCCGCATCATCAGCCCCAAGCCCAGTACATTCTCGACGTCACCCACCCGCAGGCCCGCCGGTGGCTGGCCGACCTGTTCCGCACGCTCACTCAGGAGTGGGGCTACGACTTCGTCAAGACCGACTTCGTCGAATGGACCATCCTGGCCGCCCGGCGTTACCACGACCCCGCGATGAGCAAGGCGGCCGCGTACCGGTTGGGCTGCCAGGTCATGCGCGACGCGATGGGGCCGGACCGCCACCTGCTGGACTGCGGCCCCGGCCCGATCGCCCTGGGCCTCATCGACAGCATGCGAATCGAGCTCGATCGGCCGACCCCGCCCTGCACGCCGTGGGAGCACTACTGGGGCTGGTACAACAGCGCCATTCCCGCGACCGCCAAGCGATACTACTTTCACCAGCACGCCTGGTACAACGATCCCGACCACCTGCGGCTGGAACAACTGACCCTCCCGCAGGCCCGGGCGGCGGCCACGATCATCGGCCTGGCCGGTGGACCAGTTATATCTGGTGACCGCCTCTATACCCTCGATCCCGCAAGGCTCGACATTCTCAAACAAGTGCTGCCGTCCTACGGCCAGACCGCCCGGCCGCTCGACCTGTTCGAGCAACCGCTCGCGGAGACTTTCGCCTTGCGCGTGTCCCGGCCGTTCGGCAAGTGGTGGCTGGTCGGTTGTTTCCACGGGGGCCCCGATCCGGTCGCCCGGGAATTGGACCTTGCCCGGGTGGGCCTCGATCCCGAACGCACTTACCTGGTGTACGAGTTCTGGTCGCAGGAGTTGATTGCCGAAGCGAAAGGACAGCTTACGCTGCGCCTGGAGCCCACCTCGGTCCAACTGCTGGTCATCCGCGAGAAGCTCGATGTGCCGCAGGTGCTCGCGACGGATCGCCACGTCACCGCGGGAGGCATCGAGTTGGCGGACGTGCGCTGGAATGCCGAGGCGAACACGCTGTCGGGCGTCGCGATCGGCAAGCCAGGAATGGCCTGGAGTCTGGCCGTGCATGTTCCGGCCGGCTATTCGTGGGCGGAGGGATCCCGATCGCACACCGGGTTCCACTCGGTGCATCGAGACGGTGAGGTCCTTCGCGGCCAAGTGCGATTCGACACCGCCGACCGGCTGGAATGGTCGCTGCGGTTCATGCGCTGAGGATTCCCGACCGACGGTGGGTCGGCGACATCACCGTGGACAGCCGTAAGCTTCAATGAGGAGTCACCCCGATGGCGTGGTTGAGATGGATTGCCAGCGTGCTGTGTCTGTCCGCGGCCCTGGAGGCCGCACCGGCAGTCATCGTTCGTGACGGCCGTAGCGATTACCGGATCGTGACGCCGGCGGCGGACAGCCCGGCGGCGGAGTACGCGGCCAAGGAACTCCAGTCGTTCATCCAGCAGATGACGGACGTGCGGCTGCCCGTGGTGAAGGAGCAGGCGGCGGATGACGGTCCGGCTTTCTGGGTGGGACCGTGCGAGCGGAACACCAAGGCCGGCCTGCTCGAGGAGGCGCGCCAACTGCGGGAGGACGGCGTGCTCATCCGCACGCTCGGCCATGACATCGCCCTGCTGGGTCAGAACGAACGCGGCCATCTGTACAGCGTCTACGTCCTCCTGGAGAAGTATCTGGGCGTCCGCTTCCTGGCGTGGGACTGCACGGTCGTCCCGAAACAAGCGGAGTTGACCCTCCCGGCGATCAACCACGCGTATGCCCCCCCGTTCATGTACCGCGAGACGCTTTACTTCGATTCGTTCCCGAAGGAAATCGCGGCGCGGCAACGGCTCAACGGCCCGACCACGAAATGTGACGCAAGCGTCGGGGGCAAGATCGACTTCTATCCCTATGTCCACTCCTTCGACGACCTCTTCCCCGAAAACGAGTACTTCAAGGATCACCCGGAGTACTACGGCCTGCAAGGGGGAAAACGCGTGGCCGGGGCGGTGCACGCCCAGCTTTGCCTGACCAACCCGGATGTCCTGCGTCTGGCCAAGGAGAAGGTGCTGAGGTGGATCGCTGAGCGCCCGGACGTGCCGATCTTCGACGTCTCGCAAAACGACGGCAATGGGCCGTGCGAGTGCGACAAGTGCATGGCCATCGTCGCCCAAGAGGGTTCGCAGCAGGGCACGATCCTGCGGTTCGTGAACGCCATTGCCGACGAGGTGGCGAAGAAACACCCGGACAAGTGGGTCGAGACTCTGGCCTACGCCTATTCGATGAACCCGCCGGCAATCACCCGGCCGCGCGACAACGTCATCATCCGCCTGTGTCACGCCGGCTGCTTCCTGCACGGATTCGAGACCTGCAAGCAGGGAGCGGAACTGGCAACCTGGGTCGACCAATGGAGCAAGCTGACCCGCCGCATCTTCATCTGGCACTACGGGACAAACTTCGCGCACTACCTGGCGCCCAACCCGAACCTCAATGGGCTGGTCAAGGACATCCGGTTCTACGCCGCGCACGGCGTCAACGGGCTTATGGTGCAATGCAACTACCAGGGCCCGGGCGGAGAGCTGGCCGAGCTGCGGCAATACCTATGCGCCCAACTCATGTGGAACCCCACACGAGATCCCATGCTGATCCGGGAGGAGTTCTGCCGCGGCTATTACGGGAAGGCGGCCGCAAAGGTGATGGAGTTCCTGGGCGTGATGGACAAAATGGCCGAAGAGCCCGTGCACGTGTTTGCCGTCTGGGACCCGCCCGGCATCGTGCCGCCCCGGTTTGCGCGGGAAGCTCTGCGGGTTCTCGAACAAGCGAAGGCCGCCGATGATGATCCCGCGGTGCGGAACCGGATCGGCAAGCTGATGCTTCCGTTCTGGTATACCCTGCTGCTCAACCCGGCGAAGTACGAATTGTCCGACTCGGACGCCGCCGCCATTTGGAAGCGGGCCAGGCAGGTAATCAACGACAACCAGATCACCTTCATACGCGAGGGCGGAGCGTCGGGCGACGGGCCCGGCTGGGTTCTGGAGATGGACGCACGGTTCGCTCCCGCCCCCCAAGGCATGGTGTTCGACCTGATGCGCATCGACCGCGCGAAGGTGGAGAATTGTGCGGACTGGCGGACGAACAGCGTCCGAAGAGGCGGGCGGCTGGTACGAGCGATCTTCCAGCATCCCGACGGCGTGACCGACGGCGACGCAACCTACGAGGTTTCGTTGCCCGCATTGCCGGACGCCAAGCGTCTGGTCATGAAGTTCGCTACGGTGATCAGCAACCGGACACAGGACGGCGCGCGGTTCTCGGTCCTGGTCAACGGGGACGAACTGTGGCACGAGACCAAGACCACGTTCATCCCGGCCGATGCGGTCGAGGCACAATCCGCCCATGACGGCATCCTGCCGGGTCGCGACCCCTTCTCGGATCACGTCCTGGACCTGTCCTCCTACGCCGGGCAGACGATCCGCCTGACGCTGCGCGTTCATGCCCTGGCAAACAACGCCAACGACTGGGCCAACTGGCTGGAACCGCGAGTCGTGGAGGAGCCGTAACGCGAGGCTTAAGAAACATGAGCAACCGTCGCATTCCCATTCTGTTTATCCTCGCTGTGGTCATTTGCTTGGTCCGATCGGAAGCGGCAACGGCGGCATCGCCTGTCGCTCATCATCCGTGGAGGTGCCTATGAGCCCGCAGAATTCCGTCCAAGCTCCAACAGTCGTTCCTTCCTCGCCCGGCCGCCTCGACGGCCAGAGACCACCCCGCCGCAGTCTGCTCCGTGCTGCCATGGCCGGCGCAGCGGCTCTGTTGTTTGGCCGCCGCACGGCCACGGCCTCCAGCCCGACAACGCAACCCGGCGGCCTGGCTATGGAGGGGCCGCCGCTCACCACGCATGTCTACCGCGGCCGCCCGCCCGTCGAACCGCTTGATACCATGATCCGCTTTGAACGCGCTGATAACCACGAAGGTCGGGCCATGACGCATGAGATTCTGTCGCTGATCCACGAGGAAAAGGGACCCCGCTCCTACCCGTGGACCATCTACTCACACCTGACCACCCACCATGTCGAAGGCGACGCTTGCGTATTGTGCTCGCGTCTGCACAAGAACGGCCGAGGCTGGTCCTGCGGCCTCCACTCGGAGGTCTTCAATAGTGCCCCAGCCGTCGCATTGGGCGTCAATGTGGAGATGACGAACGATTACGCCGGCCCGGAGACAACCCAGGTGATCGGCGTCAATGTCCAATCCCACGGCTCGCAACCCTGCCAGTTCGGCATCCAGGTCCATGACTGGGATGGGCGGTTCGAAAAGGCAATCGGGCTCAACGGGAAAGGCGACGTCGGTCTCGACCTGTCCGGCACTTTCTCCACCGGTGTTCATCTGCGCCATAACAACCTGCGCTTGAACGAAGGCGCCTGCATCGAACTCGACGGTGCCGGGAAAGTCCGCATCCGCTATCGTCAAGGCCGCATCGAGTTTCTCAACGGCGACAAGTGTGTCGCTCACATCGTCATGGATGGCGAGGACCGCGCCTTGTGAAGGTCACAGGGGCGCAACGGCGGTCGTGCAACGGAAACACACCAATGAAACATCGGCGCAAGAGACAACAGACAAGGCGTCATCCCCTCCTACTGTTTTGCCTCGCTGCGCTGCTCGTGACCGCGGCGGGATCGGCGGCAGGCGCGGAGGATGCCATACTGCCGGCCACACTCGTCGGCTACACCGAATCGCGGACGGATCTGCCCGGCGGCCGACACGCCAATGTGCGAACTATGCGAGCCGTGGTCGTGAAGGCCGACGGGACCGGACGGCGCGTTCTAGCGGAGGGGGTGGTGCGTGAGCCGGATGCGTGGACGCAGTTCGCCGGCTGGTCACCGGACGGAAGGAAAGCGATCATCTGCCGCGGCTGGCAAGACCCCGAGAACGCCGGGTGGGAGGAGGAGCACAAGCAGTTCCGCATGGAGCCCGGCCGGTGGGCCCTGGACTCGTACCTGCTGGATATGAACACGGGCGAGCTGGTCAATCTTACCGCCGTGGACCGCGCCAGCCACTACAACGGTGGCTTGTTCTTTCTTCCCGACGGCCGTGGACTGGGCTTCACGGCGCTGGTCGACGGCGTGTCAAAGCCATTCATGATGGATCTGGACGGACGGAACAAGCGTGAGGTATCCGGCACGGATGCCGCTTTCACCTACGGCTATAGCGCGTCGCCGGATGGCCGGCGCATCAGTTATCACGCGGACTACCAGATCTACGTGGCCAACGCGGACGGGTCGGAGAAGACACACATCGAGACCGGCAACCCATTCAACTTCGGCCCGCGGTGGTCGGCCGATGGCCAGTGGTTGTTGTTCGTCAGCGGTGTGCACGGCCGGAGCAACCCCTACGTCGTGCGTCGCGACGGGACGGGGTTGCGAAAGCTCGCCGACGTCAACGGCTACCAGGGCTGGGTCCTGTTTCTCGACGTGCCGGACTTCCACGAGGGGAGCAGCGACGTACCGGTCTGGTCGACGGACGGCACAAGGGTGTTTTACACGGCCAGGGTTGGCGACAATGTGGAGCTGTTTCAGGCAACCCTCGACGGCGAGATCGAAGCCCTGACGAAAACACCTTCGGGCACACTCCATTACCATCCCACGCCGTCTCCCGACGGGAGATGGCTCGCCTACGGTTCGAAACGCGAGGGCGTCCGGCAGTTGTTCGTCATGTGCCTGGCCGACCGTTCCGAGCGCCGGATCACCGATTTGAAGGCGGGCCGGGCCGCGATGTGGCCGCATTGGCAACCGGATGGGAAGCCGTAGACGCTGCGCCCCTCAGACCGAGGAAGATCCAGCCGATCCGCGTCTGCGTGCCGTGGCTCCTGATGATGAGGTGCGATGTGATGAACCTGTTCCAATACCGCAGTGCGAGATGGATACCCGCTCTTGTGGCGGGCCTGCTGTGTCTGGCTCTGGTTTCCGCGGCGATTCGTCCCGCAAGCGCGGCGGCGGACAAGGATTGGGAAGAGGGGTTCCGCGACCCGCCGCCGGATTGCCGACCGGAGGTCTTCTGGGACTGGATGGGCGGGCTCATCAGCAAGGAGGGCATCACCAAGGACCTCGAGGCCATGGTCCGCGAGGGGGTGGGCGGCGTGCTGATCATGCAGATGCCCGACCAGTTGGCCGGCGTGGTCCAATGGCGATATCGCGACTATCCCGGCAAGGTCGCATGCCTGAGCGATGAATGGTTCGCGATGATGAACCATGCGGCCGGGGAAACCGACCGGTTGGGCATGCGCATGTCGTTTCTGATCTGCCCGGGCTGGAGCCACTGCGGGGGGCCGTGGATCAAGCCGGATAAGGGGTTGAAGGTTCTCGTGGCCTCGCGGACGCCTTTCACCGGCCCGGGGCGATTCGATGCGCTGCTGCCGCGGGCACCTGTGCGCAAGCCGCCGGGCGACGATCGGACGCTGCCGGGCAGTCCTGATGCCGCCGCCTGGGAGCAGGTGCTGAACCCGCGGGAGGACTTCTACCGCGATGTCGCCATACTGGCGGTTCCCGCGGCCCCGGGGCACGAGCCGGTATCGCCGGAACAGATCCTGGACCTCACGCGGCAGATGGACGCCGGGGGGCGCCTGGTCTGGGAGGCCCCGCCGGGTGCGTGGACGATCATGCGCCTGGGCGTCGCATCGGAAAACGGCGTGAACCATCCCGCGCCGACCGAGGCGATGGGTCTGGAGTGCGACCGCATGGACCCGGCGGCGGTGCGGATGGTATTCGACGGCATGACCGCACGAATCGTCCGCGAGGCGCGGGCCAAGGGATACCAATCCGTCCAGCGATTCGAGACGGACAGCTACGAAGGCGGGCGACAGGATTTCTGCGCGGATTTCCAGGAGCAGTTCCGCAAACGCCGGGGCTACGATTGTACGCCGTGGCTGCCCGCCTGGCTGGATGCGACGCTGGTCATCGGCAGTGCCGACTTGAGCGAGCGATTCCGCGCCGACATGCTGCGGACGATCAGCGAGCTGTGGATCGAGCGTTTCTACGGCACACTGCGGCAACTCGCCGACGACAACCAGTTCCAGTGGATGCTCGAGCCCTACTTCCTGATGAACCACGATTGGCGCACCGCGGGGGCCCGGGCCCACGTGCCCGGCAGCGAGTTCTGGATGGGCGGCCCCCAACTGATCGGCCCCGCGCCGGACATCGCCGCGCTCTACGGGCACAAGGTCGTTTGGGCCGAGGCGTTCACGGCGGAGTCGTACGAAAGCGCCTGGCGCAACGACCCGTGGCGGATGAAGCCCTACGGCGACGCGGTCTACTGCCAGGGGATCAATCACTTCATCATGCACGGCTTCACGCACAACCCCTTTGACGACCGGTTTCAGCCGGGCCTGACCATGGGCTTCTGGGGCACCCAGATGAACCGGCACACCACATGGTGGCCCTACTCGGCGGCGTGGCATCGCTACCTGGCGCGCTGTCACTTTATGCTGCAGCAGGGGCAACCCGTGACCGACGTGCTCACCTATCCGCCGAGAGCCGAACACATCCCCGCTCCGGTGTTGGATTCGGGGCCGTACCGCCAGACCGTCCTCAACGACGAAACGCTATTGGAGCGGCTTGCGGTGCGGGATGGGCGAATCGTGTTGCCGCACGGTACGAGCTATGCGGCATTGGCCCTCGTGCCCGGCAGACCGCTGCGTCCCGAGGCTCTGCGCAGAATCCGCGACTTGGTCAGCGACGGGGCGACGTTGATCGGGACGCGCCCGCCGGCGCGTTCGGCGAGTCTGGAAAACCATCCCGCCTGCGATCAAGAGGCCGCCGGCCTGATCGATGAGCTGTGGGGCCGGCCGGATCACCGCGCCGGAGCGGATCGTAGGTTGGGCAAAGGCAGGGTCATCGCCGACCGGCCGTTGGTCTCGGCTTTGGATGAACTGATCGGCGGCCCCGACTTCAGCTGCCGGCGCCTCAACATTCCGTTCTTCAGTGCGGAGCACGAGATCACCACGCCGCGCGTGCTGTTCTTTCATCGCCGCTGTGACGCGAGGGACGTCTACTTCGTGTCCAACCAGGAGGATCAGGACAACGAGATCGCGGCGGACTTCCGCGTCACCGGCAAACAGCCCGAACTGTGGGACCCGGTCACTGGTGACATTCGACTCTTGCCGGAGTTCCGCATCGACGGCGGCCGTACCGTGGTGCCGCTGCGGCTGGCGGCGCGACAGAGTTTGTTCGTAGTCTTTCGCGAGCCCGTCAGCAAGCCGGAGCCGGTCCGCGCATCCAATTTCGCCACCGCCCGTCAGGTGCTGCAACTTGCCGGGCCGTGGGCAGTGAGCTTCGACCCGAAATGGGGCGGGCCGGCGCACGTGACCTTCGATGCACTGGCCGATTGGACGCAGCGGGCCGAGCCCGGCATTCGCTATTACTCCGGAGCGGGCACCTACCGCAAGCAGTTTGATCTGCCTGCGGGGACACCTGACGGCATGCATCTGGAGCTCGACCTCGGGACGGTCAGGAATCTCGCCCGTATCCGATTGAACGACCAGGATCTCGGCGTCGTCTGGTGCGCCCCGTGGCGCGTCCAGATCACCGATGTTGTCAGGCCGACCGGGAACCGGTTGGAAGTCACCGTCGTCAACACGTGGGTCAACCGCATGATCGGCGACGAACAGGAGCCGGAAGACGCGGAACTGGTTCCCTGGGACCCGCCGGCAAGAAAAGGAGGCTACGAGATTGATATCCCCGGCCGGGGGTTGAAGGACTTGCCCGACTGGCTCATCAAAAACCTCCCGCGGCCGTCGGTTCAGCGTTACACCTTCCCCTCCTGGCGCTTTCACCCCAAGGATGCACCTCTGTCGGCATCCGGCTTGCTGGGGCCGGTGTCCATCTTCAGCACCGGAGGCATCGCCTCGGCTTCAACTGAGTGACATTGCGGCCCGAAACATTGCCGGGACCAAGGCAACTTGTTGCTGTTCGTCAGATACGCTCGGGCCGGGTGGCCCACCTCCTCGGGTGGCCCACCTCCTCTGGAGGTGGGGGAGCGATTGATTCGCAGTGCGAACGCCAATCCCGTCACGTCATTGACTCGTTTGCCGCAATCGCTCCCCCAGGCCGGGTGTCGGGTGGTCAAGGCTGTTCCGTAC
>CAZEEJ010000160.1:0-13753 GCA_964511155.1 uncultured Planctomycetales bacterium | reverse complement strand
GGGCAAAGCCGCACGATCCGATTCTCGCCTTTTGTGGAGAATTCCTCTGGCCCTGTATTGGGTTACATATTCGAAAGCATCGTTCGGGTCGAGTGGCCAACGGCATCTTCATCCGTTCTTCAGGCAGTATCGACTCGGATTGGGTTTCCCGATTTCTGCCCGGATGACCCCGCAAAAACCTCGCCTGGCGCCTGCGGCTGTGGCGTGCCCGACACGGACAGCGATGGCGACGGTACAGCAAACTGTCATGATGGCTGCCCGAACGATCGTAATAAGACCAGTCCGGGCGAATGCGGGTGTGGCGTACCCGATACCGACATTAATGGCGACGGCGTTCCCGACTGTGTCGATGAATGCCCTGGCGATCCGAACAAGACCGTACCGGGCATCTGCGGTTGTGGCGTACCCGACACGGACAGCGACGGCGACGGTACAGCAAACTGTCATGATGGCTGCCCGAATGATCGTGACAAGACCAGTCCGGGCGAATGCGGGTGTGGCGTACCCGATACCGACAGTAATGGCGACGGCGTTCCCGACTGTGTCGATGAATGCCCTGGCGATCCGAACAAGACCGTACCGGGCATCTGCGGTTGTGGCGTACCCGACACGGACAGCGACGGCGACGGTACAGCAAACTGTCATGATGGCTGCCCGAATGATCGTGACAAGACCAGTCCGGGCGAATGCGGGTGTGGCGTACCCGATACCGACAGTAATGGCGACGGCGTTCTCGACTGTGTTGATAGATGCCCTGGCGACCCGAACAAGACCGTGCCGGGCATCTGCGGCTGTGGCGTGCCGGACACGGACAGCGACGGCGACGGCACGCCGAATTGCGACGATGGCTGTCCAAATGATCCGCGCAAGATCATACCGGGTATTTGCGGTTGCGGCGTACCGGACACAGACAGCGACGGCGACGGCACGCCGAATTGTCATGACGGATGCCCAAGCGATCCCAATAAGACCGTCTCCGGCATTTGCGGTTGCGGGAATGCCGAGATCGACGGATGCACTGATGGCCCTCCCGAACCGCCGACCCCATCCCCGGCCCTCTGCGGTGGTGGCGTGGGTCATTCCATGCTGCTTGGCCTGGCCAGCTTGGCGATCATATCATCCCGCCGCCATAGACGGTATTCGTGAACGACCGCTTTCCATGACCTCGAGGAGACCGACAATGGACCAGAGTAAGCAGCAATATCTGAAGCAGATTCGATCGAACACCGCCTACCCGGCGTACCGCGGCATCATCGCAAGCATCGCGGCGCTTGGCTATGTCTGTGCGATTGTTGTCGGGCTGCTGGCATGGATCGTGGCAGGCCTCTTTGGGGCTGCAGACGGTGCGAAGGCTGGGGCCATCGGCATCGGTCTTCTTGGCCTGTTGCTGGCGGTCCTGATTTACGCGGTCACAAGGTTTTTTCGGGAGGCGGCGGTGATTCTTGCCGACCTCAGCGACTCAAGCTTGGAGGCTAACGCCAGGACTCCTAGTCATCCGGACTGATTGGCGATCACGCCCGCGTGGGTCGTATAGGAGTGGATCCGCAGCGTCCTTTACTCTGTTGGGAGCACTTACCATGAGGAACCCTGCTTTACCAATTGCATATGTTGCCCTTCTGCCAGTCATTCTGGGGGGATGCTCCGACTCCGATCAGAAGGCGAAGGCGCTACTGCCAACATCTTACGGGCTTTACGCGACTGATGCCGGACGGCTTCACAGACTCGAACATATGGCTGACGGCCCAGCGGTCAGCCGCAAGGTGGAGTTTATCCTGTTTGATCCGAGTGTCTCGTTCGGAGTCAAGAGCGACGTACTTTACAGGAAGGACGGAGTTGGTTGGGTGGGAACAAAGGTTGCTGTCCACATATCGCCAATTGCGGGCCAACCCCAGATGGTTCGCATCGTTCCACAGCAACCGCTCAATATGGGAACCCATCAGTTCATCGCCATGCCACCTGATGGCGGCATTGGATGGGAATTTAACGTTGTGGACGGAGAAGGCTGATTCGAGGACTTCCAGTCATGTTCATTGAACGTGGTACACGCCTGCGCGAGGCTCATGCGCTTCGGCCAGCAGCGTCCGTCATTCTCTGTAGCACACTGCTCCTGCTGGCTGGCGGCTGCAATGCCGGCAAAAAGAGCCGGATCACGGTTGTCCGCTATCCGAGCTTCTACATGCCGGAGCTCAAGCGCATCGCGGTCCTGCCGTTCGACAATCCGCCGAGCGATTCGGGCGCAGGCGAGCGGATCGGCCAGCGTCTGGAGACCGCGCTGACCAGGAACAACACATATGAGGTCTACACGCGGCAGCGCTTGAAGGAGGTGCTGCAGGAGCAGGACCTGGCACTGAGCGGGATCATCGATGCCGAAGCGGCGCAGCGCATCGGGCGGCTCGGCTCCGTACAAGCCCTGGTCTGCGGCGTCTGCGATCAGTATGCCTCCGGCACCCGGCAGGAGATCCGTACACGCAAGGTGCCGATCTGGGGCACCACCAGCAAGGGCGTGCCGGTGATTACGGGGTGGCGAGAGGAGCGGTACCTGTGGACGCGCAACGAGGCGGTGGTGCAGTGCAATGTCCAGGTGATCGATACGGTCACCGGCAGGCAGCTTACGGCGGTCAACGAGATCTCGAACGGCTGGTCGGAGGGCAGCCCTCCGAAGTTCTCGCAGTGGCAGGTCCTGCAGTTGACTGAGCGGGATCAACTCATCAAGCTCCTGCGCGAGATCGCGGTCGTCCGCAGCGAGATCAAGCTGAAGGGAACGGTTCTGCGCATCGCGACCGGCCAGTACGATGCCAAGTGGGACTGGCAGGACCGGCTCACTCCCAGCGATGGGCAATTCTTGGCCGTCGTCTCCCTGCCGGAGGATGCCGGGCGGAACACCTTCAAGATTACCATCGTGCCCAAGGACGGCCGCGAAGTCATCGCCGAGCAGGAGTTCGTCTGGCCGGAACTGACGAGCGAGAACAGCTATCCCTTCGACATCAACGAAATCGTGGAGAAGAACGGCTTCGGCGCCTACCAGGCCAAGCTCTATTCGGGCGCGGAGCCGTTCGCATGGTATCACTTCAGCATCGTGGAGAGACGTTGACTATTCTGAGGAGGTGTGTCATGTCTGACGCGGCAGCGCTCATGCGGTTCGAGGCGAACAAGAAATCCGTACTGGTTGCTTACCTGCTCTGGTGGCTGCTTGGCATCTTCGGGGGACATCGGTTCTACCTGGGCAGGAGCGGCAGCGCAACGGCCATGCTCCTGATCAGCGTGTGCTCGATCCCTTTGATGTTCGTCCTCATCGGGTTCTTGACGATCTTTGTCACGGTCATCTGGGCCGTGGTCGATGCCTTCCTCATCCCGGGCATGGTCCGGGAGTGGAACAACCGGCTGGTGGATGCTCTCACCCCGGCAGTGCGTGCTGTCGCTTGACGGCGTGGTCTGGTTGTTATGACGGCTGGTGAACCAGTAGGTGTTGCGAAAGCGGCGCGATAAGGCTACGGCCTGCGCTCTTGTAACAGTGATATAGTCGGCGACACTTTTATCGACTCTTGCAAAGCGAGGTTCCAGTCATGCTCAAGCCGAACGCAGAGCCGGATCGGAGGGTGTTCGACGGAATCAACGTGCTCCTGTTGTGCTTTGTGGCTGTGTGCTTTTTCCTGCCTCTTATGGAGGTTAGTTGCGGACCTGTCAAGGCGGCCTTCTCTGGAATGAATCTTGCGTTCGGAACCGATCCGAGCATCTCTGGCCCTGCCTCGCCCAATGTAAGCCGCGAGGCACAATTGCGCGATCAGGAAGAGTTTCTTCGCAAGCTGCGGAATGAGGATATTCCGCGGGATCTTCCGGCAAGCCTCATTCTCCTGGCAGCGGCGCCTGGTGCGCTGCTGTTCCTCCGAGCATTCTCAGGGAACCAGGCACCAGTCACACAAGGATCACTGGCGGCTTTGCCGGCCATCTTGCTCGCGGTCTTTATTGCTTACTCCGCCGCTGGTTTTGGGATCGAACGCGAGCTCGAGGAAGACGCTCGTGGATCCGGTGAGCCTACGATGGTCGCCGCAGAAAAGACGACATGGTTTTACCTGGTGTTCGGAGCTTCCGCAATGTCTCTGGTGTTAGCCCTGGCTCGTCGCCATTCTCCGAGAGTACACTGGGAGGGTGCGGCGGGACAGGTGACCTTGTCAGGCTCGGACAACAGCTCGCCGATTCGCGGAGCATCGCCAGCGGAGCGCGTGTCAACTCAAATGGATGCGAAAGGGCCACACCATGGGTAGCGACAAACACCAATACCTGAAGCAGATTCGATCCAACACCGCCTATCCGACGTACCGCGGCATCATCGCAAGCATCGCGGCGCTTGGCTATGTCTGTGCGATTGTTGTCGGGCTGCTGGCATGGATCGTGGCAGGCCTCTTTGGGGCTGCAGACGGTGCGAAGGCTGGGGCCATCGGCATCGGTCTTCTTGGCCTGTTGCTGGCGGTCCTGATTTACGCGGTCACAAGGTTTTTTCGGGAGGCGGCGGTGATTCTCGCCGACCTCAGCGACTCGACCTTGGAGGCTAACGCCAGGACTCCTAGTCATTTGGACTGATTGGCGATTACCAGCGATGCGGGGATGATATGTTTACTCGAAATCGTGGAGTGAAGACCTATGAGAAACCATAGCGCGAAGCCAAGGGTGGTCACGCATTGTGCGAATGCGCTCACCCTGATGGAAGTGCTTGCTGTTTTCGCAACCGTGCTTTTGTTCGGCATCGCCATCTTGCTCGCGCTTAACCTGAAAGCCCGTGGCCCGGATGCCGCAGTCACGGATAGGATCGCTGTTGATGGAGCCGTTCAATCAGGTGATGTTGATTCGAGACTTGGTAGACTTGATGACCTGATCGTACAGCCCAGCAACGCCGAGACTATTCGGAAGCGGCTCCCGGTCGACGCGATTCGCTTCGGCTTCATATGGAATCCAGAACACATCAGCGAGCTGTTTCGGGGGGACTATTCCGCATTGCGGACCATTGTCGAGGCCCAGGTCTTGGAGCTCTCGGAGGATGAGCAGGCAGCCCGCCTGTTTGACCTGCTACAAGGGCCTCTGCCTTCCGGGGAAGTGGTAGAACACGTTCACAAAGCCGTGCTGGCACTAACGGGTGATTCATTTCGAATTGCCCAAGATAAACTGCGCCATTCCGCAGTCGCAAGACAGCTAGCAACGCAGGTGGCGAAGAAGAATAGCGCCATGAACAAGTTCCTACGGGTGGCCGACGAGTATCCTTATCTCTATATGCTCCTGGACGCTGCCGTGTTGATAGGAGGACAGATGCTTGACCACATGCCGGCAGCACTGGAACGGCATTGGGCGAAGCAGGCGGATGCCGACACAGCCCGGCCCTTTGACCCGTCGAGCCTCCTCCCGGGTACTGTTTATCGAGCTATCGACGGGATACCGGCGATCACGATCATCTCGTCGAACGAGTTGGAGTTCATAGAGAACCATAGTGAAGAGCGGTTTGTCTGCGACTACGCGGACGAATTCGGCCTCCTGCGTGTAATCCTTCAGGCGTTTGGTGCAAAGAAGGCAGTTTACTACGCTGTCACTCCGGACGGTCTTCTGGCGGAGAACGGAATGGTCTTGTACCACCCGAAGCGGTACGAGCAGGTCATGCGTGAAGTCGAAGCGGCACGTCGGCAACGAGCCGCAAGCGAACGCTGATGTTCACCGTTCTATATCTCTCTGCTAGTAGCACCTAACACCCCATGCCACAGGGGCTGTTGCTCAACAATCGGGAGTCATGTCGGGGGCCGGCTATTGGTGTATATTAGGAAGATTCTTGGGAGAGCGGTATGCTCGACAAGGCGGAGCCGCTTCCTTACGGGCGCGGCTCTGATGGGCGGCTCTGCTCGGGAGGCTCTGGGCTCGGGCGGGCGGATCAGTAGTTGATCCACTTGAGCTGACGGAAGAGCAGGTGGGCCCAGGAGTCGGCCCAGGGGGTGCGGAGGGCGAAGGCGACGCTGACCATGGAGACGGCGAGGAAGCCATAGCACACGGCGCGGCCGATGCGGGAGCCGGCCAGCAGACGGACGCCGTCAGGGAGGAAGAGCAGCCACAGGGGGATGACCCAGAAGAGCCAGCGGGCGCCCTGGGAGGTTCCGCCGTAGTTGTTCGTCGAGCGGGTATAGACGGCGGCGAGGGCGGCGGTGAGCAGGAGCACAAAGCCGGCCAACAAGCGGTGCGACTGCCCGGACCGGACGAGGTGCACGACGATGCCCGCCAGGGCCAGCAGCAGGATGGGCGTCAGCAGGAAGAAGCCGTGGTGCCCGATGACGATGTGCATCAGGTAAACGAGCTTGGGCTCGGCCAGGGCGTCGAGGCCGTCCATCTGGTTCCAGTAGCTTCCCGGATAATCATAGAACCCGCCGGGCTTGCCGAAGTCCATGTACGCCGGCTTCAGGCGTCCGATGGCCAGGTAGTTGGTGAGCAGGCCGGCCACGGCGGGCACGGCGGCCGCGAGCAGCCCGATGGTGACCGTGCGTTTCCAGTCCTTGACCAGCAGGGCCGCGCACAGGGCCACAGCGAGCAACCCCGCGGGCAGTTCCAGGCAGGCGGTGAAGGCGGCGCAGAAACCGGCCAGCGCGAACCAGTACCACTCACGCCGGCCGTCGTACCAGATCCGCACGGCGGAGTGCACCGCCAACAGGGCCATGAAAGCCGCGGCCACGTGGTTGTTCAAGGTGATCGACCAGGGCGTCAGGTACGTGCCGAGGGCCACCGCCGCCAGGCAGAAGCTCCGCACGAAACACGAGTCGGTCGCCCGGTGGATGTATCCGCGCAGAATCCACACGAGTACCAGGAACGGGATGACATGCACGATGATGAGCGTCGTGCGGATGATGAACCAGGGGGTTTCGGCGAAGTCCGCCCGGCCTAAGGTCAGCTTCTCGATCAGCCAGACGACGCCGGCCACGCAGGTGGCCAGCAGCGGCGGCTTGCTGGAGTAGTAGCGTTCGCGGCCGTCCTCCCCGACGACGCGCACCAGGTCGATGGTCCAGAACGGCGGGATCTCCCACGGCTTCTGGTAGTAGCGCTCGCCGATCTTGAACCAGGTGTCCTTCCGGTCGGCGGGCAGTTCGGCGATGAGACGCTGCTCGGGGGTGAGCTGGTCGAGCGTCTTGCCCCGCCCGCCCGTCCACGAGACGCGGTACTCGGGCAGGTACTCGTAGGTGCCGTGCTTGACCAGGTAGTAGATCGTGTTCCAGCGGGAAGCGTCGTTGGGGCAATAGTCCAGCTTGCCCTGCTGCACAATTGTCCCGACGAGCAGGCCGGCCGCGAGGATCATGAACAGGGCGGTCAGATCGATCGCGGGCCGCGACGGCGGCTGGCCCAGCGTCGGCTCGGGCCCCACGGGCAACGGCGGCTGCGGTTGGGTCACGTCAGGCTGGTCCATGGATGAATCCCCGGTCGCGGCGAATCACGGCGTTACCCCAACATTGCATTGGGCAATGCTGGGAAAGTGAGAGGTGAGAAGTGAGAAGTGAGAAACGGTGTCTCGCATAGGAGCTGCCGAACAGGACGCGCGGGGAGGTCGGCTGACATCCCCGGGAGACCAGGTCTCTCACTTCTCACCTCTCACCTCTCACTTCGCACACCATCACCTCTCACTTGCCCGGCAACGTCGGCGTCGCGGTCGTACGTCACGGTTCATCGTCGGCAGCCACGGTCACCGCGTCAAGCGGCTGGGCGGGTTCCCTGCGGGCACACCAGCCGGTACGCTCCGCGATCTCGTACAGGCTGCCGAGTGGGCGCTCGGCGACGATGAGTTCGGCCACCAGCCCGACCGCGATCAGCAGGAAGCCCAGCAGCGGCGCGATCAAGGCGAGCAACACGGCCAACGGCAAGACCAGCCCGCCCAACAGGCCGCTCAGTAAGCCGCTCAGCACACCCGCCAGCAGCCCGCCGACGATCACCCACAGGCCGACCACGCCGATCAGATGCTGTGGCCGCCAGCGAAAGCGGGTCAGCGTCCAGACGGTGATCAGATCAAGAAAGCCCTTGGCGAAGCGGGCGAAGCCGTACTTGCCCACGCCCACGGTCCGGGGCCGATGCAGCGTGGGGATCTCGGTGACGCGGTGCCCATGGGCGGCGGCCAGGACGCCCAGGAAGCGGTGCAGTTCGCCGTAGATGCGCAGATCGGCGAGCACCTTGCGGCGATAGAGCTTCAGCCCGCACACGTGATCGTGCAGGTGCACGTGGGTCAGAAACCCGATGATGCGGTTGAATACACGGGAAGGGTACACCTTATGCCAGGGGTCGAGCCGATGCTGCTTGTAGCCGCTGACGACGTCGAAGCCCTGGTCGAGGCGTTTGAGGAGGCGCGGCATCTCCTGCGGTGGGTCCTGGAGGTCGGCGTCCATGGTGAAGACCACGTCGCCGCGTGCGGCCGCGAAGCCGGCCATGAGCGCGGCCGCCTTGCCCTCGTTCCGCCGGAAGCGCAGCCCCCCAATGGCCGGGTCCGCCTCCGCCAGGGCCACGATGCGCGACCAGCTCGCATCCGTGCTGCCGTCGTCCACAAACACCAGGTGCACGTCGTAGGCGTGGGCCGTCGCCACCTCGCGGATCTCGCGCACGAGGGCGTCCAACGAGTCCTGCTCGTTGTAAACGGGCACCACAATGCCGACAAAACGTCGTTCCACGGGTATCTGATCTTCCGATGCGGCGTCGAAATCAACCCGGCACACCCCATTGTGCCGCAGCCCGGCGCGGTCCGCAAGCGGTGGACCAAGTATCGCAAGCCGTGGACCACGTATGAGAGCGGCGCCGTTTCCTAGCGGCCGCCCCCCGACTTCGGCGAGCTCAGCCGAGCCGTGGCGGCCGGCGGGTGCCACGGGTCGGTAATCCGACCCGTGGGTGGGATGGGACGGACCACGGGCCTGAGTACAGGCCCATGCCACCCAGCCGCTTCTCGCGAGGAACGCGGAGACGGACCGCGGTGCTTCTCACGCAAAAGGCGGGGATAAACCCCGCTACTCGGCCGGAGTCCTCACACCAACCGCACTACTCAAAGAGCAGTGGCACACGGGCGGATTCCGGATGGGCTTCCGGTCACTCTGCCCGCGTCGGGCGAACCGGCTGGACCCAGGCCAGTTGCACGTCGCCCTCGGCAAAGGGGTTGGGGTGCGGAGCGTCGGAGATCACCTTGGCGCGGACGTAGACCTCGCGGCCGGTGAGCTTGTAGCTGGCCTGGGCTCCGGTCTGCTCGGAGAGTACCTGCCCGATGTCGTCGCTGTACCGGCGGGTGATGTAGACGGTCAGGTCCTCGGGCGGCGACTTGTGCTCGGGATCGTAACCGGCCAGCGTGCCGATGAATTGCGTGCGGTAGTTCACGCCCGGCTGGGCATCGATCTCGACGCTCAGGGTGTCGTCCGCGAAGGTCACCTTCTTGAGCGTGACGCCGGTGCTGGCGTAGAAGTCCCCGCGGTTGAGGGCCTCGATGATGTGCTCGGGGGTCAGGAAGCGTGCACGGACCATGACCCACCCGCGGCCGGGATTGGCCTGGCCCACGCCCCAGGTCGTGTAGCCGTGGGCATCGTCGGTGGCCATGCCGTACATGATGGGCATGTCCAGCTCCGCCAGCCGCTTGGTCAGGATGATGTCCCACATCCGATCGGTCGAGGGATAGCGCTCGTCGCCGTGATTGCGCACTCCGGGGTGACCATTGAAAACCTCGAAGAAGTTCTCCCCCTTCAGCCGCATGATGTCCTCAGCCGTGTTGCTGTAGTGGAAGTTCGGATGGTTGAGGTGCACGAGCATGGGGACACCGTACTTGGCCTGCTGGGCGAGGACGGCGTTGACGTTGTTCTGCATGGTCTCGAACACACTGTCGCCGTGCTGCGGCGGGATCATCTCGCGAAGATTGAGCCCGTTGAGGTGCACGGGACGCTTCTCGAAAGAGTCGGTGATCTCCTCGCCGACGATGAGCATAAAGCGGCCGGCGTCCTCAAACAGGTGGCGGAACTCGGAGAGGGTCTTCAGGCGGTAGTGCACGGCCGGCGGCTGGTCGTCGCCCACCGCCCGATTCTCCTTGACGATCCAGTCGGAGCTGAACATCTTCTCGTAATTCTCGGCCGCCTTGGCCCGGGCCCCTTTGGCGGCGTTGACCCACTTCTCGCCTTCGCTGAGGATGTTGTGGTCGCTGAGCACCAGGAACTGGTAGCCGTGCTCCTTGTACCAGGCCACCGCGACCTCCGGCGGGCTGTCCCCGTCGCTCCACCAGGTATGCGTGTGGGTGTTGCCCTTGAACCACTGCCATTCGCCGTCGAGGGGGACGCCCGCCGTCGCCACCACCGCCGCCAGCCAGGAAATCATCATCAACGTCATGATCGTCCTCCCGAAGAGATCTTCCGCGCGAGCCGCCCCGGCAGGGCCGGCATTTGAGGCTTCCCCGGTTCCCAGGAGCTTCGCCCAGGGCTGACATAACGAGCCTCTCGAGCTCGGAAACCTTGGCCCCTGACCATAACCGAATCGCTCTGCGTCGAACAGGGCGCGCCCTTCATCCCGAGGCAGCGAGGCAGCCGGTGGGGCGGGCATGTGTCAGCAGTGCCCCCCCTCCAGACAGACACTGCTCACAGAGCAGTGGTGCACGGCCGGAATGATTCCGTACCGCGACCGTAAGGGAGCGGACCTTCCGAGAGAACGCCACACACACGAGGTCCGCTCCCTTACGGTCGCGGTACGGAAATGCTGACCCGCCGTTGGCGAACAGCGGGCTGGTAGGCTAAGGTATGGGGGGATGAGTGCTGAGTATTTGGGTGATCCACGCTTCGGGGAGTGATCCGCAGTGGGCAAGCCGGTCAAGGTGGCGTTTGTGGCTCTGGGGTGCGCCAAGAACATGGTGGACTCCGAGAAGATGCTCGGCCAACTGGCGGAGGCCGGCGCGCTGATCACCACGGATGAGTCCGACGCCGACGTCATCGTCATCAACACCTGCGGCTTCCTCGAAGCTTCGCGGACCGAGGCCCTCGAGGTGATCGCCGAGGCCGTCGAGAACAAGCGGAAGGGCGCCTGCCGCCGCGTGGTCGTGGCCGGCTGCCTCGTACAACGCGACGGCGAAAAGCTGATCGACGCGGTACCGGGGATCGACGCCCTGGTCGGCGTGCATCGCCGGGACGACGTGGTCGCGGCGGCCCTCAAGGTCGTCCCGCGGCGCAAACCCCGCTCCGCCCCCCGCCCGGCGGTCGATCTCTACCTGGGCGATTACCACCCGCACGTTGCCCTGGACACCGCCCGCCTGCGCATCACCCCGCGGCACTACGCCTACCTCCGCGTCAGCGAGGGCTGCAACCAGAAATGCACCTTCTGCACCATCCCCTCCATTCGCGGCCCCATGCACTGCAAGCCGGTCGAGGTCGTCCTGGCCGAGGCCCGCGAGTTGATCAGCGACGGGGCCGTCGAGCTGAACCTGATCGGGCAGGACACGACCAGCTACGGCCAGGACATCGGCTACGACGCGGGGCTGGCGGGTTTGCTGCGCGAGCTGGATGGCCTCGACGGTGCCCAGTGGGTCCGCCTGCTGTACGCCTACCCGTCGGTCTTCACGGACGAGATGATCGACGCGCTGGGCGAGTGCTCCCGCGTCGTCAAGTACGTGGATATCCCCTTGCAGCACATCAACGACCGGGTGCTCAAGGCCATGCGCCGCCGGGTGACGCGCCGCCAGACGGAGGACCTGCTGGAGCGGCTTCGCAGGCGCATCCCCGGGGTGGCCATCCGCACGACCTTCATCACCGGCTTCCCCGGCGAGACGCAGGCCGAATTCGAGGAGCTGCTGGCCTTCGTACGCGAGGCGGGCTTCTCGGCCATGGGCGTATTCCCCTATTCCGTCGAGCCGGACACCCCCGCCGGCCGCATGCCCGGGCAGTTGCCGCCCGCCGAGCGCCAGGCCCGGGCGGACGCCCTCATGGAAGCTCAGCAGGAGGTGGCCTTCGCCGAGGCCCGCCGGCAGATCGGCCGCCGGTTTGACGTGCTGATCGAGCGCCGGGTCGGCCGAGGGCACTTCATCGGCCGACATGCGGGCCAGGCCCCCGAGGTCGATGCCGTGACCCACGTGCTGGCCGATGACCTCCAGCCCGGCCAGTTCGCCCGCGTCTGCTGCGAAAATACTGAGGCGTACGATTTGATCGGGCGGCCCATGGCGGCTATCCTGCCCGTTCTACAATGAGGATCAATCTACCCAACCAGATCACCCTCGGCCGGCTGCTCCTGGCAGTCGTCTTCTTCGCCTGCCTGGCCCAGTTTGACGCCCGCTCGGGCCACGTCAGCGTCCCGCTGCTCGATGTCTGTGCCGCGCTCTTCCTGGTCGCCGCTCTGTCCGATGTGCTCGACGGCTACCTGGCCCGCAAGCAGAACCAGGTCACCAGCTTCGGCCGGATCATCGACCCGTTCGTCGACAAGATCCTGGTCATCGGGGCCTACATCTTCCTGGCCGGTGAGGGCTTCGTGGGGCACGGGGGCCAGAAGATCAGCGACGTGGCCGGCTGGATGGTGGTCGTCATCCTCGGCCGTGAACTGTTGGTGACCAGCCTGCGCGGCGTCACCGAGGCCAGTGGGCAGGCTTTCGGGGCCAACGTCTACGGCAAGGCCAAGATGCTGCTCCAATCCACCACCGTCGTCTGGATCCTGCTGACCCTGGCCCATCCGCAGGAGCTGGCCTTTTTCGTGCCCGCCCGCCCCATCCTGGTCTACCTTACCGTGGCCGTCACCCTGCTGTCCGTTGTGCCCTACCTGCGGATGGCCCGCGGCGTGCTCTCGCAGACCTCGGTACCCGCCACATGATCCGGCGCTGGCTCAGAACGCGGCCCCATGCAGGTGTGGCACCGGAGGCAGGTGTGGCACCGAAGACAGGTGTGGCACCAGAGGCAGGTGTGGCACCGGCGTCCCGCCGGTGCTCGTCGGCCACGGGGGGCCGACGCTACAGGGCACTGGCACACGCCTTCATGACCGGGCTCGGCTCGGGGTATGCCCCGGTAGCCTCGGGCACGTTCGGCTCCGCGGTTGCGGTGGCCATCGCCTTGGCCGCCTGGGCCGGGGTCACCGCAACGGGAGGCCATCCCCGCTGCCTCGACGGTACATGGCTGGTGCTCACGCTGCTGGCCTCGGTCGGATGCGTGGTCTGGGGACCGTGGGCGGTCGAGCAGTTCAGCCGCTCGGCCCGCAAGCAGGGCGACCCCGGACAGGTCGTCCTCGACGAATGGGCCGGCCAATGGCTCGCCCTCGTCGCCCTGCCCATGGCCACACTCACGCAGGCCCTGTCCGTCCTCGCCGTCCAGTTCTTCCTCTTCCGGCTGTTCGACGTGCTCAAACCGCCGCCCGCACGCCGGTTCGAGAAGCTGCCCGCCGGCTGGGGCATCGTCACCGACGATCTCGTCGCCGGCCTCTACGCCAACCTCATCGGCCAGGTCATCTTCCGCCTGCTGCTGACCACCGCCGTCGCCACCGTATGACCCGACCCGGCACAGAAAACCCACCAACGATTCGCGGTTGAAACGTACGCTTCGCTCGGGTGGCGCAGGTCCAGGTATGTGTATAGCGTCCTGGGCGTTGCGTGCCGCCCGCATTCCGAACCGCAACGCGGTTCCAGAACACAGCCCGGGGTCGCGCAGCGCACCCCGGGACCCATGCCGGCCGGCGCAGACCAACCCTGAAGGGGTTGCATGCGTCATCATTGTGAGCGCCCACCAGAACCATTATTGACGGGGCGGCTATCCTGGCGTGCGTGTTG
>CAZEEJ010000159.1:0-13766 GCA_964511155.1 uncultured Planctomycetales bacterium | reverse complement strand
GAAGCGTTGCCGGGCGGGGTCGAGATCGGGCAGCCGGGCGATGTTGGGCGGATGCTCGGCGGTGGTGCCGGAGGCGGCGTCGAGGATCACGCGGTCGGCGGGGATGCCGCATTGCAGCAGCTTGTTGCGCATCCAGTGGGCGGCGCCGGGATGGTTGCTGACCACGATGCGGGGGGCGAGCCCGCGGCGGTAGGCGTCGACGGTCCAGAGCAGGCGGGCCTCGTTGCCGCCGAGGCAGACGAGGACGTCGGCTTTCGCGGGTGGCGAGGTCACGTCCAGCCAGCGGTAGAGCATGTCGGTGAGCGGCGTACAGATGAGGATGATCTGCAGCAGAGCGATGGCGGCCAGCAGGCCACGGATACGCCGGTAGCACCACGCGAGGGCTCGAAGCGGTGTGGGGCGACGTGCGGAAGCGGCGGGCGACGGCGAAAGCTGGCGGTCGGGGGGAGTCGGGTTGACGAGATCAGGGGGCATCAGGCGTACTTTCGGCTCGCGCTCGGCGGCGGTCCTCCCTCAGGGTGCGCCGCGAAGCGGCAAGCCGGGACGCGGCGGTTTCGGGCGCACTTCTATTGTCGGCGGGAGGTGACGAAAGAGTTGACCTTTCCTGTGCGCCGCAGGGCCGAAAACGGATGCATGACGATGCCGGTGGCGGCATCGGGCTCCAGCAGGGGAGCATCTCCGCACCGCGACCGTGAGGGAGCGGAGCTTGCGTGGGAACGCCACGCACACGAGGTCCGCTCTCTCACGGTCGCGGTACGGAAACGTCCCGTCCAGCAACAAGTTGCCTTGGTCCGGACGTGCGGTAAGATGCGGCACCATGGGCAGGGCGGCGACACCGCGGGTTGACGAGTGCGACATGGGCTCAGCAGCACCACAGGGGCGGGCATCGCATGTCGTCCGGGATGGGTCGGCCGTGCATCTTGTCCGTGAATGGGTCGCGGTGGCCGGCGTGGCCTTCGTCCTGTATGCCCTCACCGCCAACCGCGGAGCCCAGTGGCAGGACTGCGGTTTTTTTATCCTCAGCATCGTCAAAGGCGAACTCATCAACCCGCTGGGGCTGGCCCTGACGCATCCGTTGCATCATTGGCTGGGGCGGCTGGCGATCCGGCCGGGTGTCCTGGAGCCGAGCTTCGCGATCACGCTGGTCAGCTCGCTGGGAGCGGCGGTGGCGGTGGCCAACGTGTTCGGATGCGTGCGGGCGCTGACGGACCGGCGGTCGGCGGCTCTGTGGGCGGCGGCGTCGCTGGCGATGGCCCATACTTTCTGGAAGCTGGCGACGGTGACGGAGGTGTACACGCTTTCGGCGGCGTTGCTGGCTGGGGAGTGCTGGTGCCTGATCGGGTACCTGCGGACGGGGCGGCGGGGGCACCTCTGGGGAGCACTGCTGCTCAACGGGCTGGGGATCGGCAACCACCTGCAGGCGACGCTCATGCTGCCGGTGTGGCTGGGCGTGGTGGCGTGGGGGCTGGCGGGCCGACGGCTGCGTTGGACGGACGTCGCGGCGGGGGTGCTGCTCTGGTTGGCGGGGACGCTGCCGTACAGCGGGCTGGTGGCGGTTGAGATGGTCCAAGGTGGTGATTGGAAGGTCACGCTCGGGTCGGCGCTGTTCGGGGCGGCGGGGCTGGGCTATGCGGGCAACGTGTTCAACTTGGCCGTGTCGGGCCGGGTGCTGGCGGTGAGCGGCGGATTCACGCTGCTGTCGTTCCCCAACCTGCTGCTGCCGGCCGCGGTGTACGGGCTGACGCGATGGCGGGCACTGGGCCTGCCCGGCGGTTTGCGTTGGGCGCTGGCGGGCGGTTTGATTCTGCACGCGGGGTTTGCCTGCCGCTACGACGTGGTCGATCAGTACACGTTTTTTCTGCCGGCGTATGTGCTGACCGCGATCCTGGGCGGGGCGGGGGCGGCGGGCGTGCTCGCGTGGGCGGAGAGTTCCCGGCGGCGGCGGGGGGTGTGGGCGGCGATGATCATGTTGGCGGCGACGCCCCTGGTTTACGCGACGGCACCGGCGATCGCGGAACGGATCGGGGTGCTGGAGGGCGTCGCCCGGCACAAGCCGTATCGGAATGACTACGTCTACCTGTTCACGCCGTGGTCGGTCGTGGAACGGTCGGCGGAGCGGATGGGGAGCGAGGCCGTTGCCCTGGCGGGTGCGGTCGGGGCGGTGCTGGTCGACGATCCGATGGGCCGGCCAGCGGTGCCGTACCATGCTCTGCGGTCGGGTTGGACGGACCTGGCGGTGATGGCGGTTCCTGCCGATGAGCCCGCCCGGGTGGGGGAGCTGGCGCGGCGGCTGGCGGCGAGCGGGCGGCGGGTGGTGTTGGTGCCGGCGAGCGTCACGCGGGAACCACCGGCGGAGGTGGCGTGGCGGCGGGTGGGGGACTTGTACGTGGCTGAGTGAGGGGGCGGTTTTCTGTAGCCGTGCGAAGCCGCAAGCGGCGGGGGGGGGGGGCGAAGCCGCAAGCGGCGGTCGAGGGCGAAGCCGCAGACGGCGGATTGAACGGACGGGGCGGTTGGCGTACACTCCGCTGCAAGCGTGGTCTTCCATGAGAGCTTCGGTGCAAACTGCTACAGCGAGGTGATAAGGTCATGACCCAGACGGAGAATCCTGAACTGGCGGTTTCCGGTGGTGCGGACAGCGGCAGGCCGATGGGGCTCCGCGTGCAGTTGTCGGCGATGATGTTTCTGCAGTACGCGATATGGGGAATCTGGGCTCCGATTCTTGGGCTGCACCTGGGCACCCTCTCCGCGTTCCAGAACGCCGACGGCTCGCCCGACTTCGGGCTGATCGGCTTCGTCTACATGACCATGCCCATCGCTTCGATTATTGCCCCGTTCATCGGCGGTCAAATCGCGGACCGCTACTTCGCGGCCCAGCGGTTCCTGGCGTTGAGCCAGTTGCTGGGCGGGATCATCCTGTTGGTCGTGACCCAGCTCAGCAGCTTCGCCGGCATCTTCGTCGGCATGTTGGCCTACAATCTGCTTTACGCTCCGACCATCGCCCTGACCAACTCGATCACCTTCCAGCACTGGCCGAACCAACAGTTCAGTAAAATCCGTGTGTTCGGCTCGATTGGCTGGATCGTAATCGGCTGGGTTTTCACCCTCTGGATGGCGAAGGTGGGACACGCCTTCCGAGTGCCGATGATGGGCGACTGCCTGTACCTGGCTGCGGCGCTGTCGGTTGTCTACGCGGTCTATGCCCTGTTCCTGCCTCACACGCCGCCGTCCAAGCAGGTGGGCAACCCGTTGGCATTCCTGGATGCGGTGGCCATGCTGCGGAACCCGGCATTTGCGGTCATGGCCCTCGTTTCGTTTTTCGTGGCCGTCGAACTGCAGCTCTATTTCATCTGGACCCAGAGCTTCCTCCAAGCGGGGGTGGGGATCGAAGAGGGCTGGGTGAGCACCGTTCTGACCGCGGGGCAGGTGTGCGAGATGGTGATGATGGTCCTGCTGCCAGTGGCTCTCTTCAAGTTTGGCTTCCGGGTGACCATGGCCCTGGGGATTGTGGCGTGGTGCCTTCGCGATCTGGTGTTTGCAGTCGGCCAGCCGACCGGCCTGGTCGTGAGTGCGGTTGCTTTACACGGCGTGGGTTTTGCGTTCTTCTTCACCACGATCTTCATGTTTGCCGACAAGATTGCCCCAAAGGATATCAAGTCCAGCGCCCAGGGCTTCCTGGCATCGGTGACCATCGGTTGCGGCATGCTGGTGGGGTCGCTGCTGGCCGGACCCGTGACCGGGGCTTTTGAGGGAGACTGGAGCAAGGTTTACCTCGTGCCGGCAGCCCTGCTGGCGGTGTGCTGTGTGGTCATCCTGGTCGGATTCCGGCCCAGCAAGACGGACACGGATCACTCGGCCGCATAAGCCATCGAGAGGCTCATCAATCGGCGGCGGGGACGCCGACTTCGAGCCAGACGGCTTCAGGCGATGGGTGGACTTGTGAATCGGTCACCGCGGCCGGCCAAAGGACCACGTCACCGGGTACCAGGCTGAGCGTGTACTCGTCGGATGGGCGCGCGACCTCCGCCTTGCCGGCAAGCCAGATCCAGACGGACATCTCGGATGAGCTTGGATTTGCGGCTGCCGATGCCCCTGAGTCATGTGGGGCGGTTCTTTGCTCAGGTTGTTGTGCAATGTCCCGCGGGCGGGTGTGCGAAGGAGTCGGTTCGAGCGGAGCCGCGCCCGTCAGGAAGCGGTTCTGCTTCGTAGAGACGCCGGCGCTCGCAGGGTCCGCTCCCTCACGGTCGCGGCTCTGAAGGCTTGCCCGCGTGCTCTCGAAGCAGGTCATCCGATCGATGCTAAACCAGTCGCAGACGACGAGGGGCGTTCGTGCCTGGTCGGAAGAAGACGGCAGCTTCTGGATCGGTGGCGGGGGGGCGGAGTCGAAGTCAATGCACTCCAGGGCGGCGTCGAGGTGCAGCTCGCGCGGTTGGCCGGTGGTCGGATCGACCCGGTTCCAATCGTAGGTGCGGTAGGTGACGTCCGAGGGCGTCTGGATTTCAGCGACGAGGACGCCTTCGCCGAGGGCGTGCGGTGTGCCGCTGGGTAGGTAGTAGCACTCGCCGGGACGCACGGGGACTTTGCGCAGGATGCCGTCCACTCGGCCGGTCAGCATGGCCTCGCGAAAATCCTTCGCGGTGACGCCGGGCTCCAGGCCGTGGTAGATCGCACCGTCGGGTTCAGCAGCGAGTACATACCAAGCCTCGTGCTTGACGCGTACGCTGCCGCCGAGTCTGCGGGCGACGGCCTCGTTGGGGTGGACCTGCACGCTGAGCCAGGCACGGGCGTCGAGGAACTTGATCAGCAGGGGAAAGCGGCCTTCAAACAGCGGGGCCGGGCCGAGCAGGCCCCGCCCCCACGTCGCGCGCAGCTCACCCAGTGTGCGGCCGGCCGCCGGGCCGTTGCGCACGCGCGATCGATCGTGCTCCAGGTCCGCCAGTTCCCACGACTCGCCGACGGGCTCGGGCATGGGCTTGGGCCGGCCGAAGTGGGTGAAGATGGAATCGCCACCCCAGAGTTTGGGTTTGTAGATCGGGTCGAAGAGCAGTGGATAGGGCGAAATCGGGGGCATCAGGCCTCCTAGAATCCTGCCGGTGCGGTTCTCGCGGTGATTGTATGGCGGTGACCGTGGGGGTACAAACGTGGGGGGGGGAGTTTTGCTCGCGTTCGTGCGAAGCCGCAAGCGGCGGATGGTGCGAAGCCGCAAGTGGTGGGTTTGTTCGCGGTCGTGCGAAGCCGCGAGCGGCGGCGATGCTGTGTTGAGGAGAAGTGATATGCGCATTGCGGTGACGGGGGCGACGGGCTTTCTGGGCAGGTACATCGTCAACCATCTGCTCGCGGAGGGGCATGAGTGCCGGTGCTGGTACCTGGAGGCGAGCGACCGGGGCGGTTTTGACGAGGGCGGCTCCGGGCGATTGACGTGGGTGGCGGGGGACCTCGGCGACGCGGAGTCGGCGGAAGCCCTGGTGGAGCGTGCGGACGCGGTGGTCCACGCGGCGCTCTATCGGCCGGGCGCGGGCTTCCGCGGGGCGGAGGGCGATCTGCTGGTGTTCGTGGAGCGAAACGTGCTGGGCAGCCTGCGGGTGATGGAGGCGGCCCGACGGGCGAAGGTCGGGCGTTTCGTGTTCATCTCGACCTGTGCGGTGCACGAGGTGGTCCTGGAGAACCGGCCGCTGGACGAGGCCCACCCCCTCTGGCCGACGAGCCACTACGGGGCGCACAAGGCGGCGATCGAGAAGTTCGTGCACAGCTTGGGCCTCGGCGGGGGCTGGGAGATCTGTGCCCTGCGGCCGACGGGGATCTACGGCCTGGCCCGACCCGCGGAAGCCAGCAAGTGGTACGATCTGGTGCGGGCCGTTGCCGCGGGCCAGCCGGTCAACAGCCCGCGGGGCGGTAAGGAGGTCCACGCCGCCGACGTGGCCGGGGCGGTGAGCATTCTCCTCAAGGCGCCGGGGGTAGCGGGGCAGGCGTACAACTGCTACGACCGGTACGTGTCGGAGGAGGAGGTGGCCCGCATCGCCCGCGACCTGACGGGCAGCAAGAGCGAGATCTCAGAACTCAACAAGGGGCCGCGCAACCAGATCCTGACGGAGAAGTTGCGGGCGTTGGGAATGGTTTTTGGCGGACGGCCGTTGCTGGAGCGGACGGTGCGGCAGTTGCTGGGGGCGGCCCAAGCAGAGCCGCGACCGTAAGGGAGCGGACCCCGCGTGTCCCGCCATCCGTAGTGCGACCGTGAGTCAGGGGACTCCACGTGGTCCGCTCCCTTACGGTCGCGGCTCTGCACGGTCGGGGCTCTGCATGGTCGCGGCTCTGTGGGGTCGCGGTACGGACGGCATGAAATGCAAGGAGTGGCAGCTATGGAAGAGCGACTGAATCGTCGGGCGTGTTTGCGACGGATTGCGGCAGGCGTGGGGGGCGTGGCGGCAGGTGCGGCGGCACTGCGGGAGCGGGCGGCGTGGGCCCAGGCAGCATCCGCGGAGACGACGGGTCGGGCCGGTGCCGAGGTGTTGCTCGGCGAACCGATCCATGACGCGGCCGGCCAGCCGGCGGTGATCGACCCGAATCTGCACGGCCACTTCGTGGAGCACATTGGCGGCGTGGTCTACGACGGCATCTGGGTGGGGCCGGACTCGCCCATCGCCAACGTGGATGGAATTCGCCGCTCGCTGGTGGAGAGTTTGCGCAAACTGCGGCCGCCGGTGATGCGCTGGCCGGGCGGATGCTTCGCCGATCGCTACCACTGGCGTGACGGCATCGGGTCGCGGGAGGGCCGGCCGCGGCGGTTCGGCCGGTGGAACGAGGTCACGGAATCCAACCATTTCGGGACGCACGAGTTCATGCAGTTTTGCCGGCTGGTGGACTCGGAACCCTATTTCTGTGCCAACGTGGGTACGGGCACGGCCGAGGAGTTTCAGCAGTGGGTTGAGTACTGCAATGCCCCGGCGGGCCGGCTCAGCGTGGGAGACGAGCGCGTCGCCAACGGGCATCCCGATCCTTTCCGCGTGCGCTACTGGGCGGTGGGCAACGAGAACTGGGGTTGCGGGGGCAGCTTCACGCCGGAGGATTACTGCACCGAGTATCGCCGGTTCGTGACCTGGCTGCCGAGCTTCGGCGTGCCCTGGCAGCTCATCGGCTGCGGGCCTTCGGGCAATGATCCCGACTGGACGCGGCGGTTCTTCAAGAAGTGGCGGGACGGGGCCGGTACGCCGATGCACGCCTGGGCGGCCCATTATTATTGCGGCACCTCGGGAACGGCGACGGCCTTCACCACCGACCAGTGGTACGACCTGCTCCAGCGCGCGGACCAGATGGAGAAGCTGGTCGTCGACCAGTGGACGGCGATGGGGGAGTTCGACCCCCGGCACGAAGTCAAGCTCATCGTCGACGAGTGGGGCACGTGGCACCCGGCCGACGAGCGCCTGCGCCCGGAGTTTCAGTTCGCCCAGCACAATACCATGCGTGACGCCCTGGTCGCCGCTCTGACGCTGGACACGTTCCACCGACATGCGGACAAGGTGGTGATGGGCAACATCGCCCAGTTGGTGAACTGCCTCCAATCGCTCTACCTGACCGATGGCGATCGGCTGGTGGAGACGACCATCTACCACGTGTTCGTGATGTATCTGCCGCATCAACGGGGAATCGCGGTGCCGTTGCGTGTGGAAGCCCCGAGTTGCGGGTTCACCCGCGATGGTGGGCCGGCGGAGGTGTTCCGCGTGGCGGGGTCGGCCTCACGCCGGGAACAGGAAGTCACGGTGACTTTGGTGCATACGCATCACGGCGAGCCGCTCGAGTTTGAGTTGCGGGTGCGTGATGCCCGGGTGGCGGAAGTCTCAGCGACGGTCCTCGCCGATGAGCGACTCAACGCGTTCAACGATTTTGAGCGGCCGCGCGCCGTGTTGCCCCGGCCGCTGGACGTCCACGTACCGGGGGCGGATGGCAAGCTGGTGCTGAACCTGCCGCCGGCAGCGGTGGTCAGCCTGACGCTGACGCTCGCGTGAAACGCAGCAGAGCCGCGGCTCTGCTCGGTCGCGGCTCAACCCGGTTGGGTTTGACGGGGAAAGCCGGCCGGCTATGCCGGCGTTTTCCGCGCTAGGCCCGGCGTTTACGCCGGGTAGGCGGGGTGTGCTCAACGAAAGCCCAACCCCGGTTTACCGGGGTTCTCGATGGGCGGCTTAAGCCATGGGGAGGCGATATAATCTGCGTTAGGGTAAACCCATGCATCGAGAACCCCGCTGAAGCGGGCTTGGTGCCATCGGGGGGGGCGCCTTGGACCCGGCATGAATGCCGGGCCTAGCGTGAAAACAAGGCCGGTGTGAAGCCCGGGGCCAAGCGCAGCGCAGCCCCGGTTCGGTCGTGCCCAGCGATCACGGGGCGGACGGGACGTCTACCTTGCAGCCCTCGGCGGGGATGTCGGCTTCGCGGCCGAGAGCCCAGTAGATGCCGTTGACCAGGAGCCGGCGCATGGAGACGTTCTCGAAGTCTTCGGGGTGGCCGAGGGTGGTGAAGAATACGCGACCGCCCTTGTAGGTTTTCGTCCAGGCGACGGGGTTGGGGGTACCGAAGACCGGATCGCTGGGTTTGTCGCCTTTGAGGGCGGCTCCGTTGAGCAGGGTGAGGCAGTCGCCGTGCAGGGGCATGACGTGGTAGAGCCATGAGCGGCAATGGAAAGTCGGCTCCAGGCCGCGGGTGATGGGGTGGTCGTTGAGCACGACGTAGACCTGGGTGCTGGCGTCGTGGCCGTGGTGGCGCAGCCATCGCTGGCCGAAGACCTCGCGGCCGAAGTCCGCGTTCCAGCGGAACTGCGGGTGTCCCTCGGGGTACAGGAAGGCGTGGGTACTGGTGCGCAGCCCGACGATGGGCCGACCGGCATTGACGTAATCGAGGATCATCTTGAGCTGGTCGTCCGGCAGGGCACGGAAACGCACGTACATGACCACCAGATCGGCGGACGCCAGGGCTTCGAGCCCGGGGATGTTCTTTTCGTACTGCGGGTTGCGTTGGCCGGTCTCGTCCACGGCATACAGCACCGTACATTTCATGCCGTGGTGGGCCTCGAGGATGCGGGCCATCATGGGCTGGTTGATCTCTGATTGGTACTCGTGGTCGCCGGTGACGAACACGATGTGCGGCTTCTTGGCGGGCGACGGTGCGCCCGCGGGCTGCTGGGCGGCGTAGAGCATGGGCGCGGCGAACAGGACGATCAGCGGAACCAGCATCAGGATCGGGCGGGACATGTCAACTCCTTTCGTGACAGGCATTCTACGGGTCGTGAGCTACACCCGGTTGCTCCCTGACGGTCGCGGCACGGACACAGCCCTCTACGGGCCTTGAAACTGCACATGCACCGGCGAGACGCGGCTCGACTGCCTTCGGCTCTGAGGCTCAGGCTCGAAGAGAGCTCGCCGAAGTCCGGTGCCACACCCCTACGCGGACGCGGGCACCCTGCGGGGCTTGAAACCGCTGGGAATGGCGGTAGTCTCTTAGCCTGGGGCATGATACCGCTTCATGGGGCAGTTTGCATGCGAGCGCGGTGTTGTGGGGAAGAGGGAAGGCGTGCCGCGGGTTCCGGCTTCGCGGCGTTCAGACGTTGCCCGGATTCAGACAGGTGAGAAGATGGCCAACCCAAACGAGAAAATGCGGCGGCGTACTTTCCTGAAAACCGCGGGCATCGCGGCGGGCGGGGCGATCGGCTTCCCCCACATTATCCGCTCGACGGCCTTGGGGGCGCCCGGACAGACGGGGGCGAGCGATCGCCTGGTCATCGGTCACATCGGCGTCGGTGGGATGGGCGGGGGGCATCTCCGCGACATGGTCGCCCGGATGAACCGGGGCGAAGTCAGCATCGCCGCGGTCTGCGATGCCGACGAGAACCGGCTGGCCAACGCTTCGAAGACGGCCGGCCCGCAGGCCGACGTCTACCGCGATTACCGCTACGTCCTCGAACGCAAGGATATCGACGCGGTGGTCATCTCGACGCCGGACCACTGGCACGCGGTGCAGACGGTGCACGCGGCCGAGTGCGGCAAGCATGTGTACGTTGAGAAGCCGGCCTGCTGCACGATCGAGGAAGGCAAGGCCATGGTCCGGGCGGCCAAGGAGAACAAGATCGCCGTGCAGGTGGGTTCGCAGGGGCGGTCGGAGCATGAAGCGTACCTGGCTCACCGCTACCTGGCCAACGAGGTGATCGGCAAGGTGAACCGGGTGAACTGCTTCCACTACCCCAGCCCGGCGGACGACAAGCCGGTGCCGGACTGCGACCCGCCGCCGGAATTGGACTGGGATTTGTGGCTGGGGCCGCTGCCCTGGCGGCCGTACAACCCGCGGTATTGCCACGGGACGTTCCGGTGGATCCTCGAGTCGGGCGGCGGACAGATCCGTGATCGCGGGGCTCACGTCATGAGTTGCGCGATGTGGTGGATGGGTGCCGACGGCACGGGGCCGGTGACCATCGAGGCGACCGGCAGCGCGCCGACGAAGGGGCTGTGGGACAGCGCGGTCGAGATGGACGTGGTCTACACGTTTAAGAATCCGGACTGGGTGCTGACCTGGAGCCAGCACGCGGACGCCGGCCCGCCGCCGGAGACCCGCCGCGACGACGAGCCGCAGATCACCCGGCCGGGCTACGGTGCGATCTACCACGGCACCGGCGGAACGATGCTGCACTGGGGCGGCGACGGGGGGACCTGGCTGGAGCGCAAGGCCCGCGAATGGGTACCGCCGGCCGGTGCGAAGGAGGTCTACAAGAGCCCCGGCCACGTCGATGACTGGTTCCAGGGCATCAAGACGGGCAAGAAAACGATCATGAACATCGAGGCGGCGGTGGGGGTCTCGAACCTGTGCGTGCTCGGCAACATTTCGTTCATCCTGGGCCGGCCGATCCATTGGGACCAGGGGAAGCAGGAAATCGTGGGCGACGAGCAGGCCCGGCGGATGATGAGTCGGCCGCAGCGGGCCCCGTACCATCTGTGACCTTATTCACGAGGGATTCGAGATATGGCGACTGACGAACAAACGGCAACGTGGGATCCGACCGGACGGACGGGGCAGCCTTCGGCCAGCGCCGCCGTCGAGGACCTGATCAAGCACCTCACCGGCGAGGATGAGACCGTGCGGGGCAAGGCCTGGCTGCATGCTCATACCGTCGGCCCGGAGGCCCTCGACTCGCTGGCCGGGTTGCTCTCCGGGCAGGAGCAGGAGGTTTCGCGGGCCGCTCGGCGGGCGATGTGGCGGATCGTACGGGACGCCGGTCGGCCGGGCGCCGAGGAGCTCCGGCAGGCGACGGTGGGCAGCCTGATGCCGCTACTCGCCGATGAAGATCCGTGGGCCGTGCGCCACGAAGTGATCTGGATGCTGTCGGAACTCGGCGGCGATGAGTGCGTGTCGGCGCTAGCTTATCTGCTGGGCAACGTGGAGCTGCGCGAGGATGCCCGTGCGGCGTTGCAGCGGATACCCGGCAAGCGGTCGCTGGAGGCGTTGCGGGAGGCCCTGGCGGCGGCCCCGGCGGATTATAAACCCGCCCTGGCCGCCTCGCTCCGTGCTCGCGGCGAGCGGGTGCCGAATGTGCCGGATGTCAAACTGGTGCCGACCAAGCAGACCAAGATCAAGCCCGTTCAGGCAGAGCCCGCGGGGAATCAGTAGGTGTACCCAAGGCGGCACGGCTCGACATCGGGGCGTGCAGGGGAGGTCACATCATGGATAGCGGTCTGGTATCGCGTCGGCGGTTTCTGGGGGCCTCGACGGTCGGGGGCGCCGCCTTGGCGATGGGGCTCAAGGTCGGCCCGGCTTTCGGACAGAGTTCCGATGCCGTACGGTTCGGCATCATCGGCACCGGAGGGCGGGCACGCTGGCTGCTCGATCTGATCAAGGGCCGCAAAGACATGCACATCGCGGCCCTGTGCGACATCAACCCGGACGCGATCGGTCCGGCGATGGAGCTGATCGAGGGGCACAAGCCCAAGACGTACACCGATTTCCGCAAGATGCTCGATGAGCAGAAACTCGACGGCGTGTGGGTGACCACGCGGCCCGGGCAGCACGCGGAAGTAGCCATCCCCGTGCTCGAGGCGGGCTTCAACGTCTTCTGCGAGAAGCCGCTGGAAACAACGGTCGAGAAGGTGGACCGGCTTACTCAGGCGGCCCGCAAGGCCAAGGGCGTCTGCCAGATCGGTCTGCAGCGGCGCTACAAGCCCGGCTACATCGAGGCCGTTCGCAAGATCCAGGAGGGGGCCGTCGGCGCGATCCGCTTTATCGAGGGGCACTGGAAGTGGGTTTGGCCGGTCGGCGGTTGGCTGGCGGACATCGAGGCGTCCGGCGGCGAGTTGGTCGAGCAGGCGGTCCATCACATGGACATCATCGCCTGGATCATGAAGCAGCAGCATCCGCTGCGAGCGGTCTCCATGGCCGGCATCATGCGCGACAACCCCGACAAGAGCGTCGTCGAGGACCACTCGTCCACCATCTTCGAGTTTCCCGGCGGGGTGAAGTTTCAGTACACGCACCTGTTCTACGTCAGTACACCCAAGTTCTGCGGGGAATTGCTGCGCGTCTACGGGCAGACGGGTGGTGCGGAGCTGTACCGCGAAGATTACTTCGCACGTATGCACTGGAAGGCCTATGATGCTCAGGGGAAGGAGTCGGTGTTCTCGGAGGGCAGTTGCGATCACGGCGAGGCCAGCGTCAAGCAGTTGGTGGATTTCGGCCGCTGCTGCCGCACGGGGGAAAAGCCGGCGTGCGACATCGAGGTGGCCCGGCTGGCCACGCTCATGGGCATCATGGGGCGGATGGCCATGTTCGACCCGTCGGCCAACAACTTCGAGCCGCGGGTCATCGAGTGGAAGGATCTCAAGTCGACGACCGAGCCGGCGTGATTGTCCACCCGGCGGAAAAGCGGACCGGCAGGGGGGCGGATCCCCCTGTAGTTACCGGTATTGAAAGTGACGTTCGCAAGTGGTGAACCGTAAAGGGGTCTCGTATGCTCAAACCTAAGACATGTACGGCTGTGGCCAAGAACCTCTCGAGTGTGGTGGACAGTGCGTTGAACGCGGGAGGCGGGCTGTTGCGCCTGGCGCCGACCTGGGTGCCGCGCAGCTTCCTGCATCCCGGGCATCGGCTGAAGCTGGCCCCTCAGGATTACTACGCCCTGGGTGCCGACCGCGGGGGCATCGACGAGCGCTGGTTCGCCAGTACGACCGAGGCCATGAACGACAACCGCGAGCCGGACGAGGGCCTCAGCTACGTGGTCTTCGAGGATAAGTGCTTCCAGCTCAAGGACGCGATCGCCGAGGCCGGGGCGAAGCTGATCGGCAAGGCGATGTTTGCCAAGTACAACCGCTGGCCGGTCTATTCCAAGTTCTTCGACAACATGGGCCCCATCCCGCACCACATGCACCAGCGGCCCGAGCACGCCAAGCTCACCGGGCAGGAGGGCAAGCCCGAGTCGTACTACTTCTCGCCGCAGATGAACAACGTGGACAACAACTTCGCCTACACCTTCATGGGCCTCGAGCCCGGCACGACCAAGGCGCAGGTCCGCCGCTGCCTGGAGGACTGGCACAAGGGAGACAACGGCATTCTCGACCTGTCGCGTGCCTACCGCCTGAAACGCGGCACGGGCTGGCTCATCCCGCCCGGCGTGCTGCACGCCCCCGGGTCGCTGTGCACTTACGAGCCGCAATGGGGCTCCGACGTGTTCGGCATGTTCCAGTCGCTGGTCGAAGGTCGCGAGGTCCCCTGGTCGCTGCTGGTCAAGGACGTGCCGCAAGAGAAGC